>JBOGTO010000306.1:0-22700 GCA_050695155.1 Ktedonobacteraceae bacterium
GGACGCCCCTCGTGGGCGTCCGGGGCAGGCGTGGGGCCAAACCAACATGTAGGGACGCCCCTCGTGGGCGTCCGGGGCAGGCGTGGGGTAATACATCCGATAGAATTAGCATAAAGTAGGAGCCAATGACACGCACTATCACGATAGAAGACCTCTATCAATTCAAAATTCTGAGCAGGCCGCGCATGTCGCCCGATGGACAGCGCGTGGCCTTTGTCGTCACCACCATCGATGAGCGCAACCATGCCTATCGCAGCGCTATCTGGACCATTCCAGCGCATGGTGGCGAGGCGCGACGCTTTACCAGCGCGAGTACCAACGCGCACAGCCCGTCCTGGTCGCCCGATGGGCGCTGGCTAGCCTTCGTCTCCGATCGCGAAGGCGAACCATTGGGAAAAGATGCTACACGCGAGCAGAAAGCCAGCAAAGGCAAACCCCAGATCTGGCTGATGCCTGCCGGTGGCGGCGAGGCGCATCAACTCACGCTGATGCCACATGGCGCATCTCACCCACAATGGTCGCCCGACAGTTCGCGCATCCTCTTTGACGCAACGGTCGCTCCACTCGATGAGGAGAGCGAAGACGGCAAACCGCTGCCCAAAGTGCGTGTCATCGACAGATTATTCTATCGCCTTGATGGCGTGGGTTTCATCCATGACCGCCGCCAGCACCTCTTTTTCATCGATGCAAATGGCGGCGAAGCGCAACAACTCACCGAGGGTGATTGGGACGACCGCGACGCGGCCTGGTCGCCCGATGGCTCGCGCATCGCCTTCGTTTCAAGCCGGGGCGAAGATCGCTGGAGCCTGCCTTGCTTCGATGTCTACACGCTCGCCATAGACAATGACCAACCCGCCACCCTGCGCTGCCTTACAGATGGTACACTTTCATGCGCTTCACTATCCTGGTCGCCCGACGGTCAGACCATCGCCTTTATAGGCGGTCTGCGCCTGCGTTCGGCCAGCCACAACGAGCTATACACCATTGATGCCAACGCGCAACAAAGCGCGGCGCGCGCCCTTTCGCACGAATTTGAGGGCAGTTGTGGCGACTGGACCAACAGCGACACTACCGACGAGCAACTGATGCCCGCACCCGCGTGGTCGCGCGATGGCAAGACGCTTTATGTATTAGCCTCGCAGCGCGGCGCATCGCGTATCTATGCCATCTCTATCGAAGGTTCAGGCAAACAGCCGCCCACGCTCACCCCAGGAGGTGTGGACGCGCTCGACTTCTCGCTTGATGCGTCCAGAAGTACCCTGCTCATCCTCATCGAAGACCCTACCCGCGTGGCCGAAATTTTCGCCTGTTCGCTCGCTACGCCAGGAGCTTTGCGCCGCCTGACCTCCTTCAACGACGATCTGTTCAACGAATTGCAGCTTACTGCTCCCGAACATATCGCCTACACGGGCGCGGATGGCTGGCCGATGGATGGCTGGATACTCAAGCCGCCCGATTTCGATCCCGCGCGCAAGTACCCGTTGATCGTCGAGATTCATGGTGGTCCCAATACGCAATATGGCTACGGCTTCATCCACGAAATGCATATGCTGGCCGCCAATGGCTACGTCGTACTTTACACCAACCCGCGCGGCAGCATCGGCTATGGACACGATTTCGCCCTGGCGGTGCGCGGCGCGTGGGCCGAAAAAGACTCCTACGACATTCTGGCCGGGGTAGACGCCGTCATCCAGAAAGGCTATATCGATGAAAACCGCCTCGCCGTCATGGGTGGCAGCTATGGTGGCTTCATGACCAACTGGCTCATCAGCCATAGCAACCGTTTCAAAGCCGCCATCACCGACCGCAGCGTTACCGACCGCTCATCCTTCTTCGGCAGCAGCGACATCGGCTGGAAATTCGCCGTCGATGATCTGGAAAGCGCACCCTACGAAGAACCCGAGCGACACCGCCATATGTCGCCCATCACCTACGTGCAGGACATTCATACACCCCTGCTCATCATCCACAGCGAAAGCGACGTGCGCTGCAACATCGAACAGGCCGAACAACTCTTCGCCGCCCTCAAATACATGGGCCGCGAAGTACTCTTCGTGCGCTTCGAGGGCCAGAGTCACGGCCTCTCGCGCGGCGGCCACCCGCATTCGCGCCTGGAACGGCTGCGGCATATAAAGGCATGGTTCGAGAAGCACTTGTAAGGCAGCAAATTATCCCAGGGATACCCTCAACCCTCTCGACAAGCCAGTTCCCTTATGGTACACTTGTTTCACAATAAAAGAGATGGTGGGGGTATCGGGTATGGCAAAAAAATGGGATTCCGTTATGAAGTTACTGGTGGAGAAGAATAAACAAGACCTCGTATCGTTTTTGCTTCCCGGCGCAATGTTTGAACGAGAACTCAACCACGAAATGCAGAGCCGCACCCTGGAAGCTGATTTGATGTACATTGTCATCTGGGATGGTCTGGAAGTCATTTTGCATGTCGAATTTCAGAAGCGGCGTGACGGTAACATGGACAAGCGGCTCTGGAAATATAATGCTCAGGCCACCATCATTACGGATTTACCTGTGTGTTCCTTTGTCATTTATCTTACACGAGATGGCAATGTGGTACAATCACCGTATAAGGTGCCGCTGCCCAATGGAGTAGTGGTGCATCGCTTTGAGTTTAATACCATCAAGCTCTGGGAGATTCCTGGCGGGTTCTTAAAACAGGAGGGGATTGAGGGATTACTTCCCCTGCTTCCTTTAACTCAAAATGGTATCCAACATGAAGTTGTAGATGATATGATCGTCAGTCTTGATAGCGCGGGGAAAAGTGATCTACTCGCGCTGGCCTATACATTTGCATCGCTTGTCTTCAAGAACACGGAAGACCGCGACTGGCTCAGAAAGAGGTTCGCCATGTTATCAGAAGACATTTTTGAAGAAGCCTGGGCCTACCAGGAAATAATAGCAAAGGGACGGCAAAAAGGGTTTCATGAAGGCGAGCTTCAGGCACGGCGCGGTGCGGTCCTTGATATTGTACAAGACCGTTTTCCGCCGCTTGTCACCCTTGTTTCCAGTCACATTCAGAAAATAGAAGATATAGCCCTTCTACGTCGCCTGAATGTTAAACTTAGCGCCGCTCAGACCGTTCAGGAGGCAGAGCAGATTTTTAAGACGATCGTGAAAGATGCGCAACAGCACTAATACCTGTCTCTTTGGAAACTGCACTGCCTGTAATGCAACAACCAGGACGAAGTGCAGGTACCTGTCATGACACCATTATATCCAACCGATCGTGAATCGCTCGAACGCGACTGCGATGTAGAGTTCTTCATCGCCAGTGGGCCGGGCGGGCAGCACCGCAATAAGGTTGAAACGGGCGTGCGTTTAGTGCATCGCCCGACAGGTATCACCGTCACCGCTACAGAACGCCGCTCGCAACATGCCAACCGCGAAGCTGCGTTCGCACGGATGCAGGAGCGCCTGGAGGAGTTTCAGCGCGTTGAGACGCCGCGCAAACCTACGCGCCCGACAGCAGCCAGCCGCGAGCGCCGCGTCAACGCCAAGCGCGTTTCCGGCCTGCGCAAAAAACTTCGTTCCGCTCCAGCAGAAGAATGAGTCTTATGCGCGAAACGCGCCAGCCCAAAGCGTTCCAGCGACACAACCGATCTGGTTTCGCAAAGCAAACTGCTCAATAGCTCGCCCAGGAGCAGGCCAAATTTGAAGCCATGACCGCTTAAACCAGTAGCGATCACTATACGCGGATCATCGGGCAAGCAATCCAAAATAAAATGCTCGTCAGGGGAAACATCGTACACACAGGAATCGATGCGAGCCAGTGGCGCATCGCGCAACGCGGGCAACAAGGCCGAGAGCTGGCCCCGAATCCGTTCGATGACTGCCTGATCTGGTGGCGTCCGGTCATCGGGCGAAACTGTAGAACCAAAATCGTGCGAAGCCGCCTTGACCCAGCCATTACAACCTCTGTGAATGGGGAAACCATAGAGGTTAGCTGACAGGAACGCCGGAAACGCTCCCGCCGCATAGCTGGCGGCAGGCAGACCGGCAAAATAGAGCAAATACTGGCGCGTCATGCGTACCGGCAGTTCCACTTCCGGCAACAGGTGATGAATCCACGGGCCTGCGGCAACCAACACGCGCTCAGCAGTTAGCACCTGTCCCGAAGCGAGAAAGAGTTGCAAGGGGCGACGCGCATCACCATATAGTATCCGTGTGACGCGACTGGTTTCGACAATTTCTCCGCCCATCGACAGCACTGCATCGCGCAACGTCTGCAAACAGGCCGATGCGCGCAAAATACCGCCCTCGGCGTTATAGGCGACAGCATCGCGGGCATTGATAGCAAACTGGGGAAAACGCTGGCTGCACTGCTTTGCGCTCAGATAGGCAATGGGCAATCTCATTGACCGCGCCATCCTGTAACTCGAGTGGATGAAACTATCATCGCTCGCGCCAGCCATTAGTACGCCCGTAGGCGTATAAAGCGCGCGCCCTCCTAACACTTCGAGGTGTTTCCAGCGTTCCAGGCTCAGTTGTACCATACGAGAATAAAGCGCGTCACCTCCATACTCAAAGCGCAACAGGCGCGAAAAACCATGCGATGTGCCGCCTGCATGATCGACAAAGGCTTGTTCCAACAGAGTCACACGTTGCTTACCCCGCTTCAAGAGAGCATATGCGGTCGAAAGCCCAACGATACCTGCCCCAATGATAATAATGTGCTGCTGGCTTACCATTTTGCAATCTCCTACAACGGATTGTAATTACAACGCTGATTATACAAGATCAGACACTCGATGTCAACCTAATATGTTATTTTACACATATATATTACACTATTTTACAATGTCATTTCATTACAATGGAGTTTGCAAATACACTGTAGTGCTTTTGTCCCCCTTTCTTACTGGCAAAATGCGCGAAGATCAACAAAATTTTTACAACATAAAAGCCTTCGTGTAACACAAAGGCAGATTTCTGTGTATGAAAATGCGCGCGTAAATGTAGTATGAGATATACTGGAGGTCGTCTACGCGCCCCTGCAAAAAAAGAAGGCGGCAAGGCGACCCTGGCGGTCGCCTTCCTTTCCATACATTATGCGGTCGCCTTCCGCCAGCCCACTTTTAAATCGCCCTGCGAAAAAAGGGTGTGCCAGGCTAAGATGTTTGTTCATCTTCTCTACTCTTTTTTTTGTCATAATAGGCCCGCATTTTCTGTAACGCTCTCACTTCAAGCTGGCGCACGCGCTCGCGCGAGATGCCCAGTTCTCTTCCAATTTCGAGCAGAGTGCGGCTTCGACCATCGCCAATACCAAAACGCAGCATGATAACAGTCCTCTCCCGCTCGGTCAACAAGACCAGCGAGCGACGCAATTCCTCGCCCGGCAGGTATTGCGAGACGGTTTCGGAGAGGGTTGGGGCAGCAGTATCTTCAATCGTATCGACGAGCGAGTAACGGTTTTCATCATCCACAGGCACATCAAGCGAAACCGGTTGCTCGATGATACCGAGCAGGTTTTTGACCTCCTCCACCTTAAAACCGCAAGCTTCGGCTATTTGCTCGGGCGGCAATTCAACGGGATCAAGCCCTTTTTCCTGCGAAAGCAGTGCCGCGACACGCCGCACTTTACGCAAACGGGTCGCCACATGCTCCGGCAAATGAATCAAGCGTGATTGATCGCCAGCAGCGCGGCTAATGGCCTGGCGAATCCACCATGTGGCGTAGGTACCAAAATGACACCCACGCTGGTAGTCAAACTTTTCGGCGGCGTGCATCAACCCCAGATTGCCCTCCTGAATAAGGTCTACCAGAGGCACTTCCGCGTTGGAGTATTGCCGCGCAATCGATATGACCAGTCGTAAATTCGACTCGATCAGCTTGCGCCGCGCCATTTCGTTGCCTGCCGCGATACGCTGCCCCAGATCAATTTCCTCGTCAGGGGTAAGATTGCGCAGGTCAAGATGACCAACATCATGCAGGTAACTCTGAAACGCATCGGCAGAGTTGCTCGCTCGCCGCGCCGTGATTACCGGAGGTTCTTTTGTTCGAAATTCTCGCATATATACTCTTACCTGACCTTTTCTCAGGTACTTTCCTTCTCAATTTTTCCCAGACCAAAAGACAAATAGCTCACAGGGCGCGGAAATGTATCGACAGAATAGCGTAAATTTGTATCTATCGTTATGCAGAGGTTTTATAGACAGAATTACCGATCAGGTAATGGCTCAAGTGAGGTCGTGTTCGATGGCATAGCGCGTGGCCGCGCTGCGCGAAGTAATGCCTAGCTTAGTATAAATCGAGCTGATGTGCGTATGTACGGTGCGCGGGCTGAGAACCAGCTTTTCGGCTATCTTGAGATCGGTAAGGCCGCTCGCCAGCAGGCGCAGCACCTCCACCTCTCGCGCTGTCAGCCTGTCAGGATACGCTGTTGATGACGGCTCGGAAGTGGGAGAAGAGGGAACAGGAGCCTGCTTTTGACCTTTTGCGGTGAGCGCCTGTTCCGCCGTCATGGATCGTCCCTCGCTCCACGCGGCAGCGAAGGCCCTTTCGCCCAGTCGCGCGCGAGTAGCCGAGACGGCGCGTTCATAATCGGCCTGTTCGACAAGAGGAATTGGTATATTACTCGCTTCGCGTAAGACTTCTGATGCTCCCCATAGCTGCGCCGCCCAGGTATAGTGTTGCTGCGCTGCTACCACTTCTCCCAATTCTACCAGGTACACTGCTACTACCCATTTTTCGCTTAACGCGCCGGAGATCGCCAGGCACTGCTCGTAACATGCCTGCGCACCACCAGGGTCGCCCTCAGTAGCCAGCGTCTTGCCCACAACAGCCAGCGACTTGGCTGTGCCGTGCCGGTGTCCCATCTCTGTGTAGAGCGCAACGCTCTTCTCAGCCAGCGAACGCGCTAGAGGGAAGTCTCCCTGGCTGAGAGCTAGCTGCCCGCAGACGCAATAATACGCCGCGATTCCTTCCTTGAAACCCACCTCTTGTGCGAGCGCGAAGCACTCTTCGAGCAAGGGCCTTATCGTCGTTGGCTCCGCCTGAGTCACATAGAGCAATTGCGCCAGTTGGGAAAGGGTGTGAGCAATACCTCTTTTGTTATGCAACTTTCTATCTATCGCCAGGCTTTCCTCGAACAATGCTCGCGCCCTGTCGTATAATCCCTGGCTACTCTCCAGCAATCCCAGCGAGAAAAGCGACAGAGCCAGGTACCCTTTATCGCCCAACTCCTTATGCAGAGCTAAAGCCTCCTCTTTGAGCACGCGAGCTACCGCCATGTCACCCCTTGACCATGCCACGTTCCCCAATGGATACAGGGAGAGTGCGATGCCGCGCTTATCTCCCAGTTGCCGGTACAATGCCAGACTTCCTTCGGCCAGCGCCACCGCGCGCTCATAGTCGCTCTGCACAAAGGCTATATTCGCCGTAGCGAAGAGGGCTTTCGCGCCATAAGAGGATACCTCGACACTTTCGCTCACGGCCAATGCCCGCTCCAGAAAATTTCGTCCCTCGCTCCAATGGCCGCGCGCCCACCAGAACCAGAACAGCGCGCCCACCAGACGCAAGACCATCACCTTCGCATCTCCGCTGCCGCCCTCCTCATGCTCCGCCTGCGCCAGCAGCCACTGCAAAGCCGCCCGCAAGTTGTCATATTCCCGCTCTAACCTCTCCGACCAGAGCGCCTGCTGTGGGCTGATTAGCCCCGGCTCCGCTTTTTCCGCGAGCCGCAGGTAGTAGGTAGCGTGCGCCTGCCGAGCAGGTTCCATCTCCCCATTGGCGGCGAGAGCCTCCAGCGCATATTCACGGATCGTCTCCATCATCAGCAGGCGCGGCTCCCCATCTCCACTTTCTACCTGTAGCAGCAAACTTTTATCAATAAGCGACGCCATGCCATCTAACACAGGCAGAGCGTTCTTGTCAGAAGTGGTATAGATAGATTCTACCGTCTCCAACGTGCAGCCGCCCACGAAAACGGAGAGGCAGCGAAAGAGCCGCTGTTCCTCGCCGTTCAGCAAATCATAGCTCCATGCTATAGCGTTGCGCAGCGTTTGTTGCCGCGCCGGCACGTCCTGCCCCCCACCCGTCAATATCTCCAATCGACGTTCCAATCGCTCGAGCAACGCCTGGGGAGGCAGCAGTTTGATACGCGCGGCAGCCAGTTCAATCGCCAGGGGCAGTCCATCCAGGCGCACACAAATTTCCGCGATAGCGCGGGTATTTGCAGGTGTCAAATGGAAGTTCGACTTGACGGCCCTTGCGCGTTCCAGAAATAGAGCTACCGCCGCGTAGTGTGAAAGCGTTTCGCTTTCTGGTAGCGCGGCCAGATCGGGCAAGGCCAGTGGCGGCACCGGAAACTCATGTTCCCCGCGCACATGCAACACAGCGCGGCTCGTCACCAGTATTTTGAGGTCGGGGCATTCGATCAACAGGTCTGAAAGAGAGGGGGCGGCAGAAAGCACCTGCTCAAAGTTGTCTAGCAGCAGCAAGAGGCGCTTATCCATGAGGTAGGCCTTCAAGAGGTCAAATAGCGCTCGATCTCCCGTCTCTTTAATCCCAAGCGCGCGCGCGATAGTCGCAACCACCAGCGCAGGATCGCTCACAGGAGCGAGCTGGATGAAGCATATTCCGTCGTCAAAATCATCGAACAGGTCAGCCGCTACCCGCAAACTCAGGCGCGTTTTACCCACGCCTCCTGTCCCCGTGAGGGTCACGAGTCGCGCATCTGGCCGTCGCAACAGTGCGCAGACCGCCTGTATCTCTTCTTCGCGTCCAATCAATGGCGTCAACTGCGCAGGCAGACTATTGGGCCGAACTTTCAACCGATCGCCCAGGATCACACCTCCTCAATACTATGTAGCAAGTGCTGCCGCAGATACTATAGCGTATTGGGGAGATAAATGGCAAGCTTATCGAATTATTCGAGGGTGGCGGCGCGTCTGAGCGCGCGATACTGCAATACCTTCACATTGGCGACACTCACACCCATCTTGAGCGCGGTCGCCTTTATCGAGAGCCTGAGCAGGAAACGGCATCGCAAGACCTCCCGCTGCTGCTCAGGTAATGCTTGCAGGATGCGCTCCACGCGATCCGCCGCCGCGCTGCTCTCCACAAACGAAGTTTCCCCGTCCGGGACATCCCAGCCACCTTCCAATAACTCGTCCAGCGAACTTTTGGGATGGCGGTAATAGCCGCGCCAGTAGTCCGCGATGGTGGTACGCGCAATGTAAAACAGCCATTGCTGTATGCTTTCCCGGCTACGCTCCTGGTCAATACCGCGCGCCGCCTTGAGGAATATTTCAGATGTCAGGTCCTCGGCCTCTTCTCTATTGCCAATTCTGCTATATACATAGCGATAGACTAACAGGAACCTGTCCTGGTAGAGCGTTTGAAATTCCTGCCCCTGTATGGGGCTTTCTATAATAGGGCTGTCTGGCAAAATAGCTTGCATAGATACTGCGCTTCTTTCCATCATTATTTTTCTTTCCTGGTATACCTCAAATAAGCGCCCGGCACATCGACAGAAACGTGTAATTTTTCGACGTTCTCGCCCGGCAAAGCCCTGCATGAAATTGTCTACCCTTTTGATGCCTTCTTCTTGTAACCTCCTACGAATCAACTTGCGTAAGAATGAAAAAGCATATTTGCCCTCCTGCTTTTCCTCTCAGCCGGTCGTTACTATGGCCTGGATCAATGGCTCACAAAGCGACTGGGACGCCTGGGCTTCCTCGCCTCCGGCTCTTTCAGACGTAGATAGATCAAGAAAGGGGCAAAAAATGGTGCAAGAGAGGGTGAGCAAGGCGACCCTGGCGGTCGCCTTCCCTCTTTCCTCGAACGCCAGCTAGACAACTATGGTAAAATGGACACGAGAATGATCCATGATGTACTGCATTTGGGCAAGGTCCGATTGGTCTAAAACAGCGAAATGCAACCTTCTATTTCAATGGCGAAAGGATAAGCAAGGTGTACAGGTTCAAAGGCTTTGATAGCGCACAGTGCGGGGATAATATGTCCGCGCTCGAGGTCATCGTCAACGCCTGGATGGAAGCAGAGCTGCCGCGCATACGTCACGTCTGTCAAACGTTGCGCGGCAATCACATTCTCCTGAGCTTTGTCTATGAAGAGACGCGCGAATTGGAGCAACGCATCGCGGCGCAAACATCCATGTCTGCTATGCCCCGCTTCTTTGAGGACGACTTCGTCGATGATCGGCCTACCGGGGCGCGTATTCCCGCCACCCCGCCGCCATCGCATTAGCGTATTGCGCCACGTCAGGCGGCGTCACATACAATCACCATACGTACAGGATCAAAATATCTCATGTCTCATCCATATCTCGTCTATTGCACGCCCGGCGGAGAAATCCGCGAGGAGCCACGTCTGAGAGCGCTGGCCTTTGGCAACCACTTGCTGACTGCTGCTGATCTCATCCCCTTGCCCGATGGCGTCACGCTATCTATGATGCCTGATCGCCGCGCTGTGGGCGTAAAGCCGACAGGACAGCGACAGGTCATCGAGCAATCGCGCGGCTGGGCTGCCGCCGCTTTGTTGCCCATTGGCTATACGCGCACCTATCTGCCGGAGTACGAAAAAGTGCCTGGAACCGAACCATTGCCCTTTTTCGGCTACAGCGCGGTAGCGGGTATGCATGGTCGCCTGTATGTAGCAGCCATCCAGACCGACGACCCGCGCAAATGGCACCCGCGCGCCTTTCACAAACGCACACTGGCGCGTCTCGCGCGCGAGAAAGTGGCGGCCTATCCCCACAACCGCGTGATCGAGCAACACGTCCATTGCGCCCTCGACTACGCCTGCCCTACCGCCAGCAACCTCTTCTTCGGGCGTTGGGAAATGGCAATCGCCGTCTCGCCCGGCTGTAATGCGCGTTGTATCGGCTGTATCTCCAAGCAGGAGGAAGAAGACCTCGTTTCGCCGCAGGACCGCCTGACTTTCATCCCCACCGTTGAAGAAATCGTCGAGGTGGCCGTGCCGCACTTGCAACAGGCAGAAGAAGCCATTGTCAGTTTTGGGCAGGGCTGCGAGGGCGAGCCACTTTTGCAATACCGGCGCATCGAACAGGCCATCAAAGCCATGCGCGCGCGTACCGATAACGGCGTTATCAATATCAACACCAACGCCAGCAACCCGCGCTGGCTGCAACGGCTCTACGACGCGGGACTGGACACCTTGCGCGCCAGCACCATTTCGGGGCATCCCGAAACCTACACCGCCTACTATCGCCCGCTTGGCTACACCTTTGAAGATGTCAAAGACTCGCTCAAACGCGCCCGCGATGCCGGTGTCTACAGTTCCATCAACCTGCTTAGCTTCCCCGGCATGATCGACCGCGAGCGCGAAGTCGAAGCGCTGCTCTCCTTCGCCAGAGAAACCGGCCTGCGTCTCATCCAGTTGCGCAACCTGAACATCGATCCCGAAGTGCTGCTGCCGCGCATGCCCTCCCTCGACTCAATGGGCAAAGCGCTCGGCGTCCGCGCCATGATCGATATACTCAAACGCGAATTGCCAGATGTCGAGATTGGCAATTTCTCAAGACCCATAAAACGCCAGGCTGCACCCGTTGTGCAAGCTTAACGCCTCTTTGCCTGACATTTGCAAGGATGCGATTAGAGAACTGAAGAAAGTAATAAGGGATCATCCGTAGGGGCGGGGGTGTCAGTGGACGCGGGCGACGCAAGCGTCCCCTCCCCGCATCCACCTTGTGCTGCTGGCAGGGGGGATTGCCAGACCTCCAGGGCGACGCAAGCGTCCCCTCCCCGCATCCACTCCACCCCCGCCCCTACAGACCTGTTTCGTATTTCTTAATAGATTGCCAGTTCCCTGCTTCCCGTAATAGCCTTCGCGCCGCCACTGCTACCGGGTCAACGCCCAGCATTGCTAAACAGTCGCGGGTAGCGCAGCCCTCTGGCGTGCCGAGCAAGTGGCCGCTATAGAAGCACGGCATACAGGGCAGGTCTAATTTCACCACGATGGCACGCCTTCCCGGTACATTGCCTGTGTATGGTCCCCACGCTTCGGAGTTTGATAGCCCAAAGATAGCTACGGTTGGCGTACCAACGGCGGCGGCCAGGTGCATCGGACCGGCATCATTGCCGATAAAGAGATCGGCCAGTTCCAGTACGGCTGCCGTCACCTTGACGCTGCTCTTCCCGGCCAGGCTACGGGCTGGCATTTCCGACCGCATCATATCCATGATGTGTTGATGCAACTCAGCTTCCTCCGGGCCACCCACCAGCAGCAATTGACCGCCAACATCATGATAGAGTGTATCGGCTAGTTGCGCGAAACGTCCGGGCGACCAGCGCCGCGCTGTGCTATAGCCCCCGCTGCCTGGATGCATAGCGATGATGGGGCGCGTCGCGTCTTCCGGCGCGTTTTCGCCAAACACCAGTTGACGTGCCTGCCTGCGCTCCTCATCGCTGATGGGCAGTTCCAGGCGTTTATCGCAGGTAGTTGCCTCGACTGCCTTTGCCAGCGCGAGATTATAATCGGCCTCGTGCATGACTCCAAAGCCGCCATCTTCCACGCGCGCATTGAGAAACCAGCCATGCCCGTTATCCAGGCCCACACGCCAGCGCGCCCCCGTCGCGCGCATCAAAAGCTGGTGCTTCAAACGGCCAAAGAAAAGCGTCAGGTGATGCATCAACAAAACCGCGTCGTAGTCGCCGCCGCGCAAATCGCGCCATAGCGGTTGCAGCCGTTTCAAATTGGCCGGATGCTTGAGTAACTGCTGGGGATAATCAAACAGATATTTGTCCAGCACAATCACGCGGTCGATCACTTCCCACCCTTCCAGCAATCCAGCAGAGGCGGGCGTCACCAACAGGTCGATACGCGCCTGCGGGTATGTTTCGCGCAAGGCGCGTAGAGCTGGCGTGGCAAGCAGCAGATCGCCAATTGTCGCCAGTTTGACCACCAGGATATGCGCGTTAGGCGGCAACACTACAGGTTTTGTCTGCTTCTTATGTAAAGTGAACATATGGCGCTTGCGCTACTTTCTCGTGCTGATGCTCATTCTTGCGCCTCGAAGTTGGCAAGTCTGGGATATTTTTCCCGCAACTTCTCGTCAATGGTCTCCAGCACTTGCGCTGGCAAAATGTTTTTCATGCACTGTGTCGTATAAAATCGGCAATCCGCCGGGCCTTTTGCATTGTAGCACGGACTGCACCAGATGCCGCTCTTCAGGACGGTAGCCGATGGGCTAACCGGGCCGGATTGCGCCGGGTCGGTCGGGCCATGAATGGCGATCAGCGGCGTACCCACAGCTCCCGCGATATGCATAGGGCCGCTATCCCCAGTTACCAGCACATCGGCGCGTTGCAGCAGCGCGGCCAGTTGCGCCAGGCTCGTTTTGCCCGCCAGGTTGAAAGCCGTTTGCTCCATGCGGCTCGTCACACGCTCGATCAATGGCAGATCACCTTTTGCGCCCGTCAGCACGACTTGCGCGCCCCGTTCGCATATCAGGCGATCAATCAATGTAGCCCAGTAGGGAACGGGCCAGCGCTTGGATTGCCCGTTATTCGAGCTGACATGGCAGGCAATCAACGGTTTATCCTGGCTGATGCCCAATTCATGTAGCAATTCATCAAGCTCGTCACGCACGCTTGCGGTAACAAACAGGCGTGGAATGCGATCATCAGGCGTGACGGCCACGCCTGCCGCGCGCGCCAGTTTGAGACAGTAATCGACTTCGTGCAGGCGCTCGCCTTGCTGCCAGTGACGCCCGGCTACGCTATCAGTCATGAAGCCGGGGTAGCTCTCGCGCCCAAAACCAACGCGCCGCTGCGCGCCGCTCGCCACCGCCAGCATCGCCGCCCAGTTGCCAAACACGCTCACCGCAATATCATAGCGACGCGCGCGCAAACGGCGTATCACGCTCAATGCATTGCGCCAGTTGCGCCCCTGTACCAGCGCTTTGGGACGCCGCCATACGTTGGGATCATACGTAATCACATTGGACAGGTCGGGATCATCTTTGACGATTTGCGCGCTGGAGGGCAACGCCAGCAGGTCAATTTCCGCGCCGGGGTAGGTGCGTTTAAGCGCGCGCACCACCGTCATCGATAGCACCAGGTCGCCAATCAGATCGAGGCGAATGACCAGGATGCGACGCGGCTGCACAGTACGCGGCGATAGAGGCGCAAATTTTCTGCCACCCCGGCCCAGCCAGAGCAACGCCCCAACTATGCACATACACACATACAGGCACTTGCTCAACACCAGCTTGCTGGCGCGAATGCCCTTTTTGCGCAACTCCCCTCGCGCATCGGGTTGCGGGGGATACCCATAATCATCTAACTGTATCATATTGCTTGTTTCACACAGGGTAAAATCTTTTCCACCGTCTCCAACACTTCTCGCTCTGTTACCAGGCGCACACATGGATGTTGAGGCAATTCCTCCGGCGTGAAATCCAGGCGTCCGCATGGAATGGCCGGGCAGGTCGCGCAGCGATGCGTCGAGGCGACCACACAATGCCGTTCAGGGTTGCCCCAGGGGCCAAAGACGCGCGGGTCGGTCGGGCCGAATAGGCCAACGGTGGGCGTCCCCTGCGCTACCGCTACATGAACTGGACCATTATCAACGCCCAACACTAGCGATGCGCGGCCAAGCAGCGCGGCCAGTTGTCCCACCGTCATATCAGTAATGATGAGCGCGGGAGCATCCATGCCGCCTGCGATCTCTTCCAACATAGGTTGTTCGCTTTTGCTACCCGTGAGGATGATACGGGCTGGCGTACTGTTTGTCAAGCACGCGGAGACGAGCTTTACTGCTTCACCAGCGCAGTGCGCCCATGCCTCGTTGCGCCACAGCTTCACCGCAGCGCCGGTTCCCGCGTGAATCGCAATTACAGGCGTATGTTCATCGATGCCCGCGCTTTGCAGGCGGTGCGCTACCTGCCGCCGTTCCTCCTCGCCCGGCTGGAAAACTGTCGGATAGCTTTCAGGTGTATATGGCTCAGGCAGTGGCGCGTACCCCAGCGCTTGCAGACCCGCGCTGGCGAGACGCAAGCTGGAGACGCTGGCGAGTTCGGGAGCTTGAAAAGGAAGCGTATGCGAGAGAAAGGCCGCACCTGGACGCAACGCATAGCCAACGCGGCGCGGAATGCCCGCCAGGTAGATAAGAGCAGCGCCCCACCAGAAATCGGGACGCAGGTTGATAGCAAGATCATAATTACCGCGCCGCAACTGCTTTGCCGCGCCTGCCAGCAAGATATAGGGCGCAAGCGGGTTCTGTGAGGCGCGACGAAAGCCAGGGAAAGGATAAACCAGCAGGCGATCAATAGCAGGATGACGCGCCACAACTTCGCTCGCCCACGGACCGACCATCATCGTAATATGCGCGTTGGGGACATGCTGTTTGAGCGCATCCAGCACCGGCGTAGTCAAGACCATATCGCCCAGGTGGTCAGGGCGTATCAATAAGATACGCGGCGTGGGCGAAACAGATACAGCCTTTTTTGCTGCTGCGCGCGCGCGCGGAAACCCGATAAGGCGCACCCATAGCAGGATCAGAGTACGCAGCAGACTTTTCAAGAATTACCTCAGCAACAGAGATGGGGTTATATATAGCTTCGCCATATATAACCCCATCTCTGTTTAATTATGCCTTCTTTTCTGCGCCAAGAATGGAGTTGATGGTGGTGCCACAGACAGCGCACTTGCCTTTGAGGGCGGGCTTGCCATTCTTCATGGTCACGCGCTCGGCGTCCTTCATCTCACGCTTGGTTTTGCATTTGACACAGTAGTACTCAGCCATGATAATCTTCTCCTTACGCTTTTACACTAACTAAACATTGCTCTCTGCCCCTTCGGGGTAGATCGCGTGCGCCAGGTAGAGTTCATAACCCGACGCTTGAAGTTGTTCCCGCGCCCGCACTGCGTGGGAAAGGTCCGGGAATGGCGCGTAGAGCGTCGGGCCGCTGCCCGAAAGCCGCACAAGGGACGCGCCCGCCTGCAACAGGTCTGCCGAAGCCCTGGCGACCTCTGGATACTGTTCCAGCACGCCGCGCTCCAGGCTATTATGAAAATCTTCTGGTTGTGGCAAACGTCCCTCTTGCAATGCCTCCACCAGTCTCCGGCTAGCATTCCCATCGCTGTAATCACTGGCCGGAAGCTTTCCGAACACCGGCCTCGTCGCAATACCAATCGCTGGTTTGAGCAAAAGCAGCCAGCGTAGCGACGACGGCCACAGAGCCGCCAGAGGCGTCACACGTTCGCCGCGTCCCTCGCAAAGCGCGAGACCACCTGTTAGAAAGAACGGCACATCCGACCCCAGTGTGGCAGCCATAGCCGCGAGATCAGCCAGGGAGAGCGGTAAGCGCCACCATTGCTGTAACGCCAGCAATACGGCAGCCGCGTCGCTACTCCCTCCGCCCAGCCCGGCAGCCACCGGGATACGCTTGCGCAATTCAATCAGTACACCCTGCGAGATCGAGAATCGTCCTTGCAGGAGCCGCGCCGCCCGCGCCGCCAGGTTCTCCTCGTTGCTCAGTTCGGGGCGAGTACACTCTATCCCGACACGCCCGTCACCAGTACTCGTCAGGCAAAGCGTATCATGCAGATCAACGGTTTGCATTACCGTCACCAGTTCATGATAGCCATCTGCCCGCCGACCGGTAACATCCAGCGTCAGGTTAATTTTGGCGTATGCTCGCACAAAACATACATCGCCCAAAATCTGTACTCGCTGTGCGTGACTCATGAGTGCATTGTGCATAGATTTGTCAAACTTGTCAAGCATAGAGCATGAATAGCCCATAATTACTTATGCTTTTTCAGCATCTCAATCTCTCTCGCCGCCTCTGGCGGCTTACCCTGAAAGTGAGTGGATGCAGGCTGTCCTGCCTATCTGCCTGCATCCACTCACTCCCATCCTTGTCTTAGGCTGATTGGGCTAGTGTGTCCGTAAAACCTGAAACATACTCCCTAACTGTGCTATACTCTCAACTAAACAATAATAAATGGTTTGCGCATATTGCCGCTTTTGCGGCTCGTCCTGGTAGGGTAGGTTTCATGGATATTACGGTCGCTTATTTCCACCCCTTATTGCATCCCGATGTAGTCAAACGCGATTTCGAGCAGATTCGCGCCACCGGCGCAAGCAGTATCGTCTACACCATTCACGAGCAAGAAGACCAGCGCTGGCCGCGTGACCTGGAACGCGGCCTATTGCTGGCGCAAGATATTGGCCTCAAGACGCATATCAGCCTGGGGCGTTATGGCAATCTTTTCGCGGGGCCATCCTTAATGCCAAGCTGGTACACCTTTCGCCATCCCCATTCGCGCGTTCTGGACCGGCACGGGCGCTATCATGAAATCTCCTGTTTTAATCACCAGCCATTCCGCCAGTGGCTTTTCAGCGAGATCGAGCGCTTGTTGCGCGACTATCCTATTAACGGCATCCTGATCGACGAGCCGCGCGGGCTGGAAGTGAGTTGTTTCTGCTCAGTTTGCCGCGCCTTATGCCCCGACGTAGCCGATCTGGTACGCTTCCGGCGGCGTTCGATGATCGACTTTCTGGGCGAACTCTTCTCATGCGTCAAACGAGTGGACGCCAATATCAAAACAACGGTCGTGCTGCTACCCACCGATCTCTCGCTGGTTGAGGAACTGACCACATTACCCGCCCTCGATACCATCGGCTGCCATCTTTTCTGGAACCTGCTGAACGAGAGCGTGTGCCAGGTGCAGGCATGGGGCCACACGCTGGTTGAAACGACGCGCGAACATCAGAAACGCAGCCAGCTCTGGCTCCAGAACTTCAGCATCGATGAGGAGACCGAAAAAGAAATGGAGGCAGCCTTCCACCATATCACCAGCGTCGAACCAGACAGCATCGGCTGCTATTATTACTGGCGCAATAACGCCGACCCCGCCCGCGTATGGGATAGCACGCGCAACCTGCTGCGGCGCATCCCGCGCCGCCAACTGCACTGGCATATCACCCAACCAGAAATAAAAGCCATTTGATATGAAAGGTGCGGGCAATATAAATATCAGGGCGGGGGCAAGCCCCGCCCCTACTACGTAATACCTGGCAAAGCCGTACAGGGTAGGGGCGGGGCTTGCCCCCGCCCTGGCACTCTACGCTCGCGCTGATGGAGTCAGGCCAAAGCTCTCTTTGCTCTCGCTTTCCTCGTGAAACACCTGCTCGAGCAGGATACGCATCTGCCGCACATGCTGCTTAATCTTCTCGATCGAGGTATCAGCCGTGATAATCATGGCCTGCACACCCAGCGTCAACAGCGTGTAAGCGTCTGCCTCACTGATGTCGCTATCGACGTTGAGCATGGCGGGGAAGCGCACGGCGTCGCGCACAGCACGATAGCGCAGCACATCCTCGATAGACAGGTTGTTAATGGTGTTCGGTAGATGGAAGTCGAGGCGCACCGCCGCGAGACCTTCGAAGGCCGTCAGGTTGCGCATGAAAATGGGATACAACTCCCCTTCTTGCATAGGTACTGAGACGACCAGCTCCAGGTCTTTGACCTGCAAGGCCAGCAAGCGCGCCGGGGCATCCATCGGCAAAATGACATAGCCGACATGCAATTCTTTCAAATGCTCAAACGTTTCGCGCTCGATGTCATCCCAGCCACCCGTAATGTGCAGGCCGCATAGAACTTTTTCTTCGCTCGTCTGCGCCGTGTCTATAGCCTTTTGCAGTCCTTCGAGTGCTGCCTGATCGCCATTCCAGTCAAAAAGCAGTCCATCCGCGCCAGCCTTGATGGCGGCTTCGGTTTGCGAGGCATCGGGCGTCGCAAACGCCACGACCACTGCCGCCACGCGCGGTTTGGTGGCAGGCCTGTTCTTGCCAATGAAACCAATACCGCCGCCACTCTGCGCCCGCCGGGCCTGCGCGAACATTTCAACCAACTTACTCATAGCGTTCTATTTCTCCTTATGTTACGCGGCTATCTGCCATAACCAATCGATAGTCGCGTGTAATCATGCGAGGCGTGAGGGTGTACCCACCGGGTACCCGTTGCAGTTAATTATAGCACGTTTGAAGAAAGCCCGTCCTTCCTACTTTTGTCGCTTTTTCTTGTATCTTCAAATCACAATCATTATAATAGCGAAGTCATAGCCAGGTAGCCAAAGATAATGAGTGACCCGACAGGAATACAAGCTTTTGTTCCTCCTATGAATATTTGTAGATATATGGAAGTGCTTGATGTTACAAGAAGTTATTGATGAGTATATTGCGCTACTCTCTACGAAGGAGCAGGGGCGCGAGGAGACCAATCAGAACACTATAGTGGCCTATCGTAACGATCTTCACCAGGCATGTGCCTATCTCTCGCGCCAGTGTATCGAGAGCTGGCAACAAGTGACGCGCGCGCATATCGCCAGTTACTTGCTAGAAATGCGCAACGAGCAAGCCTATCGCCCAACTACCATCGCGCGCAAACTGGCCTCTTTGAAAACGTTTTTTCGCTACCTGCGCTCTAGCGGCAGCATCTCCATTGATCCTATCGAAGATTTGAGCGCGCCGCGCATCCAGAAAGACCTGCCGCAGATATTGAGCCAGGAGCAGGTCGCTAGCCTCTTCCGCCAGGTGGCCGTCAATACCCCCGCCGGCATACGCGACCTGGCGATGCTGCACCTGCTCTACGCTACAGGAATGCGTGTCAGCGAGCTGGTCGCGCTGGACATGGGACATGTTGATCTCGAACAGGCCAACGTGGTATGCGCGGGCCGCAACGGCAAAAACAAACGCGAACGTGTGCTGCCACTCTCGCCCCTCGCTCTTGATGCGCTCAAAAGCTATTTGCAAGCCGCGCGCCAACGCCTGATCCAACACCATCCTGGCGAGCAGGCGCTCTTCGTCAACCATCATGGCGAGCGACTGACGCGCCAGGGCTTCTGGCTCATCATCAAAGGCTATGCGCGACAGGCTGGCATCACCGGCATCACGCCGCACATGCTGCGCCACTCCTTCGCCATCCTGATGCTGCAAAACGGCATGGAATTGCGCTCCGTGCAAGAACTGCTGGGACACGCCCATATCGCCACCACGCAAGTGTACAGCCAGCTTGTCCGCGAAACCGCCAAAACAACGGTATAATAATATAGGGGCGCAATGCACCCCTATATCCAGGGAAAGCGAGCAAACATCCATGACACTATACGACCAGGTGACGGAAGCAGCAGCTGCCATTCGCACCCATACAACATTGAAACCCGCCGTCGGCATCATCCTCGGCTCAGGTCTGGGCGACCTGGCAAACGAAGTTCAGGATGCCAGGGCTATCCCTTACGCGGAAATCCCTCACTTCCTGCGCTCAACCGTGCATGGTCATGCTGGTCGTCTGCTGCTCGGAACACTTGAAGGTATGCCGGTAGTGATGATGCAGGGCCGCTTCCACTTCTACGAAGGCTACCCTCTACAGGCCATTACGCTGCCAGTGCGCGTCATGCACGCCCTGGGCGCGCGTACCCTCATCGTCACCAACGCGGCTGGCGGTCTCAACCCGGCCTATCGACCGGGCGACTTTATGCTCATCCGCGATCACATCAACCTGCCAGGCATGGCGGGGGCAAATCCCCTGATGGGACCAAACGATGAACGCTTCGGCGACCGCTTCCCCGCGCTGGCTCATGCTTACGACGCTGCGTTGCGCCAACTGGCGCGCGATGCAGCCGCACAATATGCAAATACGAAGTTGCATGAAGGCGTTTACGTCATGGTAAGCGGGCCAAGCTATGAGACGGGCGCGGAACTCAAATTCCTGCGCGCGATGGGGGCCGACGCTGTAGGCATGTCCACCGCGCCAGAAGTCATTGTTGCTCGTCATGTGGGAATGCGCATACTCGGCCTCAGCCTGATAACCAACGCCGCGACGGGCGACGATACCGAGCAGGTCAATCACGCTGAAGTACTGGCAACGGCGGATGCCGCGCGCGCGCGCTTCGCCATGCTGGTGCGCGGCATTTTGCAGGGGATGAGTCAAAATAATCCCGGCTGAAAAAGCTTGACAGAACATGAGTTTATGATGTACACTTTATATATGTTATAAAGTTTTTGACACCAAATTCGCTTAACGCTGTAAGATACCTAGGAAACTGTTTTGTTCTGAATGGTGCCTTATAATCCTCATTGCGTCTTGCTACTTTCGTTTTTTAGCATCCCTAGCCATCCCTGTACGTCAAAAGGGGTTTGTAGAATGTCTTTAATTAGAAAGGAAAACGATCATGAGCATTAAAGTACGTTTCATAGCTTTAATAGTTGTTCCTATAGTGTTGATATCAATCCTTTTATTCGGTATTTTTCTGAACATCCCCCATACTCAAGCTAGTAGCGCAATCTCTCACAATCCTAATTTGAACTCTTGCAATCGTGGTTTGGGATGTGACAACAAGAATCCTTCCCAATATCAATCAAGTAAAGGTAGTTGTACTGCTGGAAGCACTAATGAAGCAAGTAGCTCTTCTCTCGGAATTTTGACATTATATTACAATAACAACTGTGATATATGGTATCTACAAGAAAATACAAATGGTTTAGAAGGTGATATTTCATTTATAATATTCATTCATTCTGGTCGTCTACACTTTAACTTAAATTTTGCTGGTGCTCCACCCCAACCTCCTTTCTACTCACTAACATTATATGATGGCGACTTTCAAGAAGTGGTTTTTGGTAGCTTAGGTGTTGATGGTACTGGTTCAAATGGTTCTGCCGTAGCCCTGGCTTCCTAAAAATTGCCAATCGTAGGTCGTTTGGCAATCGTATTGCAATAAGCAGACGGCTTATTAAGCTCAATAGGTACTGACGCCAAAAACAACACGATTGTCAGATAACCCATTAGTTCGAATTGGCCTGTTTAATCGTAACATTTACCCAACTCCAGTTGTAGTGTTTGCCGCTCCAATCATAAAGCACCACAAGCGTGTATTTACCGGGAGTTGCCTGGGGAGATATTTGATAGCGCCACGTCACTTCGCCATCCGTCCTGCAAGGTTGAGTCTGCGCAGTTGAGCCATCGAAGCTTAGCCCTGGCTGAATTTCGGGGTAGGTCACATTTGGCACTATGTTTTTATTCTGATCTTTTGCTTGCGCAGTAAATGGATTGCTGATAGTTGCAACATTACTGAGGATATCCGCCGGAATAAATACTTTTTGATCTGTTGGTACACGCGAGATAAGCCACAACTTGCAGGTCAGATTGTCAGCATGAACAGGTTGACCATCTTTACCTGTGACATTATCCAGATGAGCAGTCAGAGTATAAGTAGTTCCATTCGGCACGTTAGTAGACTCAACATGGTCAATTGTTGGAAAGGGAAGCTGTACAGGCTGTACCGTCGCAACCGGCGTGGCTGTCTTCGTCTGTTGCACAATGGGCGTAATGCTATTGACACTCGGGCTATTAGAAGTCCCGCCATGTTTCGGGCGCACAAAGGCTCCCACCGCGAAGCCGCTGATGAGCCCCGACAGAGCAAAGAGGATGATGGCGAAGGTGGCTATCCTGCGCGTTTGTGGACTCAAACCACTCGATCTCCGACTGGACAGCGTTTGCATATAGAACTTTTCCTCTGCTAGTTTTGCATATGTTTCCTGCGCTTCATCATAGCACAGGTACCTGAGTATCCTGTCTAAATAAACGTATTATAGGACAATTTGGCCCCTGATATATCAAGTCCCCGCAGATTCGTAGGGGCGGGGGCGGATGATGGGCGGTGTGGGGACGCTTGCGTCGCCCGCGTATCTGT
>JBOGTO010000307.1:0-14011 GCA_050695155.1 Ktedonobacteraceae bacterium
CTTCGCTGCGCTCAGAATGACAGTCCTGGGAAGTATCATACAGTCCTCGGAAATGTCATTCTGAGCGCAGCGAAGAATCTCCGACCATTTATGGGGAATCATCCTCGATAATGCTCAAATCAGTTGCTCTATACATTGGGGAGAGACCAGTGCTTTACCATCATGCTTGCCGCTCTCCATCCCCAACAAGCGTAAGACGGTGGGGGCTACATCCATTACAGAAGGTTCCGAGATGCCCTCCTGCACATCCATAAAGTCAGGCACTTGTTCCATCAATAAGACACCCTGCGCGGTATGTCCCCCTGATAGGGCGTGGTGTACCGTATCGGGCATCACAAGTGGCACATAGAGATTGCTGGCTACGCCGAAATCGCTGCGCAGTTCAAAAAGAATGTCGGGATAGCGCGTAACGAATGCGCCATCGTGTAACTCCTCGCGCGTTTTGGCCCAGTTGACGACGGGATAGCCTTTCACACGCAGTTGCAGCAACTTCTGGAGCAGCGCTTCGCGCGTGCGTATATACGACTCACCTTTGCGAGCCAGCGCATCGCGGTTAAGCGAGATGCCGCCAAAGGGACTGATACCCGCCAGTTCGACTAATTGGGCTATACTGGCCTGCGAATCGATGGCGGCAAGCGAGCGATATGTAGCTCTTCTGCCGGGCAGGTGACGAGCGAGGCGCGGAAGCATATCTTGCAAACGTTCCTGCGCTACTAACAACCCCTGTGTTCGTAGCCATTCATTGATATGCAGGCGATAGGCACAATGCCTGCCATGTCCATGTCCGCTGACGACCAGCAATACACAATCAGGAGGGATGCACCTGCGAAAACGCCCGGTGATTTCATCGAAGAGGCGGTAAAACTCCAGGATGCGGCTGGCATACTGATTGCGGCCAGGGTAGGTTGGATCGCCGGGATCGCTATAGCGCCACAGAAAATGCTGCGCGTGATCAAGCGCATCCAACTGGAGAAAGAAGAGGTCCCACTTCTCGCGCTGAAACAGTTCCTGCGCCATCGCCGCCTGCTGCAAGGCGCGCGTTTGCAGCGAGACACAAAACGCTTCCAACTGGCGCGGCGAAGGCACCCGCCTTCTATCAAGCTCTTCAACTTCCGTGCCAGCAAATGGCCGCGCCAGCATTATGCCGTTGACCTTTTCAGCAGGCATGGCGAGCAGAGGATTAATAACACAAACACGCTTTCCCGCCCGGCTGGCCGCGCTCCAGAAGGTCTCAACGCCCGGTAGCGACGCCCCCTGTAGATGTTCGGTGTATGCGTGTCCATGTATGCCGTGATTGGCGGGGTGCAGTCCCGTGTATATGCTGGCCCAGGCCGGAAGCGGATCGGGCGGAAAACACGAACGCATCTCCAGAAAAGGCGAGTGCAACAATAACCGGCGCAAATCGGGCAACGTTGGCCCATAGACACGCAACAGGTCTGCATCAAGTCCACTTATGCCCAGCATCACTACTTTTGTCATACATCCTCCACTTCACACCTTCCAACACATGACACTATACAAGTATGATACCAGTCAAGTATACAAATTCCACCCGCAGCACGGTTAAGATCGGGTTGAGACCGGCATCTTTTAGTAAAGAAACATCATTAGCACACATTTGCGCCACCGGTACAATATTTATAGAGGCATACGAAAAATTGCGATTCAGGAAGACGCCATGACTGCCCGGCAAAAATCCCGCCTGGATACCAGAAAAGGCAAAAGCGAAGTCGTCGAGCGCCAGCAAACAGGCATCTCGCCGCGTTTCAGCGTCATTCTCTGCACCTACAACCGGCGCATTCTGGTAATGAGCGCGCTGGCAAGTCTGCGGCGTCAAACCTTGCCCTACAATACCTTTGAGGTTATCGTGGTCGATAACGGCTCCAGCGATGGCACAGCGGGAGCCGCGCGCGCGTATGTGAGCGCGGGAAAGCAGCAAGGCAAAAAAACTGGCGATTTCTGGAAAGTTGTTTGCCTTTCTGAAGCCCAAAATGGCCTGGCGTATGCGCGTAATACAGGTCTCCTGGCAGCATCGGGCGAGATAGCAGTCTTTCTTGACGATGATGCGTTAGCGGATACACGCCTGCTTGAACGCCTGTGGAAGGCTTATGAGGAGACGGGCGCGGATGCCATTGGCGCGCGCGTCGATTTACGCTGGGAAGCTCCTCGCCCGCACTGGCTGACCGGGGATATGCTGGACATGCTCGGCCATTTCGAGCCAGCCCGCGCACGCACGCGCTTGAGCGCGCCTACCAGTTTTAGCAGCAGTTGTTTCTCAGCGAAAATTGAAGCGCTGCGAGAGATCGGCGGCTTCCCGCCGTTTCTGAGTAAACGAGACAATTTACCGGCCAGCGCCGAAGTACAGGATATGTGCCAGCGTTTGCACACCGCCGGTTATACGCTCTGGTATGAGCCAACAGCTATCGCCACGCATCGCGTGCCAGCCGCCCGTCTGACACGCGCCTTCATACTGGGACGCGCTTACTGGAAAGGCCGCTCCGAGATCATGGCGCGTTACCACAACTCGCGCCAGCAGCATACCTTTGATACACTGGGCGCGGCCTTGCAAGAACTACGCGAGATGGCTTTTCTGGCGTGTATCCATCGTCCTTTGCTGCGCCTGGCCGGTCGCTCTTCCAGCGAACGCCTGCAAGCTGCCACCGAGCAGACGCGCCGCCTGGGCCGCTTCCAGCAGCGCCTCGCCTTTTTAGAACATGCCCCTTCCGAACTATCCATACCCGCCATATTCTTTGTACGCGCGCCGAATTCTGATGATACAGCAGATTTGCTGTTGAACGCGCTGCAAGCCCAGGAGATTCGCTGCGCTCCCGGCGGTCCTGAGATACCGCTTTCATGGCTCTGGCAGCATCGCGCCTACCGGGGACGGTCTATCGGCATTCTGCACTTCTATCGTCCCGGTGCGTTCGATCTCTCGCACCGGCAGCGCCAAAAACTGGCGTTTCGATTGTGGTTGGCGCGCCGCCAGGGCATCCGCATTATCATCACTGACGCGGGCGGTTGGTGGCAAAGCGGGCGCGGCCTGCGCTTCCTGGCGCGTAGAATGCTGGAACGCCAGTTGATGCGCCAGAGTCACGCCATCATCAGCTTTACACGCCAGCCAGACCAACTTTACCCTGACCGCAACCTGCGCCGCAAAGTACGCTGCCTGCCCCATCCTGGCTATGCTGGTTCACTGCCACCGCTCATAGCACGCGAGGAAGCGCGTAAGCAACTGGACTTCCCCGAAACGGCAGGTTACACCTTTCTCTGCCTCGCAGCGCAACATAACGAGCGCGAGCTAATCCAGCTCGTCGAGGCATTTCGCAAAGCAAAACAGGCCGAGCAAAACGAGGGCGACGTATGTTCGCCCATGCAACTCCTGCTGGTAGGCATGCCATGCGATAAAGACATCTCGCCGCCTATTTTCAAGCTGGCCGCGCTCACCCCGTCGCTGCACTTGCATAGAGCTAATCCCGACAAAAACGAACTAGCGCTTTACCTCAGCGCAGTGGACGCCTTAGTCTTGCCACATTTCGCCATCCACACCGCCGGTATGCTGGAAACCGCCATGCTCGCGCTTTCCTATGGGCGCGTAGTGATCGCCCCCAACCTGCCGCGCTTCTACGGTATGCTTCCCCCGCGCGCCAGCATTCTCTACGACCCAACCAGCCGCGAGTCGCTGACAAGCGCCCTGCTCGCCGCCTGCCAGCACACATACGACCTGCTCGCCCGCGACAAAGAGGCGCTGCATGCTGAAAGCGGCTGGCTACACTACGCGGAACGGCTGGTCAAAGTGTATAAAGAAGTGCTAGAGCGCAGACCATAAGATTACAGGTATGCCTGCATCTTCGTGGGCAGGTTTACCAATTTGGTACTTTCCTCCCATAACTCGTGTTTATCGCGGCTCGCGGCCCTGCACCACAATGGCTTTATTTTTTTGCCACCTTGAAACGAAGCTCTTTAGCCGGAGCATACTCCTTTGAGTTGTACCAGCGCAGAGCCTGCTCGACGCTTTCAAACTCCCCGACTGATAGCACGCGAGGGTGCCAGTCCCCTTCCAGGTTTTCAGGGATCGCCCCTCCTATCAAGACCTTCCCCCCGTATTGTTTGAGCGTGGGACCTGCCAGCTTTAAGTACTCCTTAAAACCCTCCGGGTCGGTGATCTCGAGATCAATCATAATATAGCCTGCCATGAGGTTATCCCTTCTTTCTTACTTGAGAAACGGTAATTGAAAATCATATGAATGATCCTCAGCAATGAAGAGGGTCAACGGACCAATTTTGTGACAGATAACCTCTATTCAGCTCTGGTCATTGTCTCCGGCACCTTCATTGATTTCTGAGCAGCTCTTAAAGCAATCTCGATGGTGGCCCTGTCGCTGGCCGCGAACCGTACCATCAAACCCTGACCCAGGCCAAAATCTTTGCGACTGATCGTGGCCTTCGCAGTTAAACCGGCACTTTGACCGCCATATTCGACATCGAAGGTGATGGGGTTAGTAACCCCATGCAACGTCAGATTCCCTGTCACTTTGTACGCAGAGCCGCCGGTATATCCGACATTTGTGCTTTGAAACCTGATTGAGGGATGTTTCTTCACAGCAAAAAAACCGTTGGAGCGCAGGTGGGCATCGCGCAGCATATTATGAGTATCGATGCTGGCCGCATCGATTTCGGCCTCAACCCATGAACTGGCAGGATGCTGTTCATCGATATGAAGATGGCCGTGCATCGCCTTGAAACGTCCTCGCGTTATGGTAGCGGACATGACTCGAATAGCAAACGACACATATGAATGTGTGGGATCGATTTCCCAGATCATGATAATCCTCCTTTTGAAGCTCTCCTATGAGAAGAGCCTCGTACTTCATGTGTACGGTAACATCATGAAGGGGAGAGGGTTGAGGATCAAATTTGTGACAGACGCGCAATGTTGTCACAAAACTGATCCCTCAACCCTCTCTCTTTGCGTGTGGCATTCCGGGTGTGTAGTGAGATGTAGGGACGCGATGAATCGCGTCCGCTCATGCGAGAACACGCCTAAAGCAGATGCACCAACCCTGGACGCGATAAATCGCGTCCTTACACCTCGCCTGGAATACCGGAGAGCTTGAGAAATTGCCCGCGCCAACGAAGCGGGATTATACAAAAACAGGAGGTTTTGTTTCATGAAAGTTTTAGTCATGCCCAAACCAATAGAAGGCGTCCCGCGCGAAGAGCTGCGGCGGCACGCACCAGCAGAAATTCAAGCCGTGTGGGAACTCTACAAGCAAGGGATCGTCCGCGAATTCTATACCCGCGCTAATGAGCCAAACAGAGTGGTGCTAATGCTCGAAAGCGCGAGCGAGGAAGCCGCCTGGGACACGCTCGCCACATTGCCGTTCGCGCAAATGCATCTGATCGACTTTGATGTAATCCCACTGGCCCCTTTCTTCGGCCTGGAGCATTTGTCCCCTGCAAAGGGTTAGGACACGCAACTGTACCATTAAACCGCGCGCAAACATGCATGTTTGCGCGCGACATCCACAAAGAAAGTGAAAACAATCTCAATGGCTACGTTTATAGCTAATTCGGAATTTACGCAACTGGCGTCAGATGAACAGATCGCAAAGACGGTGCAGGCGCTGGAAGCTCACGGCATTCGGGCCGTCGTCTTTGAAAGCGGCGAGGAAGCGAGAGCACATGTGCTTGACTTAATCCCGGCAGGAGCGGAGGTCTATAACTCACCATCACGCACCCTCGAGCTTATTGGATTGGCAGAGGACATCGAACATCCCACGCGCTTTCAATCGGTGCGCGCGCGCCTGCATTCCCTTGATCGCGTGACGCAGCGGAATGAAATGCGCAAGGTGGGTGCCAGCCCCGATGTGCTGGTAGGAAGCGTACACGCCATCACAGAGCAAGGCGAGGTGCTGCTTGCTTCGGCAGTTGGCAGCCAGTTGGGTCCGGCTGCCTCCGGCGCGGGCGCGGTGATCTGGGTCGTTGGAACGCAAAAGCTCGTGGGTACGCTGGATGAGGGGCTTTGTCGCATCCGGGAACATAGCTTTCCATTAGAGAGTGAACGCACACAGCAGGTGTATGGTCAGGCCAGCGCCATCAATAAGATTCTGATAGTCAATGGAGAGGCATATCCAGGTCGTATCACCATCGTGCTGGTCAAGCAGAATCTGGGCTTTTAGGAAGCTCTCTTAAGACGAGGAGATCGAGCTATGAAACCAATCGACGTACTCTCAAACGATAATAAAAATGGAAGAAAGTCAATAGACGCCTTTGTTTTCAAAGGAAATTACAGAAGGAGGCATCGTGATGGAGTCATTTGAAACGTATCGCTCGTATCTCTTTGCTATCGCCTACAGGATGCTCGGCAGCACGATGGACGCCGAGGACATGGTGCAGGAAACCTACCTGCGCTATCAGAGTACACCACCAGAAACGATTACCTCGCACAAAGCTTTTCTGACAACCATCATCAGCCGCTTATGTGTAGATCAACTGCATTTAGCGCACAGGAAACGGGAACAATACCTGGGTCCCTGGCTGCCAGAACCGATCATCACCGCTGAAACCCTCGAAGTAATCAGCCCGGAGGAGCGCGTTGACAGGCAAGAGTCGATTTCAATGGCCTTCCTGTTGTTGCTGGAACAGCTTCAACCAGTCGAGCGAGCAGTTTTCCTGCTGCGTGAAGTCTTCGATTATGATTATGCCGAAATTGCTACCTTCCTCGGCAAAAGTGAGGTAGCTTGCCGCCAGTGGTTCAGCCGGGCGAAGAAACACCTGGCCGACCACCGGCCACGCTTCTCAACGCCGCCCGAAACGCAGCGGCAAATGTTGACAAGTTTTCAGCGAGCGCTTCAAGCAGGCGAGATGACCGCCTTAATGAATATGCTGGCCGAGGATGTCACTTTATGGGCCGATGGCGGCGGCAAAGTCAAAGTAGTGGCAACTCGCCAGATCTCCGGGCGTGAAGCTGTAGCACATTTCTTGCTGAACAACTCACCCATTTTCAGGAACACATTACCGGCGGACTTACGAGTGGAATCGGTCGAAGTCAATGGTCAACCGGCGCTTATCGCGCGCTCCGGTGATAAAGCTCTTGTCGTGCTGTCCATTGATGTGGAGGCAGAACAGATCAAGGCCATTCGTTTTTTGGCAAATCCAGATAAACTGGCGCATATCTAAAGCAAGATGTGCGCCGGAGAGGAAATAGCAATGACAGCAACAAATGACTTTCCAACAACAGGTGTAGAGTTAAGATACCTCCTTGTAGCGAGTGACTACGCTCGCTCGCTGGCCTTCTATCGCGATGTGCTGGGAGCGACGGTAGTTCGCCAGATTTCCGATGTTCTCTGCCTCCTGAGCCTGGGGGGCGGCGAATTTTTGCTGACGGTTGGGGGCGATCCCACGCGAGATAAGCCTACTGTGACTTTTACGCCGCCCACCGCTCCCGACACAGTCAGCAGCGAGTTGAACATCCACGTACCGGACTGCTTTGCCGCTTACGAGGTTTTGCGCTCGCGCGGAGCCGAGTTCCTCACGCAGCCGGTAGATTGGGGCTACGAGGTGCGAGCCTTTTTGCGCGATCCCGACGGCCATCTGATCGAGCTTACCCAGAGCGGTCATCGATAGAGCCGCGCTAGTGAATATGCCTTGCCCCTCCTTATACTGGCTTCTTTATGGTATGATATGTATACTATACAGCCAGCAATATTGCTCTGTTGTTCGTTCACCCGCGCCCAAAGGAGTGTGCAGATGATCGCCAGCGACATTATGACTCGCAAAGTCATTACCATTCACCCTGAAGCCAGCGTGCAAGAGGCCGCGCAGTTACTCGACCAGTATCGCATTAGCGGACTTCCCGTACTTGATGCGAGCGGCGACCTCATAGGAATCGTTACCGAAGCAGACATTATCAGCAAGGTCAACCGCTATGGCTTGCTTGACACGGATGGGCTGCGCGTCTCCGACATCATGAGCCGCGCTGTTACGACTGTCAGCGAGGAGACGCCCGTCAGTGATATCGCCGCATTACTCACAGAGCGCAAAATCAAGCGCGTGCCGGTAGTGCGGCAGGACAGGCTGGTGGGTATCGTCAGTCGCGGCGACATCGTCCACGCCGTTGCGCTCGGCCATCTGATTATCCGGCAATGGTAATTACTACATGACATGTGTGCATAGCAACGCGATATATCGCGTTGCTATGCACACATGTCATGTATGAGCATACTGGTCGTAGCATCCCATTCGATGTAACCTTGTTGGAACGTCTGGCGCAATACGGTATCGTTCCCCTGGCCGGGGTCGCTAAATGGAGCAAGATTTGAGGTCGGATAGCCGTGACAGCCCGTTGCGCCATGATCGATGATCAAATAGTGCGTCCAGATGCTGCTATGCACCCAGTAAACAGGGCTTGTGCCATCGGCTTGCAGCAATGCGCCCGGCAGGTCGGAGCCGCCGCCAAAATCCTGCGTCCAGCCATTGCCCCAGCGATGCGCGGGCGCGCCCCCGCCGTTGTCTCGCGGGAGACCCAGCACGCTTTCGCCACCCAGTTGCGCGAAGGCGGCGCTAAATGCGCTCGCCACCTGGTTATCCGGCGCGCCATAGCCGACCCATGCGCGGTCATAACTGCCCGGCGTCCAGTCGGGGATGGTGCAGGTAATACAGGCCACGAAGCTATCGCTGGTATTGCTAAAATCGTTTTGCGGGGGCAAGAGGGATGGTCCCAGTGATGGTACATAATTATCCGTCCAACCATTGCTGTAAAGCTGGGGATGCGCGGCAAAGTACCACACGTACTCCTCATAAATCGTGCGAAACGGCGCGCCCGGATACCAGTGAGCATAGTTGGACGTTGGCACATCGTTGGGGTTGTTGCCATAAGAGCCGTTATAAGCCCACACAGCAAAAAACCAGTCATTAGCCTTGAAAGGATCATTGGGATCTGTGCTGGATGTGACTGCGGCAGTGCCGTTCCAGGCGTTTATTAACGAAGCGATGCCCACGCCGATATTATAGCTTTGATCGTGCTGCACTTTGTAGACATCGCCGCGACAATTTTTGGTAGGGATACATTGCGGCGGCATCCCCCATGTCTGCTGGTATTGGCCCCAGCCGCCGTCGAAGCTTTCCACAGGCGATCCGACCGGCTCGCCGTTCACCTGGTAATCAGGGCTGTTGAACTGGTGCCAGTTACTTTCAGTATAGGCTACGCCGTGCAAAATAGCCGCCGAAACGTGCGGCGCGCCATTGTTGGAGCTACACAGCCCATAACACATAGAAGGCAGCGCGGGCGCATCTGGCAACCGGCCATTGTGTCCCTCAAGCATCCATTCATCCTGTTGAAAGACGCTGGCGTTCTGCGATGCCCCGTTGGTCTGGCGTTTTCGAAAAGCCAGCAGGTGGGCCAGTACATCTCGCGGCACCGGAAGAACCTGCTCTGACGCGCTCCGCTTCGTCCAAAACGCCTGCACGAGTTGACCTCCATACGGCAAGATCAGCGCTTGCCATGCGCCTGTACGCGCATCGGCCAGCACGAGTTTTTCCTGAGCTGGAACGCTCTCGATTCCCTGCGCGACCAGGTCATGACGAATACTAATTACCTGTGACATAGCCAGCATCGCGCCATCTCCCGAACGCGCCAGAGGGATCAGGGCGCGGCCATAGCGGCTGCTATCAAAAAGTGGCTGTGTTCGTGTGATCGAACCACCCGCAAGGGCGATATGTATGGTGATGTAGCGCAAAGGCTGCCAGTTCAAGACGCGCTCGCACTCAATAGACTCGCCATCACTGCCAACTTGCAGCACATTGCCGGGCAAAATATCAGGCGGTAATATCAAAAACAGGCGCGGCGTTGCATTGGTCACGTCAGTAGCAAGACGCAGCAGCGCAACAGGCGTATGTGGACGCGCCAGCGTCAGGATCAGATTCCCGGCACGATCCAGCCCGATCAGGCGCAATGAGTTCTGGTCCACTAACTGACGATAAAGCGTCACATCATGTCCGGCCAGGTCTACGCGATGAATTTCATCATAGCCACTCAAGTTCAATTGCTGCCGTTTTTGCGAGGAATGCGCAATCGGCAGTTGTTGACCCTCCGCGCCGCTATAATAATACAAGTAACGACTATCGTGCGACCAGATTACCTGATCTACCGGTGAGACATGCAAAGCCAGCATTCTGGCGCCGCCAGCATTCACCAGAGGCAGGCGACTACCTCCGGGTGCAAGCGGATACCCATCGCTTGAGAAAATACTCAAAGTTGCGCCATTGAGGTTTGAGGTATAACCGGTCATGAGCTGATCAAGCAACGCCACGTAGCGACCATCCGGTGAGGGGAACAATAGCGGAGTTTGTGTCACAGAGCCACGCGCTATAGCTACAACCGGCACAATATTACGCAAGTCACCACCTGGCGCGCGATAGACCACAAGCGGGCCAGAGGGTTGTTCTTTTCGACTATATGAAGCAACAAAGAGCAAATCCAGGTTGTGGGGTTGCCATAAAGCGCTTGATGCAATCATCTGCTCATATTGCGCAAACGTGGCTATAGGAATAGGCCAGAGTAACGCGGCCAATGTAAGTACGAGCAAGATAGATGTAACGAAATATCCTCTGCGTGTTTTCTGCTTTTTCTGGAGACTGCTTAAATTTGGCACTGTACGGTTCCTCCAATTTAAGCATACACACAGCGCAAAAAGCTCCCCCTTTCAAAAGATTGATCTGGTCAAGTGAATGCAAGGATGGTGTCAGCGTCCCGCTGACACCATCCTTGCATTCACTTGACACCGTTCAGTATTACCCGATATATTCTTGAAAATTCTCAGGCAATGGCTTATTCATAGCCTTGAAGAAGACTGTAGCTTTGCCCAGGAAAATCAGCAGCGCCTGGAGGTAGATATCGAGTTGCATATCTACTGGCACCTCGAAGCCGTTTCGATCAACTATCTTTTTCAAATCTTCGTCCGACAACGCGGAAACCACCGCCTTCATTTCTTCGTCCAGCGTTTGAAACCACGCTTCGAGCCGCGCAACGCTGCTCTCCAGACCTGCCTCCCGATTGCGATATGACCAGTCTTGCTTAAAGGTTTTCAACGATTGGGTATACGAATACTCGACTTCACCCGTCTCACGACATAAAGCCCCCAGCGTCATATTCTGCCCACCGGGACTGAACGCGAGGTCAGCATCATTCAGAGTATCTAGTAACGCGATGCGCATCCCGTGTGTTCCCTCAATCCAGGACCACTTCTCTTGCATGTAGCGATTCATATCGTTTGCCTTCTCCTTCTTTCCGTCAGATTCAGTAATGCAATGTGTATGTATGATACCATACAACGCTCGGATAAGAAAGTTTGTACTATAAAAGGACTACAAAACAAGCGTACTTCATCTGACGCCAGTAAAAATAAAACTCAGGAGGCGAGCTATGTAAGCTCGCCTCCTGAGTTTATCGTGTTTTGTGGACGTTGCTCCGCGCTGCGGGAGAACGGAATTTAGTAGCGTCCACCGCGATTGTAACCGCCACCGCCGCCGCCGCCGCCGCCGGAACGACGATCACGTCCGCCGCCGAAGCCGCCACGTCCACCGGACTGACGCTCGCGCGCCTCGTTGACGGTGATGGTGCGCTCGCCCAGCGTAGTGCCGTTCAAACGGTCGATAGCTGATCGCGCTTCCTGGTCGTTGTTCATCTCGACAAAGCCGAAGCCTTTGCTGCGCCCGGTATCACGATCAGTGATAACGGTTGCGGAAGCGACTTCGCCGCCCTGCGAAAAAAGATCGATCAGATCTTGCTCAGTAGTTTGATAGGGGAGACCCCCTACATACAATCTCATTTAGCGTATGCTCCTGTGACATCTCTCATATGCATTGACGCTCGAAGAAACCATTTCTCACAGAAGCGATACAATCCTTTTCTGATGTCATACAAATATAATAACACACGATGCAAGTATTTTATTCCCTTTATTTTCCAGGGCAGTGGCAAAAAACCTGACCCACAAGGGTTATAAACTTGTCCCACAGGACGCATATCGCTATAATGTGCAAGGTGACACAAATTTAGACACGCGAGGACTGCGGATTTGTCAGAGAAACGAACTCGTCTCGTCCGGGAACTGATCGAGACCATCGCCTTTACGCTGCTGATCTTCCTGGTCATCCGCTTTGCCGCGCAAAGTTTTCGGGTAGATGGCGCGAGTATGGAACCCGGCCTGCACACCGACGAATATGTGCTGGTCAATAAGGTGGCCTATCTCTTTCACTCGCCGCAGCGCGGGGACGTGATCGTTTTTCACTACCCTCTGGATACCAGCAAGGATTTCATCAAGCGTGTCATCGGCGTACCTGGCGATACCATAACAACAACCAGCGATACAGTCACAGTAAACGGGCAGATACTGCATGAACCATATATCTCAGCACCCTTTAACTTTGAGAATAATACGTGGAAGTTGGGGTCAAATGAGTTTTTTGTAATGGGAGATAATCGTGACAACAGTCTCGATTCACGAACATGGGGGCCGCTCAACCGGAGTTATATCGTTGGGAAGGCCGTTGCGGTCTACTGGCCTTTAAGCAACTGGGAGTGGATCAACACCTTTTCCCCGGTATTCACGAGTGTTAGCAATAGCCAGGGCGGCGGATAACCCGGCCCTGGCGGTTAAACATACAAAGAGGTTTGATTTGAACAAATCATCGCACCTGGCGCGCGAGATTGTAGAAACACTTGCGCTGACCCTGATCATTTTCGTGGTCATCCACTTTACCATTCAAAACTACCAGGTTGACGGCACCAGCATGGAGTCCAGCCTGCATAATAGCCAGTACGTGCTGGTCAATAAACAGGCGTATCTCTTCCAGCCACCGGCGCGGGGAGATGTGATCGTTTTTTACTGGCCGGTCGATACGACGAAAGACCTCATCAAGCGTGTGATCGGCTTGCCAGGGGATACCATTGTGACAACCAGTTCGACTGTGCAGGTGAATGGCGTGGTACTACATGAACCCTACGTCAAAATGCCGGTTAATCTGGAGGGACGCAAATGGGTAGTGCCAGCCAACGATTACTTTGTGATGGGTGATAATCGCCCGTTCAGCGACGATTCGCGGGATTGGGGATTTGTGCCAAAAAGTTATATAATTGGCAAAGCAGTCATGGTATACTGGCCGATAAGTAGCTGGCAGTCTATTAATACCTATCCATCTGTCTTTAACAGCATCAAGCCCGGCCATTAAAGGAAAACGTGCATGAAAGACCCGAATCAGGAATACCCTGTGCGCCCGCAACAACGCGCGCGCAATCCATACGAAAATGACGATGATACAGTACCCGAATCGCGCCTTCCCAAAAGGTCCATGCACCAGCGCGAAACGCCGGTTCAGCCCGCATTACCGGCGGGAGGCACGCGCAAAATGCTGAGCATCGCCCTGGTGGCAGGCATCCTCGCCGCCGTTGTGAACATCGTTACCACGCTGCTCAATGCGCCACTCTACCAGCAGGCCGCCAGCTATGCCAGCCATCCCAACCAGATGCCGCTCAACGTCGCATCAGCCGTGTTCGGGCTTTTCGTCCTGACAGGCGTAATCGGGCTTGTGATCTACTTCATCGCCGGCTTCATCATTGGCAAGGTAGCGGTAGCGCGCAGATTTGGCTTCTTAGGCGGCTTCGTGGCAAGCGCAATCGCGCAGATCATCGGTTTCATCGTCCAGTATATACCGAATTATCCCGGCAAGATCAACACCGGCTTCAGCAGCAACTCGCTGAATATCGGCGGCGGCTTGATTGCCGCGCTCATCATCCTCGTGATAGTGGCTCTCATTGGCGGTCTGTTAGGCTGGCTGGGCGCAAGGCTCGCCACGCGCCGCCACACGTATTACGGCGGGTTGGACGAGCGATAATCGTCCTCTATAATCGTAGGGGCGGGGGTGGTGTTGGGTCGGGAGGGGGCCTTCATGGCCGCCCGCGTTCCTGTGACCATGTTTCAATTCTTATGGAACGTTGCCTTTTCCCCCCTGG
>JBOGTO010000308.1:0-5580 GCA_050695155.1 Ktedonobacteraceae bacterium
CGCTTGCGTCGCCCGTTGGAGTGGGGTCTTTCGGGGAATGAAAAGCGGGCGACGCAAGCGTCCCCTCCCTGCCCATCCCAACCCCCGCCCCTATAGCTAAGCTGGTTTCTGCCCCCAGACGGTCAGGAAATACCAGAGCGAGCAAAAATCCTCTGCCTGCATCTCATCTAGCGATTGCTGGTAGGTTTGCTCAAAATCTTCATTGGTTATCAGGCTCAGTTTGGTGAGAAATGGTTGCAGCCCCTGGGTAGCCAGGGCAACATTTTGAAATTGAGCGCCATGATCTTCTGATCCGAACGAGGCATCGATCAGGTGCGGGATCTTGTGAATTTGCTCGAAACCCGCCTGATGCATGAAGTATGCGAGCATGGGAGTGATACCAAGCGCGCGTCCATCCGGGGAAAAACTCCTGCCCGTCACTGACAGCGCCTTGAGGAAAAGGCCGCTCAATTTCTCGGTCGCGGGGCCGTTAGTGATGCCATACTCGATTTCCGTCAGGCGCAGGATACCGCCGGGCTTGAGGATGCGCATACATTCTTTGACCAGCTTCGGCCAATCCGCGCGCGACAAAAAGCCAAACATGGCGCGCGCGTTCACCAGGTCAAAGGAGTCATCTGGAAACGCGAGCGGCTCCATGACGTTCATCACTTGAAAGGCGGCGTTATGTAAATTCTGCTCGCGCGCCAGCGCCTCCCCATACGCAATCATGCTGCGGCTAATATCAACACCCGTCACCAGCGTATTAGGATACTCATAGGCTATATCAAGCACCCAGGCTCCTGGACCACAGGCGAGATCGAGAATACTCTGCATCTGCTCAATGCGCGATTTCTCCAGTTCGTTCAATGGTCCGCCCATGCACTTCGTAGCCATGCGGTCCTGGTGCAGGATACGCACCTGCTCGGTCGCGCTTTCGGTATCGAGTACATAGGTATTTTCGCCCGGCCTGGGTTCAGGTTCAGAAGGCATAGTATAGCTCTCTTTCTAGTCGAGGTCATCGCTAAAGTTTATCAGATCCGTAGGTATATTCGATTAAATTAGCTTCAATCTGTCGCCAGATTGCCAGTTCCGCTTCATCGCGCCCGGCGCGCTCCCCGGCGTGCAACTTTTCTACCATGTACGCGGTCACGCGATTTTGAAAATGTCCGTAAGATGGGCGCTGCACCTCAGGAGGAGGCATCTGGAGTATTTCAACCTTCTCGTAAGGATAGAACTCGTGCGGCAAGAAAGCGAGTGCCACCAAACGCGCGTAATCCGCCACCAGCGCCTGGCGCGCCTGCGATCTGTAATAACCCGGCAGCGTACTTGAAAGCAGCAGGCAGCCGGCCGTGCGACCGGCAAAAAGAATGGGCCACGCGATAGAACTGACTTCGTGTTCGGCCCGATAGGCAGGCACGAATGTCCTGTCGCGTGTCAGGTCATCCACAAACTCATAATGAAACGAACCTACAACATAGCCCGCCAGCGACTCGGAGCCGAGGAACACGGCTTTGGAGGTTAAATCACCCTCCCAGGGAGGAGTGCCAACGCCCACGTTTTCGCGCAAACTATGTACCTTGCCATCGCTCCGTGGGGGCATACAACGCACGACCGTAATGGATATGCCAATGCGTTCAGGATCAAGCTGGCGGGCAGCATGTTCCAGAATCTGCTGCGTAATCGTCCAGTAAAGCTGCTGATCGGAGGTTGAGGCGCGCGTCTCAAGGATACGCCGGAAAAACTCGGAGGCCAGTTCGGGAGGCTCATAAAGTGCAATTGGGTTCGTTATATGTGGGTACGCCCGCACTACCAGCGCCTGGAATTCTTCGCGGTACTCACTGGGTACCACCAGAATCAGTCGTTGCAGGCTTTGCGGGCGCGGTTCGTAATTTCCGCCCACCCAGCGCGTCAACGTCACGGAACTTACGCCAATCTCGTTGGCGAGCCGCTCGCGCTCCTTTGTGCTACTAATCATGATCTTTAGAAGATCGCGCCACGAGGATATTTCAGACATAGCTCCCCACCTTCGTACACGTACTGCAAATACTTTCTTTGAAAAATGGCGTATTTATCCCTGTATCTTTACCATCGCTATCATAACAAAAGCACACCTTGTTCGTCAATGGTTCAGTTGCACATAAATAGCCGTCTCAAAAGTGAAAAGTAAGCGTACAGGGAAAAGCGTATGGGAGAGAAAGTCCGAGGCCGTGTCCCCGTGTAGGATGAGGGGACACGGCCTCGGACTCAGAGAGGAGTAGCCATCTGGCACACAGGCTGCTGATGAAGAGTGTTCTTACAGCTATGCCAGAGAAACGGAGGCGTTTTTAATATACGCCTCGGTCTGTTGCTTCATTCAACTACAGCGAGGTGGCGTCCCAGTGGAAGCTGGAAGGCTGCCAGGGTGCTGGGAGTACTAACGATGCTCGCGGCGGCGGCGATCCAGGCGATGATGCCGGTGGCAATAGCCAGCCAGCCACCAATATTCACCAGGACGATATTATTGCCCACCAGTTGCCCGATAGTGAGGAGCAGGTAGGCGGCAAACATTACCGTCATGGTAGAAGTCATGAATATGCTCGTCCTGAGCGCCCCTAAAACCAGCACGCCTGTGTAGATTGTCCAGGCCAGGAAGAAGAGACCCAGGGCGTAATGCAATTCTCCGCTGCCCGCGAGCGCGCTCGCTATACCAAAATTGGGCATAAAGACCACGCCTAGCACGGCGAGGAACCCTCCATACGAGGTGAAAATGGTCGCGTGAACCATGTAATTTTTGCGGTATTCCCACATGCCTGCCAGTACCAGGATGATGCCTGCTATAAGGAGTACTGCGCCAATTGCAGTGCGCATGCCCGTCGTTTCATAGGGAACGATGAAGCCGGTATAGTAGCAGCCGAATATCGCAGTCGCAAACGCCAGAACATTTAGTCCGAGCGGGGCGGGGCTGGCGATATTCGACATGATTACTTCTTCCTTCTTCCGTTCTGGTTGAAGTGGTGTGGGTGGTGTCGGACTTTGAAATTGAGCCATGTGAATTCCATCCTTTCTTGATGTGATGAGACATCAGTGTAAATCGAGTTGCCCCCGCTTCCTGTTGCGCCTCTGGCTTTCTTGCTCTCCTGTGAACAATCCTTGCGGCACGCTGCGGCGTCATTGACGCCTCGTGCCGCAGCAGGAACACGCTATGGTTGATACGTATTCCTTACATAAGTAAGCGTAGATTACAGAAGTAAATGTCAGGTAAATAAGTGATTAGAACAACATTAAAAATTTGATCGGAGCATGGTAGTCCATCTGGACCGCAGTTTTGTGGAGGATAGGCGCAGGCGTGGTTTTAAGGTTTCAAGATATACCCGATAAAACGCAGCGCATGGATGATATGCTCTTCGCCGCAGACGCTCAGTTTCCTGCGCAGCATATTGATATATACTTTAATATTATCAGGGTTGGCAGTGGATTCAGGCCCCCAGATATGCTCGAAGATGACCTCTTTCGTCAAGACGTGTCCCGCGTTGCTTGCCAGCAATTTGAGCAGTTCATATTCGCGTTTGCTGAGTTCAAGAGCCTGCCCGTTGCACCACACTTGATGCGCTTCAGTATCAAAAATCAGGCTTCCTGCCTGGAAGTGCTGGTATTCGCCGCCTCTGGTCTTTGTATAGCGCAATCTGGCTCGAATACGTTCAATCAGTTCATCTTCGGGAAGCGGCCAGGGAAGAATACTATCTGCCCCGCTTTCAAGACCGGCGATAGTATTATGTAATTCTCCCCCCTCATTCAGCAGAATCACCGGCAGATCGGTATATCCCCCGGCTCGTATGAGGCGGCAAACTTCATTCACATTGAGGTCGAGCAAATGCCTGGACAGCACTACCAGCTCCGGGGAGTTATCGCGTAGCGCCTGGAGCGCCAGTTCGCCGCTCTGAGCGGCTAACACCTCAATATCGTAAGAAGCCAATCTATGATTGAGCCTGTGGATAAAGGAAGTTTCGTCTGATCCTACTAGAATCTGCTGCATGATGACCCTCACTACACATGCCAATACACCCATTTATAATACGTATAGGACGAGAAAATCGAGTCACCCGCTCAATCTGCGTGAATAACATCTTTTTCCCTCCAAACAAAAGACGCTCATCCAACCAGACGAGCGTCCTTGCTTATGCTCAAGGCTTAATCATAATGTGACATAAGGCGCAATCCTTTCATCCAATTACAGTGACCAACTACACTACAGGTGGCACCAACCCTCAAAATGAAACAAGCTACGTCCTTTCCAGGAGCGCGCACCGATTGCACCCATAATGAGGAGCAACAGAAGCGCATGAACGGGATTAGGGATGCCAGAATGGAATATTCGGGCTAAAGGTGATCGTGTGCCATACACCCGGCATAGCAGAGTGAATAATAAAGAATGTGGCAACGAGCAGGGAGACGATCAGCAGGACAATGAGCAGAAGATGCGTGCGGGACAATCGAGAAACCAGGTTCATGCGTGCGCTCCTTTGTTGTAACGGGAGGATGTTTTCATCCAGCCGCCCATTTCTTTTCTTGTGTAAAGTCTACATGTATTTCAGTGTAAAATGCGTCTTCCTTACACCAATTTTGATGGGTTTAAGCACTCGAAGTTAGTGGTGTGGGAAAGTGTATGTCAGGATAGACGCAATAAAAAAAAGGACACACATACCAGAATCACTGGATGTTTGTTAAAAAGGTATAAAAAAGGATGAAAGCAAACCTGAACGTGAGAACAATGCAGGCATCTGGGGTCGGGTTAATAGAAGTGCATTATCGTATGGGAAGCGAGGGCGGCGCGGGCGGCGAGGGCGGCGCAAGCGCCCCCACCACCCATCCCAACCTCTCCCGCCCCTACCTGATACATCAGGAAAGGTCATCGTAGGGGCGGGGGTTGCGGAGGGACGGGTGGGGGCGCTTGCGCCGCCCTCCGCTTCTATTATTTGCTATTGCTACCTGTCGCTTTTGCGTGTCGTTGCTGGGGCGGGTGTAGCATACGCAGCCAATGAGCGGTCTATCAATGCGAGATCAAGAGTCGCGCCGCACTCCTCGAAGACCTGGCGTGCCTCTTGCAAATGAGTTATTGCCCGTTCGCAATCATCATTGTTTGATTGAGAATGTCGCAAGATGCTCTCATTATAATCGCGCATGGTACGCGCCCATTCAAGGCGCATACCACGCTCTTTGAGGGTTTGCAATGATTGTGAGAAATACGTGGCTGCCTCTAAGCGTTGACCTTGCGCCGACAGGATATTGCCAAGCAGACGTTGCGCGCAAGCCAATAGCCATGTTTGATCATAACGCCGGGCCTCTTCTAACACATGCAAAGTTTGTTGATGAGCAGACTCGATCTCGCCCAGCAAAAAGGCGACCTGTGCCAGTGCCAATAAGCCTTCGCTGCGCATCTCGGCCTCTAATCCCTCCAAAACCAATCCACGACGCAACGAGTTTTCAGCTTTGCGTAACAGTTGTACGGAAGATAAGCGTTTTGTGGTTCCTGCTGATTGGTCATGATTCTTCTGAACAATCAGTGCCTGAGTTATGCGAAATTGTCCCAACACGATTAACGCGAAGCCAATATAAGGGATGAAA
>JBOGTO010000309.1:0-3854 GCA_050695155.1 Ktedonobacteraceae bacterium
CGCGCGCGCGTTGCCAGCGCCGCATTTATCCTTTTATATCTTCTAACCATTGCTCAAATGGTGATGTTTCGACATTGCGCAAAAAGCGGTTGAGATGGTGATGGGCGTATTCATCGTAATCGAAGTCGAGTTCGGACACGCCCATTTGTAAAAAGCCCCAGAACGACTCGCGCAAATCTGAGCCGAGGCGCATCAGGTGCAGGTGCGCTATATCCGCCGCGCACGCCGCGCCAAAATAGTATTGCAAAAGCAATTCGCAGCGTTCGCTGTCCAGCGCTTGATTGACGGCAAAGTTGCCCAGGTCGAAGAAAGGATCACCCATCCCAGCATATTCCCAGTCAATAATCCACATGGTGTCACCATCATCGATAAAATTGCTGGCGAGCAAGTCATTATGGCACGGTTTGAATTGCTGCACCGGCCCTAATGCCTCTTCAATTTGAGCCATCAATGTGTATACTTGTGGCAGCGTATCAGGGAACGTGACGCCATGTTGCAGGGCCAACTGGTGATAGTTGCGCACCGTTGCGAACGGGGAAAACGCGCCTGGAAAGTCCGGCCCGGCATGGTAACGCCGCATGGAAGACACGATACGCCGCAATATCTGCGGCTGCGCGGCGGTTTCGGGCGTGATGGCGGTTCCAGCGACAAAGTGCGTCACCAGCGCATCCTCGCCGGGCAGGAAGTGCAGCACACGCGGGGCAACACCAACCTGGGAAGCAAGCGTGGCACAGATGCTTTCGCGTTCACGGTCGATGCCAAGCAGGTGCGTGCCTTTGCCCCCCACGCGCAGCACAAATGTAGCGCCATCGATGTCCACGCGATAATTCTGGTTGGTAATGCCGCCTTCTAATGGCACCACTACGGCGCGTTCCACGCTCCAACCGGGTACTTGGCTAAGTATACGCGCAATGTGTTGTTCCATCGTTCGGCCATCCCTCTTTTAGTTGAGCATACAATGTACCTGTGCTTGCGTCAAGCAAACATTTATCCATAAATTCCGCGAATTTATGTTGCACTTTGTAATTCCAACCGGCAAAAGCATGTTTGCCATCCTCCTTTCCCATGTGCTACAATATATCTGTTCCATTCAATGGAATAATTAGATGATTGTTAGACCTATCCGGGAAAAGAAACGTGACCTTATACGCTATCGAGGTGCGAGCAATCAGGGAACAGTATGACATACTGGCTCACCGGATTGCCCGCGAGATTTTACAGTTATTTGAGAGAGACGACCGCGAAGGTCTTATCCCTCAACCCCTTTCAGTCCGCACCGCGCAACTCTATCATCTCTCTGGCGACCTTTCTCCCTCTCAATTAGACCAACTCACCCACCATTTACTGATCAATCCCGTCACACAAACCGCTATTATTTCACCATTATTTGACCAGAATTATACCGTCGTCGATGTGTTCTTTCATGATGGCGTCACCGATACACTGGCGGAAAGCGTGCTGGCAGGTGCAGCCATGCTGGGTATCTCTGATATTGAGCGTGTCTCTACAGGCTACAGATATTACCTCGATGGACGATTAAACGAGGATGCGGTGCGCCACATCACCGGAGCTTTGTTGTACAACCCCGTTATCCAACAATACGAACTTCGTCCTGATGAATTTTCACGATCAACATCGATGAGCGGTTGTCATTCTTCGCTCGCCTGTCATTCTTCGCTCGCCTGTCATTCTGAGCGAAGCGAAGAATCTGATGTGTCTGGCACGGAGATTCTTCGCTGCGCTCAGAATGACAGGCCCATCACATCCATGAGCGATGAGCAATTATTAGAGGTGAGCAAAAAGGGATTGTTGGCGTTGAACCTGGACGAGATGCGTGTTATCCAGCGCCATTTTCGTATGGAGGGCCGCGAGCCGAGCGATGTTGAGCTTGAGACGCTGGCACAGACGTGGTCGGAACATTGTTCGCATAAAACCTTTAAGGCCACTATCGAGTACCGCGAAGTAGATGCTGATGGCAATACGCTGGAGCAAGAGACCATCAACGGGCTGCTCAAAAGCTACATTATGCGGGCGACACAGCAGGTGGCGCGTCCCTGGGTGGTGTCGGCATTCAGCGATAACGCGGGCATTGTGCGCTTCACGGAGACGCAGGATGCAGCTTTCAAGGTTGAGACACATAATCACCCCTCGGCTATCGAGCCGTTTGGGGGGGCTAACACGGGCGTGGGCGGCGTTATCCGTGATGTGCTGGGCGTATCGGCGCACCCTATCGCCTGCACCGATACTCTGTGTTTTGGCCCACCAGATACTTCTCCCGAAGCGTTGCCTACAGGCATACTGGCGCCGCGCCGTATCGCCGCCGGCGTGGTGAATGGTGTGCGCGACTATGGCAACAAGATGGGTATTCCCACCGTCAACGGGGCCATTCTCTACCATCCCGGCTATATTTTCAACCCACTGGTCTTCTGTGGCTGCCTGGGCATTTTGCCGCATGGTAGCCATCCACGCCGTGTGCAGCCCGGCGACCGTATCGTCGTGCTGGGCGGTAGCACCGGGCGCGATGGCATTCACGGCGCGACCTTCTCATCCGGCGAAATGAGCAGCGAGATCAACGCGCAGGCCGGAAGCGCGGTACAGATCGGCGCGCCCATCACCGAGAAAAAAGTCGCCGACGTGATAATGCAGGCGCGTGATAGACAGCTTTACTCGGCCATCACCGACTGTGGCGCGGGCGGCTTCTCCTCGGCCATTGGTGAAATGGCAGCCGAAACCGGCGCGTATGTCGAATTAGAGCAAGCTCCTCTCAAATACCGGGGATTAGCCCCCTGGGAAATCTGGCTTTCAGAGGCGCAGGAACGTATGGTGCTGGCCGTCCCACCACAACACCTGGAAGACTTGCTGGCAATCTGCGCCATCGAGGAAGTCGAGGCCAGCATCATCGGTACCTTTACCAACAGCCATCACCTGGTTGTCACCTATGACGGGCAAACCGTCGCCGACCTACCCATGTCCTTCCTGCACGACGGCAGACCCGGCAGGACGCTGGAGGCAGTATGGGTAAAGAATGATGTTAATGTGACTCCTGATGATATGGAAGATAGAATCCATGATGACATGGGGGACGAAAGGGCGACCGCAAGGGTCCCCACCCAACCCAGCACTACCCCCGCCCCTACAATGACTACGGAAGCGGCATCGGACGATACATATCATAGTAGGGGCGGGGGAGGAGAGGATGAGGGGTGGGGACCCTTGCGGTCGCCCTCCGACACTACAAGTGCGGATGTAGGGTTATCGCCCTCGAACTTTAACGATGATGTGTTACATCTCTTACGGCATCCCACCATCGGCTCGAAAGAATCTGTGGTGCGCAGGTACGACCACGAGGTGCAGGGCGCAACTGTACTCAAACCACTGGTGGGGCGCGCCTGCAATGGGCCGGGCGATGCCGCTATTTTGCAGCCCATCCTGGATGAGCAGAGCAATGCGGGCATTGTCCTCTCCAACGGCATCAACCCGCTTTATGGGCAGTTCGATCCCTACTGGATGGCGCTGAACGCCGTTGACGAGGCGCTGCGCAATCTGACCGCCGTTGGGGGAGACATCGAACGCGCCGCCATCCTGGACAATTTCTGCTGGGGCAATCCCGGCGATCCCGCGCAACTCGGTATGCTGGTACGCGCCGTCAAGGGTTGTCATGACGCAGCTGTCGGCTTCGGTGTGCCATTTATTTCTGGTAAAGATAGTCTCAACAACGAATACAGAGCGGACGGGCAACGCCTACCTGTCATCCCCACGCTGCTTATATCGGCGCTCAGTATCATCGATAATGCCGCTCAAAGCGTTGATATGTCGCTCAAACGGCCGGGCAACCTGCTCTACCTCATCGGCAA
>JBOGTO010000310.1:0-3586 GCA_050695155.1 Ktedonobacteraceae bacterium
CTCTTGCGGCCCAGGTAGATGCGGCTGGGGTCAACCAGCATACGCACGGCCTTCAGTTCCTCTTCAGTGGGAGGCTTGAACTCTTTGGCACGGCTGGTATCCAGTTTCCAGCCGGTATTGTTGACCACATCATCGACGCTGACGCCGGGGAAGACGGCATCGAGTTCGAGCAGGCCAGTTTCGTTGTTGCTGCGCATGATGCACAGGTCACTAATCATGACCATCTCGCCGCCGCGTACCAGGCCGTAGTCCCAGCGCGACTCGCCTTTTTCACGCGGGCCGCGCGCGCCTGCCACGCTGGTGAGGTACTCAACCCGCTCCGGGAAACGACGCGCTTCCTGTACCATCGTTACCAGAATCTTGTCGGCAAAAGAGGCGATGTTGTTCGCGCCACCGCTACCGGCAAAGCGCACCTGCGGGCCGTGTCCAGTGCCGGAAACGCCGCCGGGCCAGTAGCCGCCGATGATGGTCGAGTTCAGGTTGCCGTACATGTCGCATTCAGCGCCGCCCAGCATACCGACCGTGCAGTAGCCACGCATGGCGGTGGTGCCGAAGGTGTCGGCCATGTTGGAGACCATGCTGGAATGCAGGCAGCCGCGTGGGTCTGAGACCGAGATGGGCAGGTGTTCGACGCGCGGGCCGACAATGCCTGCTTCCATAATCAGGGTCATATGAGGCGCGACAGTGAACTGGGCCAGCATAGAAGCTAAGAGCGGCAATCCTGTGCCGGCAAAGACAAATGCGCCATCAGGTACCTCGCGCGCGGCAGCAACGGCCAATAGCTCCATCGAGGTGTACTGGGTGCGTGTTAGCCCTCGCTCTTTAAGATAGGCATCGTAGGCTTCGTCAGAAATTTGTTCCATTGTATGCTCCTAATTCTAGCTTCGTTCTACATGGGCCGTTTGAGATCAGCGCGATAGCCGTATCCGGGCGTGGCGCGTAGTTCAAACAGGCGCTTCATTCCTACGATTCGCTGCAAGTAATCCCAGTCGTCCTCGGTTTCGACGACGTGCTTGGTCCACCAGTCCCTGACCTCTTCTTTGCTCTTGCGGTTGAGGCGACCGTAGCTTACCCACCAGTCCCAGTCATAGTCGTAGTAGTTTGGTACTGCCGAGGGATAGCCGCCGTAGGGCTGTTCCACAATAACAGTGGTTTGATGCGACGGGAGGTGATTCAGTTCGGGAGCGGCACGCAGTTCGTCGGATGGCACGATCTGCTCGCACTCGACGATCAGGACTTTCGCGCACATAGCCTGTTCCGCGTCAGGCCCGTTGATGCCCTCCATGCGCACGGTGCCATCTTGAGCGACACGCTGCGCGCGAATGACCGTCACTTCTGGCAACAGGGGCGGCACCAGAATGACTTTCACACCTTTCTGGCCCGTGTATTTGTCGGACTCGCGCACACGATCAACCGCGTTCGTCTTGTTGGCGGTGGTATCTCCGCCATCAAAAGCGTGCGGGCGCAGGCCCCAGCCATCGAACGGATCATCGATGAAGGCGAGTTTCTTTGGTGGGATGCGTGGATCGATCCAGCTTCCATCAGCGTTTCTCCCACGCAGGCCAGCTTTGCCAAAGACATCATGTATTGGTACATCGCTGCCTAGCTCGGCCATCAATGGGGCGAAAGGCCAGCCGAAGCGGCCCGCGATGGTGCGCGTCGCGTAGCCGTAGTTGCTGTAATCCTCAAACAGGGGGATGGAGCCGTCTTGAATGCGGCGGCGAATGCTATTAGCGACGGGCTGAATGCCTTCCAGTCCAACATAGGTTGTTTCCAGTTTTGATATTAAATCATTGGCTGCCAGGGCTTCTTCAATGGATGCGCCGCCGTTCATGGTGCAAAAATGGTGCTTGATGCGGTCTCGCTGGCGGATCACTTCACGGGCGATGGTATACGGACGCCGGGTATAGCTAAAGCCGCCCCAGCACACCTGCATTCCCGTGTGGATGTACTTTTCTACCGCCTCGCGCGCGGTCATTATTTCTGCCATACTACGCTCCTTGTGTTCTCCGTAACGTCTTGCGTTGAAACCGGCTCCGCCTGCGCGGACGGCTGGCGCAGTAGTGTTTCAATTTCGGCCATACCTGCCTGGAGTTCGTCAACCACCTGCGCGAGTGATGCATGGGCGTTGCTCAGTTCGTCTTCGATAAGTTGACGATCTTGCTCGCTCATCGACTTGAGAGCATCACCGAGGTCGCGCATACTGGCGGGGACACGCATCAAAGGTATGCCGAGGTGGCTTAAATCCACTTCGATGGTGTTAAGGAGCCAGATAGCGCGCATGGCCCGGCTCCATTCCTGCTTTGACATACGACATCCTTCTTTTGAAATAGCGTTGGAAATGTTCTACAAACAAACAACCCTGAAAGCCTCCGGCCATGCAGTGGTGGGCTGGGGAGCGTCTGGTCAGATACGGCTCAGGCACCTACACAGAGACACTCGTCACTTCAGGCAATCCCACTTCTCATGACCAAAGGCCTTCAAGCTCGAACGAACTCATCCAGAATCGCCAGCGAGATTAACCCATTGTTCCTACTGGCAGCTTAAATGCGAACTCCCCGGAATCAAGAACACCAGCCAGTGCGGTGTACCAGGCAACGAGCGCAGTAGCAATGCCAAGAATGCCACCGATCTGAATCCACGTCCCATTTGCACTAGCGAAGTATCCAATAGCCAGTGCTACATAGGTCAGGGTCAGGATGACGAACAGGAGGATGAGGGCAATGTTGATCCTCAGCGAGACAAGCAGCATCAAGAAACTGAAGAACCCCCAGGCCAGGAGCCACCAGGCAAGCGCTGTGGTACTGGGTATCAGGTTATTTTGGGCGGTGAACGCGAAAGAAAGCCAGAAGGCTCCATAGGAGCTGAAAGCGGCAGCGCCAAAGGTGTTGCCTCGCCTAAACTCCCACATGCCTGCGAAAAGTTGGGCAAGACCGCCGTAGAAGAAAGCCAGGCCGAGAACCATCGGCAGACCTTTAGCCGCTGTTACGCCGAAAAGGCCAGCATTCGATGCGCTGAGGACGAACGTAGTGAGTGCGAAGCCGAAAAGGCCAAGAGGTGCGGGATTGGCGATAGCCGGAGCTACCGCTTCGGGCTTTTCAACTGCATATTGGGCCATAAAGGTTCCCACCTTTCATAAGAAGACTAGCAAAACATGTACAAACGTGAGTCGGGTACACATCGCGTTGACGCAGGCGCGTCGCCCGCGTAACTGCTTGTCGCGGACAGCCATGTCCGTAGAGTAAGGTAGGACCGTCATCCATGATAACCTGTGGATGGCTTCATGTTCGTCTTGGGAAAGACGATAAACGCACTACAGGACTTGCCATGAAGTGGGTGGAGAATAATACGAGTAGTCCGCTGGGTCTGATATCCTCCTTTCAAGCCTGATGGAGTCGGTAACTTTCCCTTTTACTGGTTCTTTGGTAAGTTACTTACAAGACATTATAGCATAAAATAAGTGATTTGTAAGGGGTAATTGACCTTGTAATAGTATTGAAAGTGATATTATATTAACATATCTTCTTTTCTTGATTGCTCACTGCCTGCGGCAGTTCGCAAAAATAGGAGTTGGATAGGTGTGGGC
>JBOGTO010000311.1:0-4748 GCA_050695155.1 Ktedonobacteraceae bacterium
GGGTGGATGATGTGGGTGGAGGGGGCCTTCATGGCCGCCCGCGTCCTTGTTCATCTTATGTCAATGTTGGGATTGACTGACGGGGGCGGGCGGCCCTAAAGGCCCCCGCCCATCCCAACACCACCCCCGCCCCTACGGATAAAAAGGGCAGGTGGGGCGTCGCTCTGGCTGTATATGTATTTGTACGAACAGGCGAAAACAAGAGTTGCAGATCGAGCTTTTTCAGGAGACCAGTTCGAGCTGGGGAACGTCAAGCACGCGCGCTAACGTGCGCACATGGTAGGGCTGGGGGTCTTCGCGGCCAGTTTCCAGGTGAGTCAGGGTGTTGCGGCGAATACCGGTCATGTCGGCCAGTTGTCCGAGGCTCAAGCCCTTGCGCTGGCGTAATACGCGCAGGCGGGGCAATCCATGAGGCTTCAAGCCTCGCTCTTTTGAGGCATACATTTTCATTTTTTCCTCTCCTTTGAGGTCCGGCGTCCATTTTTCCACCATCGTTGCTGGAAAAGCGCCCGGTAGAAACTCTGGTTTACAGATTACTCAATACATCATTTACACTGTAAATCATAGCAGATGATCGGACAAACGTCCAGTGTTATAGGACTGTTAGGGTGAGCGATTGAAAAGGTGAGAAGCGGCCCGACCCCACCCCGGACGCCCACAAGGGGCGTCCCTACATCTGGATTGGCCCCACCCCACTACCAGGGATGGGGGTGTCTTTGACATGTAGGGACGCCCCTTGTGGGCGTCCGGCGGCTCTGCTGCGCCCTGGTCAATTATGCTCTAACCCACCAGTCAGCAATGTTCCAATTATTCTTAATGGCATCGGGGTTGGGCAGCACATTCTGCGTTCTGTCGCTGATGGTGACGATATTGATTTCGGTATAGAGGGGGATCAGGTAGACCTGGCTGGCAAGTTGTGCGAGGAAGCGGTGATAGTCCTGGACGCGCTGCGCGAATGGCACGGCGTCGCGGCCCAGCGTTAGAGCCTGGTCGATGATGGGATCATGTATGCGCCCATAGTTGCCCAGGCCGGGTTGAGCGGCGGTAGGGATTTGTGAGGAGTGGAAGACGCCGTATTCATCGTCCGGCTCCGCGCTGTTCTGGTAGCCAAACAGGGCGAGGTCGAAGGCTCCCGTTGCCAGGATACCGCCCCGGCCGTAGACGGCGAAGAATGGGCCGAGTGGGTAGTATTGTACCTGCACCTGGATGCCCAGTGCCTGTAAGTCGCGCTGGATGAGCGTGGCGACGGCGGCGCGTATGGGGTTATCCGCCGTTGTGACAAGGCGGATGACAAATGGTTTGCTCTGTTTTGTGAGTATACCGCGTGCGTTGGGCAACCATCCAGCCTGCGTGAGCAGTTTTCTGGCCGATGCCAGGTCGTATGCATGAGGGGCGATAGTCATATCGTTGTAAAGCGAAGGAGGCGGTTCCACCTGGTTTGTGACGCGGGAGCAGTCGGGCATATGCAGGACTTCGCGCGTAATGGCGCATGTATCGATAGCCAGTGAGATGGCGCGGCGCACATTGACATCCTGAAAGTTGGCGTTGCTCAGGTTGAAATCCAGATGTTCATACGCTGCGGCAGGCGTTTCGAGCAGGCGCGCGGGACCGGACAGACGACCGAGGCCGGGTAGCTCGTATTCCATGTAGTCTTCGCTGATATCTACCTGTCCTGCCAGGATAGCGGCGCGTAAGGTGGCGATGTTGCTGTAGGCGCGAAAGAGCAGTTGCGCGAGAAATGGGCCACGAAAAGTGGTTGAGCGGTAGTTGCTATTGGGTGCCAGGGTGTAACTCTGGCCGTTGGTGAAGCTTGCCAGCTTATAAGGGCCGTTGGTGACAGATGGAGCGAGCATGACGGAGGACGTATTTTGCAGGTCAATGGGGCGCAGGTGGCTCCAGGCATGATATGGCGCGGCATAGGGTAGGAACGACAGGTAGGGGCCATAGGGCTGCTTCATATGCAGGATGACGGTGAAATCGTCGGGCGTCTCGATGCTGGCAATCTGGTCATAGCCGTTGACGTTGAGCGCGCCTGTATCGGGATTCTGATCGAGTCGCCACCAGTATTGAAAGTCGCGCGCGAGGATATGTTGTCCATCCGACCAGCGCAGATCGTGACGCAGGTGCATAATGATGGTTTTGCCATTGTCGCGCACATCCCCATTTTCTGGTAGAGGCACTTCGGTCAACTGGTCGGGCTGCGCGTGAAAATGGTTATCAAAGACTACTGGAGCAGCCCAGAGGGCCGCCTGTAGCTCAAAATCGACGGGAGAGCCGGAAAACAGAGGATTGACAGCATCGGGAAATTGCCGGTCCGCCAGGACGAGAGTTCCACTCCGATTTTGGGGAGCAGGCTGCGTCGCGGCATAAGAGCCGAGTAAGGGAGACGAGACGTGCTGTTGAGTGGGCTGGGCCGGTGCGTTATCGCACGCGGCCAGCGTCACTAACAAGAGTACACATAACCATAGAGAAGCAGGGCGCGTTCTCAAGCATTAATGTCCATGCCCGGGGCCATGTGAGAGAGCTAACTTGCCTGAGAGATATTCGCTCATGGTCAGATAATACTGGCTGCCTGAGCCATCTAAAGATACCGAGGAAATGATGTCGTTGCTGAAAGGACTGTTGATTAAAATTGAGCTACTCGGCAGCAAGATGGTTGCAAAGGCGTTTTTTTGCAGCGCGCGATCTGTGGGAGGGATGCTTTGTAAAGATTGAGCCATCTTCCACAATGCTTTCTCGGAAATCCCGTCGCGCTGATCTCCCGCGATCCAGAAAACCACGCCATCCTGCTGGTAGATCACTTCGCTGCGCCCGCCACTCCTCCAGATCTGTGAGGTCGTATTATTGGTAGTCAGCCACTGACCATCAACATAGATGGCCCTGGGATTGTCGCCATACTGATCGGGGTCGATGCCATATGCATTGCCATCCTGCACAACCTGGAGTACCTGTTCGATCGGCTGGGGCATAAATTCGCGCACAACGATTTGCCCGGTTCCTTTAGGAGCAATGTGAGATGTATCAACATCGTACACCAGGTCTAGTATAGGCCCGTCTGCCCAGATATTGGTAGAGTCTATATAGATATTGACGCCATCCAGGGTATAATTGGCCGGTATCCATTGAGGCCAGTAGATATTGAAATGCAATATTCCTCGCGCTGTAATCAAAGGAACTTGCTTTGGATTAATGTCGTAATTATCAAGATGAGAAAAAGATTGATGCGCGATTTTTGGTGCGCTTTTCACTTTTAATACGCCGTTTCTCGATCCATGTAGCAACAGTGACATACCCTGCCCAAACGACGGGGCGGTAAAAGCGGCGGTCAGCATCACCACCAGCATCAGCGCTGCTGCCCCAGCCAGCAAAGACTTGCGTACCATGATTTCGCGCAGCGTATCTCCGACAATAGCGAACGGGGATGGGTGCCAGAAGAAGAGACGGCGGCGCAATTTGAGCGCGCGAAAGACCCGCGCTCTCGTCTTCTGAGCGAAGGCGTTGTCAACCACGCTATAACGTGGGTCCTCCGCTTGCAGCAAAGTTTGCGCATAATAAGGAGGCAGTATCTCATCTGGCGCGGAAAAGAGCGTGCCTAGCTCTTGCGCGAAAGCAACGTCTTCCTCGCTGAAATCTTCAGGAAGACCTGGCTCTATTGTGGAGGGGAAGAGATTATCCCACTCCCTATGATTTTGGTTGTCGTACTCGCTCATACTCATGTGCGTGTTCCTTGAGCGTCTCTTTTAAGCTTTTCCGCGCTCGCCAGAGCCGGGTATCGACAGCGTGGCGTGTCAGGCCAGTTTTTGCTGCCAGTTCTTCGGTGCTGGCGTACTTGTAGTAACGTTGATAGATCAAATAACGGTCAAGCTCAGGCAGCATCGCCAAGGCTAGACGCAGCTCCTCGCGTCTTTCACTTTGTTCCAGTAATGTCTCCATACTGGCTTCCGGGTGTGGTGGCAGTGTTACGCGGTTATCATCGTAACCCCCCAACCCTGCTAACTTGCTTCCTCCTCCTCCCCCGTGCATATCCGCCGCTGACCACTGGCGGTACTCGTCCGCCGGTTGTACATGTAGAGCCTGGCGACGACACAATTGGCGTCGCCGGTCGAGGGCGATGTACTTCGCCCGCATGGTCAGCCATGTTCTGAGTGTGCCGCGCTCAGAATCGAAGGTGTCGATTTCCTGCCAGACGGTGATGAAGAGATCATTCACACACTCTTCAGCGTCCTGCGCTACGCCGATACCATCCAGTACCAGCCGAACAAAATAAAAGATTTCACGCGAATAGCGCGAGATGAGCGCTTCAAAGGCTTCCAGGTCCCGTTCCTGTAATCTTTTTGCCAAATCTTCATCCGACCAGCTCTGTGGCAACATTATTGCTCCTTGAAGATCCAGGCATGTCCCTCTACCAACTGAACACGCTGTCCACCTTGCCAGCGTTATCGTTCGAATAAGACCAGGTAAATAAGTTCTCGGTAGAGAAAGTACCCGAATGGTGGCGCACTCGCCTTCGCTTTGAAAGATATACGTTCACGGGAACGGCAATCTCTCAAAAGTACTATCATCAGAGCCAGAGAAAGAAAAAACACGAAGGCTTATTACCATTGTGCTTGATAGGCAACGAAAAGTCAAGCTCCGGGCGCGCTCCAGGATGATGTAAAAGTTACGCCAGAGAGTTTGAGCAAGGCGACCGCAAGGGTCGCCTCTACTACGAACAGCTGTGGCAAGCCGCTTCGTGGTCCTAGTAGAGG
>JBOGTO010000312.1:0-2629 GCA_050695155.1 Ktedonobacteraceae bacterium
CCCGTCCCCGCACCACCCACGCCCCTACGGATTATTGGAGGGATATTCTACGCACCTACCCCGTGCTTAGAACTCGGGCAGCTTGAATCCCGACTTTTCTACGACGTAATCGCGCGATTCGACAACGAGCTTGTGAGCGCGCTCCAGATCGACGTTCAACAACTGACCGTTGCGCTTCAACGCCTTACCGGCAACGAAAACCGAGTCAACGTTGCTGGTATCCATGCCCCATACAACCGCGCCGATGGGGTCATTGACTGGCATAATGTTGACTTGATCTGTGCGCAGCATAATAATGTCGGCCTCTTTGCCAGGAGTGAGGGTGCCGACTTTATCCGCCAGTCCATTGGCGCGCGCGCCTTCGCTGGTAGCGAACTCCAGCGCGTCACGGGCGGTCAGGAAGGGCGGCAGGTTCTCCTTGCCTGCTAATTTCTGGTCGAAAAGTAAAGCATGTTGCAAGGCAAGTACCGAGCGCATCTGGGTGAACATATCGCCGGGTACGTTGGTTTCAACGTCAACGCTCAGGCTGGGGCGAAGGCCGCGATCAAGGAAACGTTGCGTGGGCGGTATGCCATGCCCCATCATCATTTCAACAGGACAGGCCAGCGATACCGTGCCACCTGTGTCCACGATCATTTGTATTTCTTCATCACTCAGTGTGGTGCAATGGATATAGGTGGTGTCTGGCCCAAGCATTCCCGCCCTGCCTGCCTCCGCCAATTTGCCATGCTTACCAAAGGAGCCGACGCCAACATGCACCGTGATGTGGGCATCGCAGTCGCGGGCAAGCTGCCAGTACGTCTTAACATCGTCAATAGTGCTAAATTCTGGCCCAAGAGGAGCAAGTCCCAGCGTCAACAACTGGTCTTTCGAGGAGAAATACTGCTTAGCGGCTCGCTTGAACCACGCGGGATGCTCAGGTTTCATGGCCTCATACCAGGGCGGACCATAGGCAAAGACAGCCCGCGTACCCGCATCTTTCAGGGCGCTGATAGCCATGTCGGTATGCTGTGGCGAAGCCTGAATATGGGACCAATCGAGAATCGTAGTTATCCCGGCATTAATGGCACCCAGGGTGCTGATCAGATTCCCTGCGTACACATCTTCCGGGCGGTAAAAGGGCGCGAGGACGTTCAAGACAAACGCCAGATAGCTAACATCGCCCTCAAGCGGATAGTCTACACCAATGTTGCGCAGGATGCCCTCCCAGAGATGGCGATGCGTATCGATAAACCCCGGCATGACGATCATATTCGAGGCATCGATGACCTCGGCATCGCCCGCCGCCAGGTCTGGTCCAATCGCTGCAATCTTCGTCCCTTCGATCAGGACATCGGCCCGCCGGAAGTTGCCGAGTTCCTTATCAACGGTGATAACGCAGCCGTTTCGTAACAGGGTCCGATTGAGACTCATGATTTGCCCCCTTTGACAAATGTGCCATAAATGGCACCATTGCTGGCAATAACGCTATTGCCACTACATGGACGACGTTTCTTGTCACCCTGAGCGCAGCGAAGGGTCTCACTCGCCAGGCCATGAGATCCTTCGCTGCGCTCAGGATGACAAGTGAAGTGAAGGACGACATGCCCGGTTGTGATCGAAAAAGCTCCTATTTACTCAACTTTCCGCTTACAAGCCGCAGAGCCGCGCGCACCGCAGTCGGTTCGTATTCTGGATCGGCCAGGGCAATCACGGTGAGGGCTGTGCGAGCCAGGTGACGGGCCAGTTGTTCCACTGCAGCATCGCGGTTGCCCTCGCGGCACGCCTCGAAAATTGCTGTATGCTCAACCTCCGCCACTTCCCAGGCGTGCGCCAGATTCTGAAACTTGATACGCCGGTAACGCTCACCTGCTTCAATAGAGCGCAAAATGATTTCGCGCATCTGGCCGCCCGTATGAGACGACAGGATGGCATGAAATTGCCTGTTGCCCTCGTCCCAATGTTCATGATCGCGTCGTTCGCCATACACATGCATTTGATCAATCAAGGTCGCCAGTCTATCGAAGTCATCTGTTTTGAGATGAGGGAGCGTCAGGGCCAGGGCGAGCGATTCGAGCATGATGCGGCTGGCATAAAATTGTTCAAACTCACCGATATCAATACCGGCCACGCGCACGCGATGGTTATACTCTGCCAGCACAAGTCCCTCTTCCTGGAGCATACGCAGCGCTTCCCTTAAAGGCGTGCGACTCACGCCAATCTCCTGCGCAAGTTGCACCTGGGAAAGCACCGTACCCGGAGGGACCGTTCCATCAAGTATCAACTGCCGCAGGTACTCATGCACCTGCGCAGTAGCAATTTTCCCCTCAGCCGCGTCAATAGGCTGGAATACCATGCTGCATCCCTCGACTCTCGAAACACACACTCTACTTATCTACAAAGTTCGGAAAAATGTATACATTTTTATAGGATAACCTGGAGCCTTGATAACTCCATTGAGCCACAATTTCGCGTCAGACTCTCCCTTTTAGCAGCCAACAATGATTTACAAGGCTCTCCAATATAAATCTGTATACACTATATTTTTATGGAAGTCAAGTTCGTGTACAAATGTGTAAGGGTTATTGTAAAGTCGAGCGAAGCGTCGTGGGCATGGCGACCGCCGCGTGAGTCATGGCGACCGCAAGGG
>JBOGTO010000313.1:0-15191 GCA_050695155.1 Ktedonobacteraceae bacterium
CTATGAGGATCATTGCTCTGTTCTTCAACGGGCGGCCCTAAAGGCCCCCTCCCAACCCAACATCCGCCCCCGCCCCTACAGACAGCCGGGCCTATTGGGCGCGATACATTACTTTCCTACATATCAAGACCAAATATGACAGCAGGTGTCAAGAATAATCGCGTATACTACCCCTGCTAGGAAATTTAGAACGACAAAGGAGAAGACTTATGCACTATGCAATCACGTTGCCGAATATCGATTACGACGCTCAAGTCATTGCTGATCTTGCCGTTGACGCAGAGGAGGCAGGTTGGGATGGCGTGTTCGTCTGGGATTGTATTCATATAAACGATAAAGTGGCGCACGATCCCTGGCTGATACTGACCGCTATTGCTGTACGCACGCAGCGTATACGCCTGGGAACGATGGTAACGCCGCTTTCGCGCAGGCGTCCCTGGAAAGTGGCGCGCGAGGCCGTTACGCTCGATCATCTTTCCAACGGGCGTTTCATCCTGCCCGTTGGGTTGGGCGCAATTGACGATGGCGGCTTCGCGAATGTCGGGGAAGAGTTAGACCGCAAGGTACGCGCGCAGATGCTCGACGAAAGCTTGGATATTCTCACTGGCCTGTGGAGTGGCGAGCCGTTTAGCTACGACGGCACCCATTACCATATAAAGCAAATGACCTTCTTGCCCAGGTCTGTGCAATCGCCGCATGTCCCTATCTGGGCCGTCGGCGCGTGGCAGCGCAAGAAATCCATGCAACGCGCGCTGCGTTGCGACGGCATCATCCCGACGAAAAAGGACGCCGACGGCTCTTTCTCCGAAATGACCCCCGACGACCTGCGAGCCATGAAAGCCTACATCGAGGAAGGGCGCACTCTCAATACGCCCTTTGATATCGTAATGGAGGGCGAGACGCCCGGAGACGATGTCGAGAAAGCTACCGCGATTCTACAGCCACTGGCCGACGCGGGCCTGACGTGGTGGCTAGAGGCCGTCTGGCAGACACCAGAAACAGAGGGCGGCGCGCAAGGGATGCGCAGGCGCATTATGCAAGGGCCGCCGCGAGTCCCCACCCAATAAGCGGATTCTGTAGGGGCGGTGGTGGTATTGGGATGGGTGGGGACGCTTGCGTCGCCCTCGTCCGGTTCCCGTGACGCTCCTTCCCCACCCCACAGGGCGACGCAAGCGTCCCCCCCCATCCCAACGTCCGCCCTCGCCCCTACTACTCTGTCAAACTACTACGGATTATTTTTGAAGGTCCATGATCGCGTCCCTACATATCACAATCGTTTTCACCCTGATAAACGGCTCCTTGAAAAACCTCTTGACATCTTACAACACATCGATTATACTTGACATATCGCAAATAATATGCGAAAAGTCTATAGCGATAACTGGAGAAGGAGGGCTTATCATGAAGCTTGCGGAAGCACTTGTTTTGCGGGCCGATCTGCAAAAGCGTATCGCACAGTTGCGCGAGCGACTGCGCCAGAGCGCGCTGGTGCAGGAAGGCGAACAGCCGCCCGAGAACCCTGAGCAACTGTTGACCGAGTTGGATCAGTTGTTGAGCCAGCTTGGCGGGATGATTGCTCGTATCAATCGCACCAATATGCAGACCCGTCTATCTGATGAGATACTGAGCGATGCCCTGGCGCGACGTGATATGCTCTCTCTTCGCTACAGCATCATGAGCGGGTTGGCGGAAACCGCCGCCAATCGCATCGAGCGTTATGGCCGCTCCGAGATTCGTAAGATTGCCACCGTTGACGTGGCCGCACTGCGTCGCCAGTTGGACGAGATCGCCCGCCAGCGCCGCGAACTGGATACCGCCATCCAGGCTACCAACTGGACGGTTGACCTTGTAGAATAACGTATAAAATCAGAGGAGGTGTCCTTTTCATGAGCCATCCACCCGTCACTCCAGAAGAGCATTTTGCAACGATTGTCGAGGAGCTTCTCAGCTATCCTGACGTAACCCCGCCATTAGATGGAGCCTCAGCAAAGAAGGGGTTCGGCTCGTCAGGACTGAAGGTTCACGATAAAATCTTTGCTATGCTCGTCAGGGGTAGGCTGGTTGTCAAACTTCCAAAGTCGCGGGTGGATGCGCTCATCGCCTCTGGAGATGGGGAACGCTTTGATCCCCGTCACAATGGGCGGCTCATGAAGGAGTGGTTCGTCTTAGCACCAGCATCGCAAGAGGAATGGCTTCTTCTGGCAAAAGAAGCGATGGAGTTTGTGGCCTCAAAACCTTGAGGTCACAGTCCTACAAAGCGAGAGCGCGAGCTGGTAGCCAGCGAGAAAAGTGGCGAACATCGAACCCTGCTTGGGTAAAGCAATGGAATGATAATCCATCAACGTACCAGGGCGGTACACAAATGCTTACTGTAATGCCCAGCACCGTCACAGGTGTATAGCGCAATGCGCACAGAGCACTACCGGGTGTTGAACTGTTCGAGCTGGTGAGGGTGGGATAGGGGCCTCGCGCCCTTGGGAGTTACTGATTTTCATCTCTGATTTTTGGAAAGCTGTTCCCCTCGTTGGTATGCAAGTTGGGCTTCAATTGATCTTCCGAGATTCATTAAAGCATAAGATTTATAATGCCAGAAATAGGAGTAATTGGGAGAAATATTTAGAGCCTTCTCAAAATAGTTGAGGGCATCTTGATGATAATTCAGTTCAAGAAGAGCTAAACCTTTGCCGAAGTAAGCTGTAGCATTATTGGGATTTAATTGAATAACTTTGTCAAAAGTGGCAATTGCCCGATGAAAATCTTTCAAAAAAATGAGGAGCGTTCCTTTTTTGTGATGAAAGCTTTCATCATCTGGGAAATAGTACAGTCCTCTTTCAATGATAAGGAGTGCTTCAGAATATTGCTCTAATTGTTCAAGTAGAGTTGACATCTTCATATATGCAGTTGCGAGTGTTGGGTCAATATGGATAGCTGTGTTAAAGGCGTGAAGAGCTTCAGAATATCGTTTGAGGTTTGCAAGCAGGGTTGCTTTGGTACTCCATGCTATTGCAAATTTGGGGTCAAGCTTGATAGCATTTTCAATTGACTGTAATGCTTCCTGATAACGCTCCATTTTTTCAAGCACATAAACTTGACCAAGATATGCATAGGCATCATTGCTATTGATCTGAATGGCTTGTTTGCAGGTCATTAGAGCCTCTGGATAGTGGCCAAGGTCACAAAGCACAAACGCTTTCTGATTATAGGCTATTGTATTAGTGGGTATGATCTTTATTGTGAGATCAAAAGCTACGAGGGCCTCCTGAAGCCGCCGAATTTCATATAGGATGCTTCCCTTTCTCTGATACGAGTATGCATCATTTAAATCAAGTTGTATAGCGCAGTCATATGCATATAGAGCCTCTTCATAAAGGTTAAGCTCATACATTAAATCTCCTTTGCTTTGATGAAAGGAGGGCTGATCAGGCTCTAATTGGATTGCGTAATTTAGATTAACCAGAGCCTCTTCGTAGCGGCGAAGCTCTTTCAATACACTACTCCTGCTAAAATACGCAAATGCATATTTGGGGTCGAGTCGAAAGCACTGTTCGAAAGCGGCTAATGCTTCCAGATATCGCCCAAGAATTGATAGTGTATTCCCTTTAGCGTAATGTGCATTTGTATAATTGGGGCTGAGGAAGATAGCCTGCTCGTAAGATTTGAGAGCTTCTTCGTAACGGTCAAGTTCTATTAGGATATTCCCTTTATTTATGTGGGCAAGCGTAAAATCTGGAGCGAGTCTGATAGCTTGTTCATGTGCTATCAAGGCTTCATTGTAACGATGCAAGCCACGAAGTGCATTTCCTTTTCCAGTAAAAGCGGCCGGGTATGATGGGAATAGCTGCAAGGCATAATCAAAGCTAGCCAGGGCTTCATCAAAGCGCTTGAGGTCCACAAGGATATTGCCTTTGTTCTGATAGATGACAACATTATTAGGTTCAATTTGTTGAGCAGCCTCATAAGTTATAATCGCTTCATGGTATTGCTTGTATCCTTTGAGAACCATACCCTTTCCAATATATGCGTCAGTGGATTTAGAATCTAATAAAATAGCCTTTTCAAAAGCAACCATTGCCTTTTCAAAATTGTTGAGTTCTAAGAACACATCACCTTTTTTACACCAGGCAATCGTATTGTTGGGGTCTAACTTAATAGCTTGCTCCAAATCTACTAATGCCTCGTCATATCGTTTGAGGAGGAGTAATGCATTTCCTTTACTGACATATGCTGGCGAATAACGTGGATCAAGTTGAATCGCATACTTGAAAGTGGCGATAGCGTCGTCGAATCGTAGGAGGCCCCAAAATACTACTCCCTTAGCACACCAGACAGATATTTGATCTGGGGCTAGCTTTAACGATTGCTCAAAAATTACCAACGCTTCTTGAAAACGTTCCTGCTGAACTAATATTAACCCTTTTTCGTTGAGAGAAACGGCGGTTTCTGGAACAGTGGTTCTGGTCTGCTTAGGTATTGCGAACAATTTGGCGTTGGTTTGTCGGTCTTCCGAGAAATATTCCGATGCATTTTCAATATGATTTGAATGATCAGGTTTGTAACGAGAGTCATATGGTGAGTAAGCTTCATCCTCCTCCTCATAATCTTCATAGCCGTCTTCCTCCTCGTAATCTTCCTCAGAATCATTAGAATCCTCTCCAAGCTCGATCTGATGCCATGCTTGATCTGTGGAAATAGGGTTTATCACTTTATCGTTATTCGTTTCTGGCGATAATCCAGAGAAATTCATAATTAATGCAGTGATAAAAGCAGAAATATTGCTATGTCGTTCAGTGCGCTGTTTTGACAGTGCTTTAAGTATAGCTTTCTCTATATGTTCAGGTAGTTCAGGATTATAGTTTCGCGGAGCAACTGGTTGTTCTGTCAATCGCTTTTTGATAAACGCCCCTATATTGGAGGCTTGAGTAGGAAAATGGCCTGTAAAAAGTTCGTAGGCAATACATCCTAGGGCAAACTGGTCGCTTTCTTTACATATCAGGTCGTCAAATTCTTCAGGAGCCATATATTGGTAGGTGCCTAAAGCATTAGTTTGTTTGATGCTGGAAGTATTGAGTGTGGTTGCGATGCCAAAATCTGCCACTAATGCTTCGCCCTTTTCATTGAAGAGAATATTTTCTGGCTTGAGATCGCGGTGAATGATATCCTGGTCATGGGCATATTGAAGCGCCTGTCCGACTTGGGAAAGGATAGTAATAGCCTCCGTAATTGGAAGGGGCCGCGAGGGTTGTCTTTGTAATCGAGCGCGAAGAGAGCCTTTTGATGCAAATTCTAATACTAGATATGGGATTCCATTATCGATGCCTACGTTAATAACAGGCAAAATATATGGATGTCTGAGCTTTTCAAGAAATTGAGGTTCCATAAGAAAACGAATAACTGATTCCTCGTTTTCAGTATGATCAGGATGCATTACTTTTATTGCAACAATGCGGTTTGTCAGAAAGACATGCTGCGCCTTAAAGACATAGCCAAAAGAGCCGCTACCGAGATCGGAAATAAGACGATAATTTTCAATAGTAACATCTTCGCTTCCCATATTCCTTATCCCCCGAAAAGAATCAATGTTATAACGTTGATTGAGTATTATGATAACAGTGTATGAATCAGTTTAGGGATGTAGCCATCTCTTCCTGATCCTAACTCGTCATGACTCCTCATATAGAATGATTTCTAAATGAGCGCCTGTAGCTCACCTCGCCCGCGCTTCCACCGTCGCTATCTCTTCCTCAGTCAGCCCATAGAGCCTGTGTACTAGCTGGTCTATCAGCCTATCAGTACTATTAATACGCTTATCGAGGGCGGCAATGGCTGGTTGGCGCGATCTGAAAACCTTTGTCAGTTCGACGAGATCGGGTTTGTTGAGGCGCCGTTTGACAAGCCATTTCCATTGATCTTCGTTTAGCGAGCCAATATCATCGCGCAGGTCAAGCTGGCACGCGGCCAGCGCACCTAGCTTCTCCTGTGCCTCGGTGATTTTCGGGTCTGGCTCGTTCTCGTCAAACAGAGTAGCTTTGAGCGCGGCTGGCGGCGTCCACAGCCTGCCCAGGCGTTGCAGGTCGGCATTGGACAGCACACTCTCCAGAGCCAGCATCAAGTTTTCTAGCGCCTGAGCGCGCCGCCGGTGCAAATCCAGCATCTGCTCCGCCAGGTAAACCAGCAAGTCATGCACCACATCGCCCTGTTCCGGCTCAGCGGCGAGACAACCTTCCACCAGCGCCAGCAGTTCTTCACGTCTACCCGCTTCATAATACGTCGTCCCCCGCGTAACAAGGGCGACACGCTCCTCAGCGGGCGTGGTGAATGCAATGCGGCGAATAGGAATTTGCGTCACGTACTGGTAAATGAAGCGTAAATAGCTGCCTCTAATTTGAGCAGAAACCGTTTGAAAGAAAAACTCAACGAGAGAAGAGTTAAGCAGGGGAAGGAGATATTTTTGATCTGCTTCAATTGGCACGATATAGGTGGTGTTGCCGCTAAAATAGCCGTCTGTATCGTAAGCAAACTGGCATCCTTTAGCTATGTCAGGGAACATAATCTTAGGCTTCTCAAACTCTGCGTGGTATCCGATAGTATCCTGAATTTCATACCATTGGTAAGGTCCAGGTTTTCTACCAATCCACTCGCCCTGAGCTATTTCGTCCCAATTTGTTGGCTTTGGCTCCAATTTAGCCCTGAATTGTAGTAGGTATTTGCTGATGGCCGGATATCTATTTATATCTATGCCACGTTTAGTAAAGATTAAGTAACGATTATGATATTCCAGGAAATATCTCTTCACGTCTTCGCCCATCACAAGCGGCTTGATGATTTCTTCGCTCTTCTCGTCTTCAGCGATCAACCTGTCACGCGTGCGCTGGTCTATCACGAATGCTTCGTTGAAACCTGTCAGGATACCGCGATAAACTTTCCCCTGAATACTTTCATTGAGAGGAATGCTTACCGCTTTCATTTGTTCGATGATGGATTGCGTGCCTGCTCCATCCAGCGACCAGTTTTCGCTGCTGAGGGCGGCGCGGGAAACGGGCGATTCGCCCTCTTCGATACTGGCGGCCAGGTTGGCGGTGTCCAGCTTGCGAATCCGGGTGTATTTCACGGGCGTCTCGTCGATGGGCTGTTTTGAGGTGAGTACGATCATGGGATAGGTGACGGCTTCGGCAAAGATGGGCAGGTCGCCAAAATCGACGACGCGCTCGAGCTTTACCTGCGCGGTCAGGAACTGGCGCAAAGCGCCGCCGTAGTTGGCGCGCACAAATTTGTTGGGGATGATATAGCCGAAACGTCCCGCCTCCTTCAAAAACGTGTTGCCCAGTTCTACGAAGTAGGTGTAGAGGTCGGCCACGCCATGATAGACGCTGTAGAAGCGTTTGAGCGCGACTTTGTCCTCGCTGAACATCTCCTGGCGTATCCAGGGGGGATTGCCGATCACCACGTCAAAACCGGCCTGCGCCTTCTTCGCCTGCCCATGCCGGTCAAAGAAGACTTCGGGAAACTCCAGTTCCCAGTGAAAGAAGCGGCGCGCGTTCGCAATGGTGGCGGAGGTTTGTACCCAATCCTGAAACGCGGGCAGCGCCACATCGATACGCCCCGTTGCGAAATCGACGAGTGGCTTCCACAGCTTCATATCAAGCGCCAGACCATAGGAAGTAGATGTGACCAGGTTTGCCAGGTTGCCGTACTTGCCTGTCAGCCCCTGGCGCATGGTGGCATAGATTTGCTCCTGCTCTTTGACCTGTTCGACTGTCTGGGCCGGGCTATCCTCCACCAACCACATCAGGTCAACGGCGGTGGTCATGCTCTGGCGAAACAGATCATCGTCAAAGAGCGATAATTGTTCCTTTGCTTCATCATGTCCGTTGCCGTTTTTGCCATGCCCGTTGCCATTTTTACCGTTGCCATTACGCGCATAGGTCAGGCTGGCAAGCCGCGCACCGATGAGTGCGTTGCCTGTGCGCAGGTGATGATCGAGGAAAGAGAGCGGCCGGTCACGAGCTACCGTGCTTAACCAGAGCGAGAGCTTGGCAAGCTCAACCGCCAGTGGATTGAGGTCTACGCCATAGATACAGGACTGCACCACGCGCCGTTTCCAGTAGGCCAGGTCAGCATCTGGCGTTGCTGTTTCAGGGTGCGCGTTCAACTCCACCAGGAAACGCGCGATGTACTCCGTCGCCTCTACCAGAAAATGCCCGCTGCCCATCGACGGGTCAAGCACCTTCAAAGCCAGCACCGCCTCGATGCTGGCCTTCTCGCTATCAGCGCCCGCTACCGCTTGTGAGAGCATCGGCCCAACGGTCTGATCGACGAGATATTTAACGATGTAGTCCGGGGTGTAGTAGCTGCCGGTAGCCTTGCGATCTCCCCTGTCATTGAGCAGATCAATCGTCCAGCCATCGAGATCGAGCGTGTTTTCCAGGTGATATTCTAATAGCCCTTCGTAGATGGTTCCCAGGTTGCGCACAGACAAGTCACGATAGTCGATAAAGTGCCGTTCGTTAGAGCCGCCGCTGCTGGTGCGAGTCAACATATCGATAGCCTGTTGCAAGCGGGCGTCACTGATTTGATGCGTTTCGAGGAAGATATTGCTGGCGCGCTGCGGATCGAACAGGCCGCCATTGAAGGTAGATATTTTCAACGGCGGGCTACCCGCATTGATATAGCTGAATAATTTCTGGAGAGCATGATACATAAAAGTGCTATCAGAGAGTAGTATTCTACCTGCATCAAGGTCTCTGGCAATATCGTGTGCTATGAAACGCAGGCTATAGCGCTCACGATACAATTCGCTGTCCTGCATTGGCAACAGGTCGCGCGCTTCCGCATACAGCACAAAGAGCAGCCGGTAGAGCATAATCAGCGAACTATCATAGATTGCTTTGAGCGTGGCCGGGTCGTCAGGCGTGAGTCGATTGGGCGCGAAGTCCAGAAAGCCCTGTGCGACATGCCGTAGCGCGGTGTATACCTGGTCCTTCAGCGAATTGCTGACACCCAGCGCGTACTCAATGCTTTCCCGCAGGATTTCCGCCACGCCGAGCGGGTGCGCATCGAAAGCCGCGCGACGAAAGAACGCATAGAAATAGAGAAAATCCTGCGTCTCCTTGCTTTTCAGCAAGGCGGGCAGGTCAACCTCATAAAAGTGATCGAGCTTATGCGCGGTCGATTTGTGATAGAGCCGCCACAGCCGGCCATTGGTGAGTATGCCCCATTCCAGCCCGCTGTGCTGCATATAGAAAGCAATCTGATAAGAGGGGTTCTTATTGGTGAACGGGTCGCTGCCCCTGCCCCTTATAGCCGTATCAAGCGGGCAATCCCAGTACTTGGCGTCCCCTACGGCAAACGCGCCGCTTTGCAGCATCGCATCGTTCAGCCGCTTGCCCTTATTAGCATTCAACGCTTGCGCATCGCGGTAGAAGATATAATCCGGTTGTTTGGTGCCATCGGGCGTTGCCAGCGACGCCTGCACCTCAAACGTATGCCCCAGAGCCAGTAATACAGGCCGGATAAAATCGTGTTCCACCTGGGCTTCTTTATCGCCTGGTTTGTAGCGCTTAAAAAGAGCGGCCAGCTTTCGTCGAACTGGCTCAGCCTCAGCCAGCAACTCCTGCCAATCCTGTCGTCGGGGCAACAAAGTATCCAGGTAATAATCTGAAAATACCTGCTGGTTATGATGCGGCGTTGTACTCAAAGCAAACCCCTCTACCCGATGTTGCGGTTATTTCTCTTACATTCTTCTTTGTCATATGAATACCGGAACAGTATAGAGCCTGTCACGCGAGATTACAATACACAAAACTCTTGTTCCAGGGCGATTGAAAAGTTGCGCTAGAGAGGGTGAGCAAGGCGACCGCAAGGGTCGCCTCTACTAAGAACGGTCTTGCCAATGCGCCTCGCGGTCTTAGTAGAGGCGACCCTTGCGGTCGCCTTGCTCAACCTCCCTGGCGCAACTTTTCCATCGCCCTGGTACCTCGCGGAAAAAGATGACGAATACCCTCACAACAGGCTTTCGCCGTGTGCCGCAAATTCGTGGGTTATGCCGGCGGGTTCCAGGTCTCCGCTGGGAGTCTGTACGTACTGCGCGCGGATGTCGCCCTGCGCAATGGCGGTCAGGCCAGCAACCAGGCGATCAATATCGTCTCGTGTGTTGGCAAGGCCCAGACTCGCGCGTACCATGCCCGGCAGGTCTACGGGCAGGCCGGAGATGAGGCGATCATACGTTTCTCCTGCGACAGAATCCGAGACCCCCATCAGGAATGCAACATATTGGTGCGCACAGAAACATCCACTGCGCACGCCGATTCCCCATTCATTTGCCAGTATGGCAGCAATTTCGGAGTACGAATGCCCATCGAGCTTGAATGAGAACACACCCAGGCGATCTTCGCTGCCGTAAAGCATGGCGTCCCAGGATGGTCCATATAAGCTAAGACCAGGAACGGTTTGTAAACTCTTGATCGCATAATGGGTCAAGCCGCGCTCATGCGTGGCTACCTTATCCATACCATAGCGCATCAACTCTTCCAGTGCCGCCGACATCGCTACTACACCTATCACATTAGGCGAACCGGCCTCCTCGAGATCAGCGCCACTGGCCCAGACTATATCAGAGCGCGTCACCAGGCAAGCCGAGCCGCCTCCTACCAGCATTGGGTGGCCGTTCGCAAATAGCGTGGTTGGCACAATCAGCGCGCCTGCGCCATAGGGAGCATACAGCTTATGCCCGGAGAAGGCCATGATATCGATGCGTTCCGCGTCATCTGCCGCTCCCATCGAGAGAGCGCGATGCGGTGCGAGTTGCGCCACATCTGCCGCAACTAATGCGCCATGCTCATGGGCCAGGCGCGCAATGCGGCGAATATCCGTTATTAATCCTGATACGTTGGAAGCTGCACTAGCCGTCACCAGGCGCACTTTGCCCTTGTATGCCTCCAGGCGGCGTTCCAGGTCCGCCAGGTCGATACGGCCATCAGAGGTCAATTCGACAAATTCATGCGCCATACGATGCCAGGGTAGCAGGTTGGAATGATGCTCCATGCGCGTCGTTAAGACCAGTTCGCCCGGTTCCAGGATGATGCGATGGGCCAGCAGGTTCAAAGCTTCTGTAGTATTGCGCACAAATATGACCTCGTGCGTCGCCGAACTGGCTCCTGTGAAACGTATCACCACATCGCGCGCATGTTCGTACAGGTGCGTCGAGAGGCGCGACTTGTAGCCCGCGCCGCGATGCACACTGGAATACCAGGGAGCGAAACGCTCTACTGCCTGCTGCACGCGCACCAGGGGCGGTGTGCTGGCCGCGCTATCCAGATTGACGTAGCGCACGCGCCTGCCATCAAAGAGCGGCACTTCCGTTTTTACACCCAGCACACGCGGGCGAGGGTAGGCTGAACGCCTGGACGTTGTTGATCGGGTAGTCGTCGTCATTGACTTACTGCCTTTCTGGTTTTTCAGGGACGACCGTAGAGTAGAGGCCACCCTCCTGCGGGCGACCGCAAGGGTCGCCCCTACAATATACGCTCATCGAGTCGAAAGGGGCAACCCTTGCGGTCGCCCTGGGAAATCACACTATTACCATACCCTCGATTATACATTATGCCTGGCGCTGGCATCCGTAGCTTCACCGCTATAAACGTGTTGCAAAAGGGCGCAGAACGCCTGCGCCGCGCGCGAGAGATGCTTATCAGTGCGCTTGACAAGGGTAAGCTGGGGACGTAAATCTATACCCTCAATGGGAATACGCACAAGCTCGCCGCTTGCCAGCTCGCGCCTCACCGCGAAAGCCGAGAGGATAGCCGCGCCCACACCACTGATCGCCATTTGCTTAATGGCCTCGCTATCCGGCAGCGTAAGCAGTGGAGCGATGCGTACACCGTGTTGCAACAAAGCATGTTCGATTACCTCACGAATGCCGCTGCCCTGCTCGCGCAACAACAATTCTTTTTCGCGCAACGCCTCTGGCTTTAACACGCGCAAGCCACTCCAACGGTGCGCGGGCGCAACCACCAGCACAAGCTCATCCCTGGCGAAGACTTGCGTTTCTATCCCCGGCGGCAAAGTAGCCGGATCGCCTTCCACCAGCCCGAAATCAAGAATCCAGTTCATGGTCTGTTCGATAATTTCATGAGAGTTGAGAATAGTAATGCGCAGGATAACATCGGGATAGCGCGCGCGAAATTGCGCCACTACTGGCGGCAGAAAATAAACGCCCGTCGTTGTATTGGCGGCAAGCGTGATCTCCCCCATCTCCACATCCTGCAAAACCGCCAGCGCTTCCTCCATCTCGCGTTCCAGCGCGAACAGGCGGCGCGCATAGCCATGCAAAACCTTGCCAGCCTGCGTTAGCACAATGCGCCGCCCATGTCGCTCTATTAACTCCAGCCCCGTCTCCTGCTCCAGGTGTTGGATGATCTTCGTCACGGCAGGTTGACTTAAAATAAGTTCTTCCGACGCACGCGTGATATGTTCATGCTCCGCGACTGTGAGAAAAACGCGCAGGTGATACAAGTTCATAACTACTTCCCGTCTAACATCTATTTTCAAAGGAGATTAATTTACATAAAGCCCCTGTATCAAGCATAGTATCATATACTCGCTCTAATTTATCATAGCGAATGCGAATATATCATATAACTTACGAGACGGAATATTCTTTAACCCTGCATTGTTTAACTGTACGATGTCGGGTTTTAACATAAACTGGATTGGTTGACAACAACAATTCCCACTATTTCTTACAGTGTAAAGGAGCAGTTATGACTGAAAACAAAGGGTATTCCCATCCCGAAGTGCTGGTGGATGCCGATTGGGTAGAGGCTCACCTGCGCGATCCAAAGGTACGCTTGATTGAGGTTGATGTTGATACCACCGCTTATGAGCAGGGACACATCCCTGGCGCGGTCGGTTTCAACTGGCAGAAGGAACTACAAGACCAGGTGGTGCGCGCTCCCGTGAGCCAGGCGCAGCTTGAGACGTTGTTGAGCCGGGCGGGCGTCAGCAACGATACCGCCATCGTCCTCTACGGGGACAACAATAACTGGTTCGCCGCATGGGCCTTATGGATTCTCAAATACTATGGACACCAGGATGTACGCCTGCTGGATGGCGGGCGCGTCAAGTGGGTAGCCGACAAGCGCGAGCTGACCACCCAGGCGCCATCTTACGCACAGACCAACTATCACACCCAGGCGTCGAAGGAAGACATTCGCGCTTACCGCGACTACATTTTCACCCAACTGAACAAACAGGGCTTTGCGCTGGTTGATGTGCGCGGGCCTGGCGAGTATAGCGGCGAGCTGCTGGCCCCCGCCAACCTGCCACAGGAAGGCGCTCAGCGCGGCGGCCACATCCCCGGCGCGGCCAACGTCCCCTGGTCGCAGGCGGTCAACGCGGACGGCACGTTCAAAACAGCCGACGAGCTACGCGCCCTCTACGGCGGCAAGGGCGTCACGTCGGATAAAGAAGTCGTGGCCTATTGCCGTATCGGCGAGCGCAGCAGCCACACCTGGTATGTCCTGCATTTCCTGATTGGCTACCCGAATGTGCGCAACTACGACGGCTCCTGGACCGAGTGGGGCAGTCTGATTGGCGCACCCATCGAAAAATAAACCATTCCCCAAACAAAATAGGGCGGCGCATATGCCGCCCTATTTTGTTTGGGATTGTTCGCTTCTGGAATGCATGACTTATGATATGTACAGAGCAATTTACCGGTCTGTTGCTAACACCGAGAACATATAAAGGGAAACTACTATGGACGAAACCACTCGCGCAACCATCAATGCTTTTCTCGCGCAATACGAAACGCTCGTCATCGCCACCGAACACGAAGGGCAGCCGTTTGTAACGCGCGCCTACTACGTAGAAAAGCCTGTCGAGGCAAGCGATACCTCCCTGACCCTGTACGGCACCTTCATCGTTACATCGCGCAAGCTGGCAAACCTGCGCGAGAATGGACGCATCGGACTATTCATCGGCCCCGACCAGCCCAGCGTATGGCTAGAGGCTACCGCGCACGCCTACGCGCTCGAAGATGAGCAGACCAGCGCGGTAGTACGCGAGAAACTGGGGCAGAAGTCATCTACAGCGGCGGCCTTTATCGCGCGCGTCCCCATCGTGGCGGTCGAAATCCGCGTAGACTGGTTGCGCATCACCAATCTGACAGGTGGCTCACTCTATACCGAAGCCACGTTTGATACAACACAGGTCAGCAAGGAACAGAGGGTATGAGCAAGTTTCAGCTTTTCCTGCAAACCACGCGGGCGCGCACTCTGCCCGTGATGATCTTTCCGGTCGTCATTGGCGCGGCGCTGGCCTGGCAACAAGGCTCCATATTTCAATGGGGCCTTTTCGCGCTGACCCTTCTCGGCGCGCTGGCCGCGCACCTGGGCGCGAACGTCGTCAACGATGTCTTCGACTTTGGCGCGGGAGCCGACCAGGCCGCGCGCGACATCGCTGCCAAAGGCGAAACCTTAGCCACCGGCTCGCAATTTTTGCTCAACCAGCAATTGAGCATCAAGACCTATCGCCTGCTGGCTGTTGGCTGTTTCGCCGTTGCGCTATTGTGCGGCATCATCCTGAGCTTCTATCGTCCCTTTGCGCTGGTCTTCGGCGTACTCGGCTTTCTGCTGGCATTCTTCTATGTCGCTCCTCCCCTGCGCCTGGCCTACATTGGGCGCGGCCTGGGCGAACTGGACATTCTTATCTCTTTCGGCATCCTGCCCCTGGTCGGCTCATTCTATGTACAATCCGGCACAGTGACATTCACTGCCATACTCGCCTCGCTGCCCATCGGCCTCTATACGCTGGCCGTGCTGTATTTTCATCATTTCCTGCACTGGCGCGGTGATAAAGAGGTTGGCAAAATCACCCCCGTCGTGGCTCTGGGCGAACACGGCGCGCGCGTCGTGGGAGCTATGCTATTACTCTTGATCGCTGTCATGTTCATCATAGACGCCGCGCTAGAAGTGTACCCCTGGTACAGTTTTATCGCCGCCCTGACCATCATTCCAGTACAAATAGCCCTGCGCCAGGCCACAGGAGACCTCAAACACTACCTGCAACTGATGGCTGCCAACTTCAACGGCAATCTCCAGGCTGCGCTGCTGGTATTGCTGGCATTGTTGATACGGGGGTTTGCGCATATTTGAGGTAGAGGGATGCAGAAATCATAATCATAACACATGGCG
>JBOGTO010000314.1:0-5924 GCA_050695155.1 Ktedonobacteraceae bacterium
ACCAAGAAGAAGCCAGCGAAGAAAGACGAGAAAGGGAAGTAACCTATGCCAGAGTTGCATAGAGGGATGTCGCGCTTGAGCGATTGAAACACGCCGATGCGTTGCAAGGCCGACATGCCCTTTGCCGGGGTTGCATAGAGGGATGTCGCGCTTGAGCGATTGAAACCGCAGAGCAACCCATGACGCCGCGTAAGTCGTTCGCGTTGCATAGAGGGATGTCGCGCTTGAGCGATTGAAACTACTTTGGGCGACTGGAAGCCCACGCGACGGCGAGGTTGCATAGAGGGATGTCGCGCTTGAGCGATTGAAACGTACTTCGTCGGGCTGTTGCCTGTTCTGTTCTGGCTGGTTGCATAGAGGGATGTCGCGCTTGAGCGGGGTGGCTCCATTGTCTGAGTTGAATAGGCAGAAGCAATGGAGCATGGGTCGCTAAGATTTTATCTGGTGGTTTGCTCGCGCGAGCTTTCATCAAGAAGAGGTTTTACTTTCAACCAATGCAGCCTCCATGCTGTGCGCTGTATGCCCTTTCAAGTGTTCGCGGATAGCAAGCGCGGCCGCAGCGCCCTCGCCTGCCGCGCTGACCAGTTGTTTTGTACTGCCTGAACGCACATCCCCGGCGGCGAAGACTCCCTCTGTACTGGTCTGAAAGTCGATGCCGGTCATGATAAACCCCTGGCTATCTACTTTGACAACATCTTTGAAGTACTGGCTGTTGGGCGTCAGACCAATGAAGAGGAAGACACCCGGCACTTGCAGTTGGCTCGTTTCTCCTGTTTGCCTGTTTTTCGTGATAACCGTATCAAGGTGATTGTTCGACCCCTTGAATTCGACTATCTCCGTATTGAAACGCACCTCTATCTGAGGCGAGGACAACGCCTTCTCAACAGCTATTTTATTGGCGGTAAGTTCAGAGGCACGAACAAGGATAGTCACTTTGGGGCAGAAGCGGGTCAAGAAAGCGGCTTCTTCAACCGCGCTATTGCCTCCGCCGATGACAGCAACCTCACGTCCTTTATAAAATGGGCCATCGCAAGTTGCGCAGAAATGTATCCCCGCGCCGATATAGTCATCTTCGCCCGGCGCACCTAACCTTTTATAGGTCGAACCTGTGGCAATCAACACCGCATTGCTGCGATACCTGTGGCCCGACTCGGTCTCAACAAAATGCGCATCGTCGTCGTTACCCACTTTCACAACATTTTGCGCTGAAAGCAGTTCCACGCCATAGCGTTTCGCCTGCTCGATGACACGCTCAGCAAACTCTCCCCCCGTCACGCCTTCAGGAAAACCAGGGTAATTATCCAGGCGTTCGGTAATACCCGCCTGCCCACCCAACCCGCTGCGCTCGATTACCAGCACGTCATTGCCATCACGCGCCGCGTAAATGGCCGTCGTCAGCGCGGTAGGACCGCCGCCCACAATAACGAGATCGTAAAATTCGCATTTCGCCCGCGTCTCTAAGCCCAGCTTCGCCGCCAGTTCCGCGTTCGTCGGCTCGATCAACACTGAGCCATCGTCAAAAACAATAGTGGGAATGGTCATGCCGCCGTTCTGCACCCGCTGCACAAAAGCCTGACCCTCCATATCCTCTTCTATATCAATAAATTCATAATGAACGCGCTGCTCGCCCAAAAACTTTTTGCTACGTTTGCAATCGCTACACCAGTTGGTGCCATACAGTTTGATATTAGTATGCGCCATGTTATACTCCCTTCAATGTTGAAACTGTTTCAGCTTCGTCTCAGTTATAGTATCATGTTTATAACACAACGTTACAGAGAGGTGAACATACATGAACCAGACAACACAATACGATGCCATCGTCATTGGCGCGGGCCAGTCCGGGGGGCCGCTTTCCACCGCCTTAGCCAACGCGGGGTGGAAGACTGCCATTATCGAGCGCGTGCATGTTGGCGGCACCTGCATTAACGAAGGATGTACACCCACCAAGACGATGGTTGCCAGCGCGCGCGTCGCCTATCTGACCAGGCGCGGCGCTGACTATGGCGTGCATAGCGGACCGATAAGCATCGACATGACGAAAGTGCGCCAGCGCAAACGCGATATTGTGGATAGCTTCCGCAATGGCAGCCAGAGCCGCATCGAGGATACCAAAGGCGTTGATCTCCTGATGGGAGAAGCCCATTTCACGGGGCCGAAAACGCTAGAAGTTGTATTTCATAATGGCGAGCATCGCCAGTTGACCGCCGAGACCATCTTTATCAACGCGGGCGCGCGCCCATCAAAGCCAGCGCTGCCGGGCATTGAAAATGTACCCACGCTGGACTCCACTTCGATCATGGAACTGGACAGCGTGCCAGATCACCTGATGATTATTGGCGGAGGGTATGTCGGGCTGGAATTTGGTCAGATGTTTCGCCGCTTTGGCAGCCGCGTCACGATTATTCAACGCGGGCCGAAGCTGCTGGCGCGCGAAGATACGGACGTGGCCGACGAAGTGGCGAACATCCTGCGCGAAGATGGCATTGAAGTCTTGCTCGAAACAAAACCTGTGCGCGTCGAGCAAAGCGCCGATGGCGTCATTCACCTCACGGTGCAAGCTTCAACGAAGGAGTATACGCTGTCCGGTTCGCACCTGTTACTGGCGGCGGGTCGCATACCTAACACAGACTGGCTCAATCTGGAAGCAGCAGGAGTGCATACCGACAAAAGAGGCTTCATTGAGGTGAACGAGCGACTGGAGACCAATGTGCCGGGCATCTACGGTCTGGGCGACATCAAAGGTGGGCCGGCCTTCACCCACATCTCCTACGACGATTTTCGCATCATACGCACCAATCTTATTGAGCATGGCAACGCCACTACCCGCAACCGTCTCGCACCCTGCACGGTCTTCATCGATCCACAACTGGGGCGTGTTGGCATCACTGAAAGCGAGGCGCGCGAGCAGAAGCGTAACATCAAAGTCGCCAAAATGCCCATGAACTACGTTGCCCGCGCCCTGGAAGTGGACGAATCACGCGGCTTCATGAAAGCCATTGTAGATGCCGACACGAACCAGATTCTAGGCTGCGCTATCCTGGGCATCGAAGGCGGCGAAATGATGGCAATGCTGGAGATAGCCATGATGGGCAATCTCCCCTACACCGTGTTGCGCGACGCCATCTTCGCCCATCCCACGCTGGCCGAAGCGTACAATAATTTGTTCGGGAGCTTTGAAGATTGAGCAATTCGTATGGGAGCAAGGGCGGCGCAAGCGCCGCCCTCGTCCCTCTCACGCCTGGTATTATCTCTCAACCAACCTGCACCTTTACATAACCGTACCCCGTCGCGGCATTGGGAACCGTACCCTGATTCTGGCTCGTTTGCACGGCACCAGTGCCATCGGTAGAGCGTGCGACCAGCGTATAGCTGCCCGGTGTGAGGGGTGTCCATTGCCAGGTCCAGAAGACCCAGGAGTCTTGCGAAAGCGCCGGTTGCAGGGTGGCGTCATGCCAGGTTACGCCATCATCGGCGCTGACCTCGACTCGCTGGATGCCTCGATTACCGGCGAAAGATGTGCCGCCAATTTCGATGGTTGGGCCAAAGGGCAGCTTGCCGAACGGGCGATCAATGCGCGTTATCGTGTGCAACGGGCCGTTGTACCAGCCTTGATCGGCATACAGCCCGCCTACAAAGTGATCGGTCAACTCCATGCGTGTTACCCACTTGGGGTTCTCTTCGCCATAACGCCCAGGAATAAGTACGCGCAGCGGGTAGCCGTGACGATTGGGCAGGACAGCCCCGTTCATGCGATAGGCCAGCAGGGAATCGGCCTGCAACACCACATCTAATGGCTGGCTGATACTGTAGCCATCAACGCTGTAAAAAGCCACGAAGCGCGCGTTCGGCAAAGCGCCGCCGTGCTTTTCCAGCAATGAGCGCACCGTGACGCCCTGCCAGACGGCGGTACTCATGAGATGTCCCGGAGGGCCATTGGAAATGCACTCCAGCGTGATAGCGCGCGTCGTTGAGGGCAATTTTTGCAGTTCGTCAAAGGTGTACATGCCTGAATTGCCAACCAGCCCCGTGACTTCCAGACGCCAGACATCAAGACTGGGCGTAGGGTCAACGACATTCTGTGTGACGACATAATGCTCGCTATTGGGAGTAATCGGCGCAATAAAGCCCTTGTTGTTGGGAAAAGTCTCCGAGCCATCATACGTAGAAGCATTGCTCAAAAAACTCGAGATGACGCCCACCGTCCCACCGGCGGCACCGATACCAAGCACGGCTGCCCCGGCGCGCGCCAGAAGCTGCCGCCGGTTCTGTGCCGCTTGAGGCGTTCCCTCCGCTCGCTGTTTGGGCAGAATACCGCGATAAACGAGGCACAACACCACGGCATACAGACCAAAATCCGCCAGCAGCGCAACTATCGTTACGAATCTGGCCCAATTGTAAGGCAGCCCCAGAAAGTTTTGCGCCGTCTCGGTCCAGAAAAGCAGGGTCGCACCCAGGGTCATCAGCAGCGCAAACACGCCCACCGTCACCCATTCCCTGCGGGCCGCGCGATAGCCACTCGCGGGCAACGGTATACGCACAATGATAGCGTACAACAGCCCCAGCACGGTTCCCAGGCCAATCATGCCAAGTATCGCCAGCCCCAGCGGAGCCGTTTTCGCGTGCGAGCCGAAGCGAATCAGGAAATCAACAAATGGTCCCGCCTGCAACAGCTTGAGTACGCGGTCTCCAAAAAGCTCAACTGGACTTGGCACACCCGCCAGCAGGCGCAAGACCGCCATGAGCAAGACGGCTGTCAGACTGGCTACGAGACCAGCGCATAGCCCGGCAATGCCCGAAACAATCATACGTTTAAGAGATGAATACGATGCGCCCGGCGGCGCAACAGATGATTTATCAACGGTTTGCATACCGTTTTCCTTTCGCTTCCCTCACTATAAAAAATGATGCACATTTGTAGGGACGCGATGTATCGCGCCCGCCTCCACATAGCTGCCTTACTTAGTCTTAGCAATATTGACAAACGTTACACTAATGCTGACACTACGATGCCCTTCATAAATTGTGATGGTATTTCCGTAGGGGCGGGGGTGGCGGATGATGCGTGGTGGGGGCCTTTAGGGCCGCCCGCGTCCCTGTTCATTTTGCCCATATGCCAGGGAATATGCCACATCTCCATGAGCGGGCGGCCCTAAAGGCCCCCACCCATCCCAATCACCACCCCCGCCCCTACGGAATATAATAGTTCCTATCGTACTTCTACAATCTCTGCGAACGTATACTCAACCTGTTTCTCGCGCCAATAATAGCGGCGATTCCCAGGGCAATTACTAGCGGCAAGTAGGCGAGTTGGTAATAAGAAGTCCAGTTCGGGACGTAATGGTGCGGCCCCGAAGTATAATAGTATTGAAGTATCGAGACGCTTATAAGATACCACACGGCACTCACAGCCAGCGTCTTGCCGATTAGTCCGCGACGTGTCCATAGCGGCCCGATCAAGAGAGGTACCCACATCAGCAAAACGGTTGTGTACCAGGGGAAGACGTGCGGCGAGATCGCCAGTATCGCGCCAAAGAGCACAAACGCACCCATTGCCATGCTCATGCGCTGGCGCAAGCGCGACACGAATACCGCCAGCGAGACGGCGACAATAAACAACAGCCAGACAAGATGCTCTCGCGCAACCGCCGTTTGCAGGCTCCATTTATTCGCATAAGCAATCCATTGCATTACCAACTGAATGAAACCCGCGTTCTCTCCCTGCTCGTTGCTATAGGTTGGAAAGTATCCCAGCACTTGCCCATGCCCCATGATATAGAATGGCAGATAGCCAAGCAGGATGGTAAGCAAACACGCGCCCAGTAGCGCATAATCGCGGCCCCGTATACGGCGAATAAGCAGGACAATGAAGCGTAAGAACACGGTGAGCGCACGCAGGGACATGGCGACCGCAAGGGTCGCCA
>JBOGTO010000315.1:0-5445 GCA_050695155.1 Ktedonobacteraceae bacterium
CAATAACATCTGGGCCAGGCGAGCCTGCGCGCGACCAACACGAGTGGCAATGCGCGGCTTATCATGATTGCCCAGTACCCAGTTCGGCCACGCGCCTGCCGGGAGAGCTGCCTCATACTCATCAACCAACTTGCGAATAGTGGCAGCCTCCCAGGTCGGCATCGTGACCAGTTGAAAATTGAAAGGCAAATGGGCTTCATCAAGCTTCTGCCCATAATAATGTATGAGCCGGGACAGGGGCAGATACATCTCCCCGATCAGCACGCGCTCACCATAGCGATCAAGGACCTCGCGCATCTCGCGCACAATCTCGTGAATTTCTGGCAAATCGTCGGTATGCAGCATCTTTTGACGTGCATAAGGAGGATCGCCTGGCCGCCAGAGGGGATTCATCTCGTTATCGCGGAACTGGTCATCTTTCAAAAGCAGTGACAACACATCGACACGGGACCCATCGATGCCGCGCTCAAGCCAGAAGCGCAACACATCATACATCGCCCGGCGTACCTGGGGGTTGCGCCAGTTCAGATCAGGCTGCTTCACATCGAACATGTGCAGGTAGTATTGCCCGGTTCGCTGATCGAATTGCCATGCTGAACCGCCAAACATACTGGCCCAGTTATTGGGTACGCCGCCACTGGCAGCCGCATCACGCCAGATGTACCAGTCGCGCTTTTCGTTTGTGCGACTGCTGCGCGATTGTTGAAACCAGGGGTGTTCATCGGAGGTATGGTTGGGAACAAAGTCGAGAATAACTTTAAGGTCTCGCTGATGAGCCTGTTGCAACAAAGTATCCAGGTCGTGCAGCGTTCCAAACAGGGGATGAACACCGGTATAGTCAGACACATCGTAGCCAAAGTCCGCCATCGGTGAAGGATAAATGGGAGAGAGCCACAAAGCATCAACACCAAGCCAGCGCAAATAGTCTAATTGCTGCGTGATACCGGGAAGATCTCCAATGCCGTCGCCGTTGCTATCCTTAAAACTACGCGGATAGACCTGGTAAATGACCCCGGTTTTCCACCATGATGCTGTGTGTATCACGTATCCCTCTTTAATAGTCTATTCCGCTTAGATAAGCGGGCTGACAAGGAATCTCTCACTGACCCTTATGAAGCATTTTATACAGCCGCCGTGCTTCTTAGCAAATACAGCACCGACTCGGTGAAGTCGATCCACTTTTTCAGGCGCATCCCTTTGCCGTTGGTGAGTTCGGGTACTTCTTCGCGCAGGGGCGAGGCGTGGATGAAACCAGCGCGCATGGGATAATTGTGGGTGGCGATGTGGTGCAGCGTGGTATACATGACGTAGTTGCAGAGAAATTCACCGGCGGAGTCAGATGGCGCGGCATCGAATTTGATGTTGGTTAATAGCTCAACGATTTCGTTGATGGGGAGCGTGGAAGCGTAGGTGTCGGGGCCACCCTCGACTATAGGGTTGCCCTGGGGATCGTAGCCGTCGTTATCGCCGCCTATGGGTGACGTGGCGCGATTGACGGCGGTGCGCTCAACGCGCACGCCGACGGCTCCTCCCTGGCCGAGATTGAGTACAATATCCGGGCGCAATGCATCAATGGCTGCGATAAGCGGGGCGGCGGCGCGAGCAAAGGAGACGGGCAAGACCAGTCCAGTTACTTCAAGGTCAATGATGGTTGCGCCATCGAGATGTCGGGCCGTCTCGCCACTGGGGTTGCGCTGCCAGGGACCAAACGGCTCAAAACCGGTGACGAGTGCTTTCATGCGACCTCCCGGATGCCCGCAAGGGGCATCCCTACATTTTCAGACGCCCCCTTGACCCTTTCCCACCTGCATTCGTTTGGGGCAGGGACGGGCCACCCCAACTGTAGGGATGCCCTTGTGGGCATCCGGGGCGGCGTGGGGCTTCGCTACTGGCTTTCGCTCAACTGGCGAAACGCGCTCCTATAGCGGATTGAGCGGGCCTGCAACTCTGGCGGCAAGGGAGATGTCGCCTGTGAAATGGCCTGCTCCATCTTTTGACCTACCGACTGCTTTACGGATTCTACGGTTTCCTGCATCGATTGGATGATCTGCTGGCGTTTCTCAGAGTTCAGCGTCTGGCGCAATAGCTCCTCGGCGCGTTGGGCGCTTTGGCGGGCGGCCTCTTGCGCGACTTCCGCCACCGATTCGACCGTGCGCTGTGTCGATTGCAACATCTGCTGGCGATGCTCGCGGCTCAACGACTGTTTCACCATCTCCCCGGCGTACTGCGTTCCCTGCCGGGCTACCTCCTGCGTAACCTCGATGACCGATTCGACGGTGCGTTGCAAACCCTCCTGCGCGACTTTTGAAGCGCGCCGCGCCAGGTCCTGCGCGGCGTCGCCAGCTTGCAGCGCCATCTGTTTCAACTGCTCGCGCTGCTCCTCTGGCAGCGTGCGCTCCACCAGTTGGCGCGCGCCCTCGTTGATACGCTGCCACTGACGCGCGCGTGCCTCTGCTTCATACTCCTCGCGGTACTTCACTTCTTCAGGAAGCGCGATTGGTTCCCCCGGCAGAGGTAGCACCATGCCGCGCGCAAAGCCAGCGAGACGCGCAGGTGCAATGCCCTGCATCAGGCCGCGCATCTCTAAAAATGCCAGCCAACGCCCAAAGATTTGCGCCTGCTGCCACGTCAGGCTTTCAAATGTCACCAGCATACCGCTATCAAAGCGCACACCGCCTTTTGTCCAGTTTAATAAGTCACTAAGAATACCCTCGCCATCACGTTTGCCGCCTGTGACGTGGATCAGCCGCGCCTCATTGAAATACAGGTGCGCGATGCCAAACTGCTCACCATTACGCAGAGAAAGGCGACCAGAAGCGCGTGTATCACGAATAAATAAAAGAGCCAGCGTCACTTCTGCCAGAAACCCCGGTCGAGATGAGTGCAAAGACAAATCAGAAGTACGTTCCATAAACAACTTCCACCCTCACTAATAGCGCAAATCGCTATCGTCAATGTATTACAGGTACCTGCATTTATTTTACTACTTTCCTATGATTCGTGGAACGAAAACCAATTGTATGAAGTTAAAACAGTACTATTTGGTAGGCATCAAATGAGTTACCAATCAGCCTGAGAAGCGGATATGTTGCCAGCCGGACGCCCACAAGGGGCGTCCCTACATTTTGAGTAGGCCCCGCACCCATCCCTGGTCAGGTCGTTTCAATCGGGCAGGGGTATAGCCTGTGTGTAGGGAAGGGACGCCTCTTGTGGGCGTCCGGCTGCTCTTCCTATGCTTGACAATGAACTCATCTTCTTAGTATCATAAGCGTGGCATCAAAGCTCAACCTGAATTCCTCCCCCTGGCTTTTTAGAGAGGGTTGGTATAGTGCTGTGACGCAGTCTCAATCATATGGCTCTTCCTGGCAAGGTACTCTGCGCGACCTGGCGAATATTGTTACCATCATCCGCCGCTCGAGAGCGTTTGGACGCCTCACTGTGCGCAACGAAGAACGACTCGGCGTGGCACACTTCTATTTCCACGCCGGAAAACTGGTTCACATCATCAGCAACCGGGGAGACGCCAATGCCACGCTAAATGATGTGCTGACATGGACGCGCGCTACCGTGCGCTTTGTGCGCGGGATGCCCCCAACCGGCGGTGCCATCACAGAAGAACAGGAACACAAGTTTGATGCTTTCATTCAAATGCTGCAAAGCCGGGGTATCGCCGCTACGCCGCAACAACCGCGCATCGTCGAAGGTGGAGTCGTGTCAACACACAGCGCCGAACAGCTCATCACGCCGCAAGAATGGCGCGTCCTCGTCGAAGGCACGCGCCGCGTATCGATGGCCGTTGCGCATCTCATCGGCCCCGTTGAAGCTATGAAGGTGCTGCGCGACATACTCGACGACTGTTCCGCCGCTCTTCCGGCCTTCACCTCGCTGCAAATTGCCCCGACAGGCTACCTGCAAGTCAGCGATACCACCAAATTTGATCGGATGCCGCGTGGAGAACTGCTCGAAGGCTTTGCCGCCCTCTACTCCATCTGCCAGTATTTCTGCGCCCCCATCATCGGCGAGGCGGAGGCGCACAAACTGCTAGTCTCGGCATTAGGTGATGTTGGCCCCGCCCTCGTCAGCCTGGGCGTATTCCAGATTGACAAGTCGCTGCTATCGAGCAAGCCATAGTAGGCAAGGCGACCGCAAGGAGCAAGCAGGCAGGCAAGCGACCGTGAGCATGCCTGCTTGCTCCTTGCGGTCGCTATCGCAGCAGACACTCAGCGGGCTTTACCATTCCCTGCCGCCATCAGTAATTCCGCGTTCAAAATCGATCCTCCAGCCGCGCCGCGAATGGTGTTGTGACCCAGCAGCACAAACTTATAGCCCAGAATGGGGCAGCGTCGCAGCCTGCCCAGTGTGATGCTCATGCCGCCGCCAGCGTCACGATCCAGCAGCGTCTGCGGGCGATTGTTCTCGTGACGATAGATCAGCGCGTGCTGCGGCGCGGACGGCAATTTCAGTTGCTGCGGGAGCGGGACATAGTTTTCCCAGGCCGCGATTATATCTTGCGCGTCCACCTCCTGCTCCAGTTCGATGCTGGCGCATTCCAGGTGTCCCTCGCGTGTCGCCACGCGGTTACACTGCGCACTGACCAGCATGGGCGCATCGCTAAATCCTGTTCCTTCCGACCAACTTCCCAGCATCTTGCGCGTCTCGCTCTCCACCTTCTCTTCTTCCCCGCCGATATAGGGGATGGCGTTATCGAGAATATCGTAGGAGGGCAGGCCGGGATAGCCCGCGCCCGAAATGGCCTGCATGGTTGTCACCATCACCTTGCGCACGCCGAATGCCATGTGCAACGGCTTGAGCGCCATCACTAGCGGCGTGGCCGAACAATTCGCATTGGTCACAATACTGCCTGACCAGCCGCGCCGTTTGCGCTGCTCGACAATTGCGGCGGCGTGATCGGCGTTGACCTCCGGGATCAGCAGCGGCACATCAGGCTCCATACGGTAATTCCTGGCGTTGCTGAAGACCGCCATGCCAGCGCGCGCGAAATTCGCCTCAACCTCGCCAGCCACTTCTGCCGGCAACGCGGAAAAGACGATCTTCACCTCGCGCTGTAAAGCATCCGGGCTACAGGCCGTCACTGGTAGATTAGCTACCGAAACTGGCATATCCCCACCGGGCAGTCGCCACTGTGCAACCTCGGCATAGGGGCGGCCAGCGCGCTGCTCGGACGCGGCCAGCGCCACCAGTTCAAACCAGGGATGCCCCTGCAACAGTTCGATGAAGCGCTGCCCGACCATACCCGTTGCGCCAAGTACAGCGACCGGAATACGTTTTTGTAAATCTGTCATAGTATTGCTCCCTAACGGGCCTCTCGCGCTCGTTCATGTACTTCATGGCGTACCAGCGGGATAACAGGCGCGATCAGGTCGCGGTGCAGGCAACGTAGAGCGCGTTCGCTATCCGGCTCTTCCACGATCAGAATAATACCCG
>JBOGTO010000316.1:0-2776 GCA_050695155.1 Ktedonobacteraceae bacterium
AATAAGTGGGTGGCATAGAATGTTTGTTGCAACAAACATTCTATGCCACCCACTTATTGTTTTTGGTAGACGCGACGCGGTGTATTGCGTCGCTACATTTTCAGGCCGAGGCGCTCTTGCAATTCGCTGGCGACGCTGTAGGGGTCGCGCTCGCGCGTGGTGATGTCTTCAATGAGCTTGCGCCATTCGTCTTCGCTAACCGTTTGCCGTAAAGCGTTCATGAGGGCATGTGCCAGCAGAGCTTGCACTTCGCTGCGCACCTGGCGCTGCGCTCTCTGGGAAAGCATCCCGCTCTCCGCCAGGTAGATACGATGCTCTTGCGTGGCATCCACCACTTGTGTGATGCCCTGATCTTTAATGGCGGCTGTTTTGAGGACGGGGATACGCCAGTATGGTTTCGTTTTATCGTGCTGGCGGCGCGTCGGATCGAGGCTGAGCAGCATCGCCAGTTCCGCGACGGTCTGGTCCGCGCCCGGCTTGTCTGCTTTGCTCACCACAAAAATATCGGCAATTTCCAGGATACCCGCTTTGATAGCCTGCACCTCGTCGCCCATGCCCGGCGCGGTCACTACCAGCACCGTTTGCGCTGCGCGCATGACCTCGACCTCTGCCTGTCCCGTGCCGACGGTTTCAATAATGATGGGGTCATAGCCTGCCGCGTCCATAGCCCGCACAACATCGCGCGTGGAGGCTGAGAGACCGCCCAGGCTGCCCCGGCTTGCCATGCTGCGTATGAAGACGTTGGGATCGCCCGCCAGTTCCATCATGCGAATGCGATCACCCAGAATCGCGCCACCGCTAAAGGGACTGCTGGGATCGACGGCTACTACTCCCACTTTCCGTTCGCGCCGCCGCAATTCGCGCACCACATGCGTCACCAGTGTGCTTTTGCCCGCGCCCGGCGCGCCCGTCACACCGACGATCTGCGCTTTGCCCGCGCGTAAGTGTAGCTCGGCAAGGTAGCGACGCGCTACCGGCATATCGTTTTCAATCAATGTCACCATACGCGCCAGCGCGCGGCGGTCTCCCGCTAACAGACGCTCAACGAGATTTTGCAAAACTCACCTCACCTGCGCGTCCTATACATCAGCGGTCAGGCGGTCGGCCTGAATATTGGCTCGCACAAAATTGATGATTTCCTCCGTCGAAGTGCCAGGCCCAAAACATCCCTTGACGCCCAGCGCTTTAATAGCCGGTATATCCTCGTCGGGCAGGATACCACCAGCCGCCACAAGCACATCATCGACAGCATTCTCTTTCAGCAGGTCCATCACCCTGGGAAAGATAGCCATGTGCGCTCCCGATAGAATACTCATCAGAATCGCGTCTACGTCTTCCTGGATGGCCGCTTCCACGATCATTTCAGGCGTCTGGCGAATACCGGTGTAAATGACCTCCATGCCCGCGTCACGCAGGGCGCGCGCGATCACTTTGGCTCCGCGATCATGCCCATCCAGGCCGGGTTTGGCAACTAATACACGTATTGGGCGAGTTTCATCCATTTGATTGAACTCCCTTATTCTATTACCCCGAATGCCTTACGTATCTCCTCTTCCCCTTCGCGGTTTACCAGCGCAAAGATGTCATCGCTCGCGTGAATTTCGGTTTCCGCAGCGGGAAAGACCGGCTGTTTATCGCGTATCAACAGCACGATATTGCTGCTACGCGACAGGTTCACGTCACGTAGCGCCTTGCCGACCAACGGCGAGTCGGTCGGAACGCGCACTTCCACGATCTCCAGACCCGCGCTTTTCAGCGTCATGAGCTGCACAAAGCGGGAACTGGGCAGTTCGGACTCGATCAGCGAGAGAATGGATTTGGTCGGGCTGACTGTCACGTCGATGCCGAGTTTATAAAAAATATCCGCGTGTTTGGGGTTGTTCAGGCGGGCAATCGTGCGGTTCACTTTGTAGCGTTTTTTGGCAACCTGGCAGATTACCAGGTTATCCTCGTCGTCTCCAGTCACCGCAATCATGACATCTGCCCGGCTTGCGCCAACCTCTTCCATCGTGCGGGCTTCGCACGCATCGCCGCGTAAAACCGCAGGCCCTAGTTCTTCGCTGAGCGTCTGGTAGCGCGCCGCGCCTTTCTCAAGCAGCAGCACTTCGTGACCATGATTGAGCAAGTTTTTCGTAAGGTAGTAGCCAACGTCGCCACCGCCGCCGATGATGATATACATATGCGTGCCTCTATTTCTGCTTCTTCTCGTTGAGAGTGTCGAAGATTATCTGTGATCCGATAAGGGTGGGACAAAACGTTTCCAGGCCGAGTTCACGATAGGTTTCTTCACGGATGGGATCATAGATTCTGCACACGACCCTTTTCACCTTGAACATTTCTTTGGCAATCTGACTTGCCATAATATTGCGGTTGTCGCCATTAGTCACGGCGGCGAATGCATCAGCTTCACGGATGCCTGCGCGGATCAACACATCTTCGTCAACGCCATTTCCGACGAAGGTAGCGCCTTGAAAGTCCGGGCTAAGACGTTGAAAGGCGTCGCTGCTCTGATCGATGACCGAGACGGTATGCCCGGCCCGGCCCATCATGCCGGCCAACGTCGCCCCTACACGCCCACATCCAAGTATTACTATTTTCACGGGTTGCCTCCTGTTGCGAGAAACGAAAATTCCTTCCTGGTTTATGCTCCAGCAGGTTCGTTTAATCCAGTAGTATTGTATCACGCTTGCGGGAGAGGTTACTACAGGAGGTTGTCAGTGCTGTGGCAAAGTCGGGCGAAGCGCGGCAGGCATGACGACCGCGCGTAGGAACATGG
>JBOGTO010000317.1:0-9004 GCA_050695155.1 Ktedonobacteraceae bacterium
GGCCTTGTGCTTGTCCTCATTGGAGTGCGACCAACATGCCTTACGGAACCCCAATGAAACATGTTGCCAGCCGGACAAGCACAAGGCCCCCACATCCTCCCCACATCCGCCCCTTGTCCCTACAGAACGGGGGGCGGGAGATCCTTCGCTGCGCTCAGGATGACAGGAAAGGAACGCTCAATGAAGGAGCGAGGCTCTACTGTATCTTAAAATCAGTATTGACCGGCACATTCGAGTAGTTCTGTGCTGCCAGAAAAACCAGGGTATACGCGGTATTATTCTCCGGCATAAGGAAGGTGACGGTTCCGGTTGACCCGGTCGTGTTCGCGTTTGCGTAGAGCGGCAGGGTAGTGCTTACCGGCGCATTCGTGGCACCGCCCGCCTTCAGGCGCATATACTCATTCGCAAAACCGATGACTTTGTTATCAGAGGTGGGGTTATCCACTCTGAACGAGAGAATGACGTAGCGCATACCCGTAGTAGCCTGTTTGCCGGCGATACTCAAAGTCTCGGTTGCGGACTGTAGCGTGTAGTTCAGTCCATCATAGCTGATGGGTGTATTGAGATTGACCTTTTTGTCCTGGAACGCCCCCACGTCAGCTTTGCCCGTTAATGGAATAGCAATCTGGGCGTCCTGAGAGGTTCCTAGGACCAGCGTTATCTGGTCGATTTTGTTGCTAGTCGGCACGGCAAAATCTAGCCAGTTTTCGCGCGCGGTTCCGGTATCAGGGGCTCCCCCTTGTAGCGCGTTGGTCAGAGCAACGGTACTCTTATCAGGCAAAATCAGGTGGGCCATGTCGCTGTAGAAGTAGCCGCCGTTCTGGCCGCTGTTGTTCGTCTCTTTGAACTTGACGCGGATCATACCATTAGCAGCCGTACTGTTATCATCAAGAAAGGCCGTTGACTGTTGCGCCGATTCGATAGCGATATTCACGCCTGAGTAAGTCACCGACTGATTGATGTTAGCGGTTGTAATAGGCGGCTGAGAAGTTGGCACGCTGCCATTATCGACGGTATTGCCTGTGCTGTTGCCTGAATGCTGTACCTGGTTTTTAATCTGATTGATGAAGTTAGGGTTGGCCCTGTAGTAAAGGAACGCGGGCGTGCCAAACACGGCAAGCAGGATCACCAGCGCAACGAGACAGCCACAGCACCCGCTGCTCTGGCGGCGCGCCTGGTAGCCCGGTCGATAGCGACGCAGGAAGAAAAGCAGACCTAACGCCCCCAGCGCCTCCGCGATGGGATTGGATTTCTGCGGCTGCTGATAAGGCGGTATTTGCTGCTGCTGGCCGTATGTGCCAGGAGCTTGCGCGTAGGGTGGAACCTGTTGCTGTTGTTGCCCATAGGGTGTCTGCTGTGGCGCTAGCCCTCTGGCCGGACCCGAAACCGTCATATCGGTACCGCAATTGCTACAAAAGCGTTGCCCCGCTGGAACCGGTGTCCCGCACGTCGGGCAGGAATGTCCTGAATTCTGTGACATAGAATAGAAGCCCTCCTTCTTAGCAGGTTATTTCGTATTATGACAACCCGTACCTGGTTGATTGTCTTTACCTGAGCCTATTTTATACCTGAACAGTGTTTATGTCTATTAGCATTTTCACCTATTGTTCATGACCTATTTCACAATGTTAGTGAACCAGGGCATGGTAATCCGTAGGATTATTGAAGGCTTTTCTATCTGGTCTATCCCCTGCTCAAATGCTACAATGGCTTTGAATAATAACAGGAGCAAGCAACATGCCATCAAGCATCTATGACCCCGCAGCCCAGACAATATTGGATGGGGCGCAGCGCCAGAGCAGCCGGGTTATTACCCTCGACCAGCAGAGTATCGAAGTTCCAGCGCCCTTTGCTTCGCCGGAGGACTGGCGCGACCAGTGGATCTATTTTTTGATGCTTGATCGCTTCAACAATCCAGCCGCACCACCGCGCCATCTGCCGTATGATGCTCTCTACGGCGCGTTTCAGGGCGGCTCGTTTAATGGTGTGCGCCAGCAATTGCCGTATTTGAAAGAACTGGGCGTCGGGGCCATCTGGCTTTCGCCTGTGCTAAAGAATGCTCAGTATAGCTCTGGTAGCTATCATGGCTACGCCATTCAGGATTTCTTGCGCATCGAGCCGCGTTTCGCGTCGAGTCCAGACGTGGCCGAGCAGGAGTTACGCGCCCTGGTTGACGAGGCGCACGGGCTGGGCCTCTACATCATCTTTGATATTGTACTCAACCATACGGGGGATGTGTTCGCCTATCAATGCAGCGCGGGCGATGCTACCTGCCAGGGAACGCAGGGGTCGGAGGCGACCTATAGCGATACACCCTACGCCATCGCGTGGCGCGATGAACACGGCGCGGCGCGGCAAGATTGGCCGGTTGGTGAAGGCATCGCCAACCCGCCGCTCGACGCCACCGTCTGGCCGCTGGAACTACGCCGCAACGCATTTTTCCGCCGCCAGGGACTGCCTCAGGCGGGAGGCAATCAGACCACCGGCGATTTTGCCTCTCTCAAGCAAATGCTGACCGCCGATCCGCAACTACAACAGGTCTTGATTCGCGTCTATCAACTGCTCATCGCTACATACGACGTTGACGCCTTTCGCATCGACACGCTCAAGTATATCGACCGGGGCTTCGCGCGCGCCTTTGGCAACGCCATGCGCGAGTACGCCCAGAGCATCGGCAAAAAGAACTTCTTCACCTTCGGCGAAGTCTACGACAGCGAAGAGAAGATCACAGCTTTCATTGGACGCGACACGGTGGATACCGAAACAGGCGACATTATCGGCATCGATGCTGCGTTGGACTATCCGCTCTTCTATCGCTTGCCCTCCATGTGCAAAGGCGCGCTTGCCCCTTCGGAGGTGGTCACTATGTACGAGCAGCGCAAGTTCATCGAGCATGATATTCTCAGTACGCACGGCGATGCTACCAACTTTTTCGTCACCTTCCTCGACAACCACGACCAGACACAGCGTTTCTACTATAGCCCGCTAGATGACCCGCATCGCTACGACGACCAGCTTACACTTGCCCTGGTGTGCCTCTTCACTTTGCAAGGTATCCCCTGCCTATATTATGGTACCGAGCAAGGTCTGCACGGTAGCGGCAATGCGCCCGAAGCCGTGCGCGAGGCTCTATGGGGCAAACCATCCCCGTTTGACCAGTCCACCGCGTTTTATCGCGCCATGCAGGCTATCGCGCATGTGCGCGACAGCCAACCTGCTCTACGCTATGGTCGTCAATATTTTCGCCCCCTCTCAGGCGACGGCGTCACTTTCAGCATCTCGCAACTCGCGCCGGGTGTTCTCGCCTACTCGCGCATCCTGAGCAACATAGAAGTCGTGATCGTCGCCGACACCATCAACCAGGGCGGAACGCTGGCAATCATCGTCGATGAAACCATCAACGCGCCCGGCGACACCTATCAGGTACTCTACAGCAATAAACCCACCTTCACCAACCCCGGCGCGGTGCAAGATAGCGGCCAAAACACCACCGTGTACGACGTGGACGGCACCGCCAATCGCGGCCCGGCGCGCTACCTCACCGTAACGCTACAACCAATGGAGGCACAGATTTTGGGAAGCCTGCAAAGAGGATGACTTCTTGCCGATGTCTATGAAAATTAGAGGTTGACTGAGAATAGAGATGAAAGGCATTGAGCGGAGCAAGGATTATGGAATGGAGCGCGCCCGGCGGGATTCGAACCCACGGACGAGAGTATCAAAGTGCGAAGAAGTCAAATATTCACATTCACTATGGCTATTTTCTTATAAAATGCTTGAGCCAAGTGAGAAAGGGAAGATTCGGAGATTTATTCTGGCACTTTATCCTTTCGCATTCGACATCTAGTTCTTTCAGCTTGATTTGAAGGTCTTCACTGCTAATAGGGAATATTGCTTCCTCTTTTCTACGCCGCATTGATGGAAGCAATGAAAGCAATGAAATAAAGCTGAAACTAACTATACTCTTTGTTATACAGAAACTTACGGCTGAAGCTACAATTGATATGAAAATTAAGAATATACAAATCCAGTCAATCATTCTTGCCTGTTCGAGGCGCATCTGCTCAATTGTATTTGAGCTACATGTATTGTTAGCACCCTCAAAATGGGAATCGGCCATAGACACCATCCTTTCAAAAAGAATAAAGAATAAAGTAACATTCCAAACAATGGTTATACTGAATTCCTTGTTCTGATAAGTTCTAATTGGTGCGGGCTGATTCGACGGCGGTTCTTTCTTTCTTAGGGTAATCATCTTTGCTCAGATCAAGAAGTGCTATGAGCTTCTGAAGCGCCTCTTGAGTCACATGGCCTTCGAATCTTATCTGAACTCCGCAGTCCTGGGAAATCCTCCACGCCAACTTCACTTCTTCTTTCGCATTTAATGTTGAAGTTAGCAATGAGATACTTCTTCCAAAGCTACCTTTTTGCCTTAGGATTGATTTAGAGTCAAATGCCTCTGGGAATCGAACATCGGAATCTCTGCTGACCTCGACTACAAATTCTATGGTCTCGCGGTAGGCACGAATAGCGCTCCCAATCTTATTAGGATGAAGTCCTAATTGTCTAAGATTGCCTGTAAGCTCCACATCGTCGGGCAATATATTGTTATGGAATTCAGATAACTCTTTAAACAAAGATGGTGTAGAGGCCGCTTTTTGTACAGCCATGATATATTTGGTATCATGTTCCCCTTCTTTTGAAGATAATATGTCAAGTGCAACCGTACTCAATTTGAGCTTATCCGGTCCAGCCTCTTCCAATAATCCGTAATCAATAAGAGCATCGATTGCCGTGTAAGAGGTACCATGTAAATTTCCATACCCCATTGCTATTGCAATGTTTAGCTTCGTGACTGGATGAGTACTCTCGCGCTGTTTAACTGATTCTGCCTTAGTAATTGCGTTTCTAAGACCGATTAATGGGCAATTTCTATATTTTGAGGCCAATTCCTTCTTTCTCCTTCTTACCGAGAAATACACTCACGAGAAGTATACATGACGATCTCTAAAAAGTCAAGAAGGAATTTTTTGGTAATTCCTTCGGGTGGATAGAAGATACTTCATAGTGCTAAGGATCATGCTCTACAAACTCACCTTACAGACAGAACTCGCTTAATCATGAAATCACGGATAATCATCGGTAAACTCTAGGAAATTTCCTAACACCCGAGAAAAGTAACCTACATATACTAGAGTATTCATTAGACTGTTTAGTAGAAGAGGAGCCCGTATGTCATACCTATTGGGATCATTCGAGGAAGGAAACATAGTTGCATATATTCTATTTGATCAGCATTGACCTTGCCTCATTGTGTTCAATAATAGCATCAAAACCCCATGTAATTACCGCTCAACGTGGCTGATATAAAATAAGGCTAGGAACAGATTTCTTTTTCTGTTACTGAACATCTCTGCAATAAAGATAAGGAAAAGCCGGACTTTCTACCTGGAAAATCAACGAAGTAGCCACAGCTTGATGGCTACTCATCTTCGTCTCGTCGCTTTTTATAGTCGGTACGTCTTCGCCTGATGAAATCGTCGAGATCAGCACGAAGCATGGATACTACGGAATAGCAAAGTGGTTCGGGGGTCTATTCTCCTAATACAGATAAGATATACATGATTGCTGTATCGGGTACAGGAAAGGGGTCAGAGATGACCTTACGGCTCAAACCTTCAAGGAATAACCAGGAGAAGAACGTCAGTTGGGCGAAAGACTATGAATTGTAGCGCGCCCGGCGGGATTCGAACCCACGACAACCGGTTTAGAAGACCGATACTCTATCCACTGAGTTACGGGCGCATCTTTGACAACATCATAATAACAAGTTCCCTTGCGATGTGTCAAGCAGCTTACAAACATCGGGTACCTGGTTTGCAGGCGGGAATAATGGACGGGCCTGGGCTGCCACATCCGTAGTCATTGTAAGGACGGGGGTGGTGTAGATGTGGGGAGAGGCCCCTTGCGGGCGTCCTCGTGCCTTATGTTATGTGTATCGGTAGCTTTTCCCTTGCGGTTGCCTTTTTCACAGGATTCTCCCTACTTATATTCCGACAGTACCGCCAGATAGCCCGCCTCGTCAGGCTCTCCCAGTTCGGCGAGCAGACCGGCAAAGTCGAGCGGCTTGCGGCTGAACGTGACCGTCCCATCGCGGCGCGGCCATTCGCCGGGGTGCCGGTCCCAGGCCAATTCGATGCCGTTGAAATCTGGATCGTGCAGGTAGATGGCCTCGTGGGTACCATGATCGGATGCCCCATCGATTGACCAGCCATGATCGAGCAGGCGTTTGAGCGCGACAGCCAGGTCTTTGCGTTTGGGATAGTTGATGGCGAAGTGATACAGGCCCGTCGTACCGGCGGCTGCCGATTGCCCATCCTTGCTTTCCCAGGTGTTGAGGCCGATATGGTGATGATAGCCTCCAGCAGAGAGGAAGGCCGCGCTGCCCATATCAAAGAGCAGATCGAAACCCAGGTAGTCACGATAGAAGCCGATGGCGCGTTGTAGGTCGGCGACCTTGAGATGAACATGTCCAATGCGAGTTTCAGCCGGGATGGGTGTATCAGTCATGGTTGACTCCTCTTGTTTGTCATTGCAACGCTCTTACTCAGGTATAGAGTATTCACATGCGTTGGCGTTCGTCAAGATCATCCAGAGTGATTGACATCTGTAAGAAAAGTAGTGTACTTTCCTTACAGAGAAACAATACTACGAAGGCGATTTCATGAAAGAGATAATCTCTACCATCACCAGCAGAGGTCGAGTAACTATTCCCGCAGAAGTTCGCAAGCATCTCAGAATCGCAACCAGTGATAAGATAGCGTTTGTAATCGACGATGAAGGTATTGTGCGATTACGTGTATTGCGTTATCCAACCATCGCTTCGCTTCGAGGCGCGGCAGGAAGTCTGAAACAGCCTGTGTCATGGCAGGAGATACAACAGACCGCCTATGAAGAGCGTTTCAAAGTAGTAGATGCCGACTTTGACCGTTTTGACGGCATAACCAGGCAACAGCCTTAAATTATAAAGATATTGCAACGGGCATTCACACCGCTTCCTCTACAGCGCGTTTTGCCCTGGCCTCCATTTCGGAAAGCGTGAGAGTGGAGAGCAGCTTTTTGATGGTGGGAATGCGGGCGGGTGAGACAGAGAGTTCGCGCACACCCAGGCCCACCAGCAGGGGAACCGCGCCGGCATCGCCTGCCAGTTGCCCGCATACCGCTACTGGTACACCCGCGTGGCAAACCTGTGCTATCAGGCGCAGTGTTGCCACACCTGACGGCTTTGCTCGCTCGCGCACACGCGCATTTGTGCGATCAACGGCATAGGTATATTGCACGAGGTCATTCGTGCCAATCGAGGCAAAGTCGATCAACCCGCGAAAGTGATCGAGCGTCAGCGCGGCGGCGGGCGTCTCGACCATAATGCCAACAGGAATAGGATGTGCAAGATACCCCGCACTTTGCAAGTCCTGTATGGCCTGCTCAATCAACGCGCGCGCCGCCTCAACCTCTTCTGGCGTCGCCACCATAGGCAACATCATGCGCAAGTCATAGTTCGCCGCCGCGCGCAGAATAGCGCGTACCTGGGGCAGAAAGACCTCTGCGGGCCGGTCGAGGGCCAGCCGAATGCCGCGCCAGCCGAGAAAAGGATTCGCTTCAGCAGGCATATCCAGGCCGGGAACTGGCTTATCTCCCCCAATATCAAAGGTTCTCACAATCAGAGGTCGCCGCAAAACGGCGGCTACTTCCTGGTAGATAGCGTATTGTTCCTCTTCGGATGGCAGCCCCTGCGCGGCCAGCAATTCTGTGCGGAACAGGCCAACGCCCTCAGCTCCCATTTCAACAGCTTTATGCGCTTCGGCCACTGAGCCGATATTAGCAAATACCTCTATATGTACGCCATCAGCAGTCATGCCCTGACGCTCCCTGTACACTTCCAAATCCTGCTTTTCGCGCTGCGCCACCTGTAGGCGCGCCTCAACCTCGCGGCGGCTCATCTCATCGGGTGAAACCATCACCTCGCCTTTTTCACCATCGACGATAAGATGAGCATGGTCGCTGATTTCAGCCAGCGCGCCAGCCACACCCACCACAGCGGGGATACCCAGCCCTTGCGCTACAATGGCAAGATGCCCCGTCGCCGAACCAGATTCTGTGACAATGGCCTGTAAAAGCGCCGGGTCCAGGCCGATCATATCGGCGGGAGAGAGATCGCACGCGACAAGAATAGCTGCGTGGTCAAGATGCGCCTCCAGCGAGATGCCAAGCAGTTCCGCCACGATACGGCGGCCAGCTTCGCGCACATCTTCCGCCCGCGCCGCCAGGTACGCATCGGACAGGCTTGCCAGTTGTTCGGCATACTCGTCCGCCACGCGCGTTACCGCCGCCTCAGCGCTGGAACCAGAAGCGATCAAGGCATCGGCCCCCTGTTTCAACTCGGGATCATCCAGCATCTCTAGCTGCGCCCCCAGTATAGCCGTTACCGGTCCATGCGCCGCGCTCAGCAGCCTGTCCAGGTGTGTTATAGCCTGCGCAATCGCCCGTTCGAGGCGTGCCATCTCAACCGCTGCCTCAACCGTGCGCTGCTCCATGATATTCACAGGCGGAAGAGGGCGAATGATCTGAGCAATACCGCTGGCAATCCCTGGAGACGCGGCTATGCCACGCAACATCTTCATCCCAGGTCTCTTTCGAGCAGCGCCGCCAGCTTATCAACCGCCATCTGCGCATCCTCGCCATCGGCATACAGTACAACCTGCTCGCCCTGCTCAGCGCCGAGCGTGAGTATAGAGAGGATAGACTTGGCATTCACCCGCTTCTCATTTTTTGACAGCAATATCTGGCACTGGAAGCCCTTTGCGTTCTGCACAAAAACAGCCGCCGGGCGGGCGTGCAGTCCCGATTTGCTCCCAAGTTTGACCGTTCGCTCAATCATATGTTCTGGCATATGCGCTCCTTACAATCATCTGTAGGGGCGGGGGTTGGGCCGGGTAGGGAGGGG
>JBOGTO010000318.1:0-4980 GCA_050695155.1 Ktedonobacteraceae bacterium
TCGCTCGCCACAAGTGATTGACTATCAGGTCCCCATGTCAAAACCAGGTCATGCGCAAGCATCGCGGGCGGTAACTGCGCCAGTAATCCCGTCGCTATGTTGTCAGGCATATTGAGTGTTTCAATGCTGCTAGATGCATTGCCATTACTGGTTTGCACTATCTGCGCCGCTAATTGTTGACCATCGGGCGAGACATCCCAGCCAGGACTGGTAAAAGAGTTGCTCTGCGCAGAGCCACACCAGGCTTCGCTCCCCATATCCAGCACTTTTACGTTTGCTAGCGCGGGTTGAGCGAGCGAATGACGATAGATGGTCAATTGACTCTGCTGTGTAAAAGGATGCGCGACTACCTGGTAATATAGTTGACCACTACTGTAACGCATCGACAACATCAGCGGCGCATTCTGTTGCGCGTTGAACAGCGTAGATACCCCCAGCTGAGCAAGCGAAACGACTGATGATAGCGTATGATTGTCAATATCGTAACGGTACAAGCCCGCCGTACTGCTCGGTTTGCTAATGACGCCATTATACCATGCCAGTAAATGTGTCGCATCCTGCCAGAATACATACTGCCAGTAGCCATTGTGCGGACTGCTCGCAAGCGGATCACTTTTGTCGGCTGGCACCATCACCTGTGTCAACTGCATCGTGCTGGTTTTCAGCACATATAATGCGCCATTCGCGCCATAATCTGGCGCGGGACAGCCTCCGCCGCCCTGACCCGCTGGCCGCGCATTCATAATAAAGGCGACTAATCCATCCCCTGGCGACCACAAAGGTTGATGCCACGACACATCGGGCAGATTGTTATAATCAAACGAGGTCGCCTGCGCCGGTTTTGCGCCATGCAAAGCCAGCCAGAGTTGATTATTACGCACAAAGGCATATGTTCCACTCAATGCAGCGGGCGAAGCCGGCGGAATAACCTGCTTTGTTGGGCTGGGCGAAGGAATTACCGCCAGCGTTCCATTCCCCAGGCTGGGCGTGCCACTGGGAACAGCGCCAACCCCGGACGCGCTACAGGATGCAAGTATAACAACAGTCAGTACTAGCACAATGGAAATCAGTAGTTTAGCATAGAAGTTACTTATCATATCAATCTCTACCTCCCGTAAAATAAGCGCGTGTTCGATGCGCGCAAAGCAGCATATCTGGTATCTGTGTATCAAGATATACCAACGTGCATCCGACGGGGAATTAGGATGGGTCATTTGGGCTAGTTTATAAAAAATTTGACAGGGGTATGCATACAGCTTATCATGCAAGCTATTGGTTATGTTAAATCCCCTGATTACAGCAACGTAAGTATATAGAGTAATAGATATGCCTGAGTTATTTTGGAAGAGGAAATCTAAACCAGAAAATAGCGAATTTCTGGCAACGGACAGCTACTCTGGCGCGATTCCCCCAATCCCAAAGGTACTCGTGACCACGGAGTCCATTACACCTCAGCCTGATAATCTACAATCTGGCACTATACCCTTCCCCACTACCTGGCACAATCGCCTCATTCTAGGAGATAAGCAGCATGTCTTGCCAGCGCTATTGCCCGAATTTGCCGGGAAGATCCATCTCATCTACATTGATCCCCCATTTATGACCGGGCGCGATTTCAAAAGCGGCGAGCAACTGGCATATAGCGACAAGTGGGACAACAATCTTGATATATATCTTCAATGGCTATATGAAACTTTTGTTTTGTTATATGATTTGTTGGCTCCGACTGGTAGCCTCTATGTTCACCTCGACTGGCGTGTGACCCATTACGCAAAGGTGTTGCTGGATGAAGTCTTTGGTTTTAGCATTAACGCCGAAGGCGCTGGCTTCAAAAATGAGATTATCTGGCATTACCAGTCGGGCGGACGCGCCCGCAAACACTTTGCTCGCAAGCACGATACCATTTTGTTTTATACGAAATCCTCACAATATTGTTTTCATGCGGAACGTATCAGCGAACGACGCGGCGCTGGCAAACGCAACCATATGCGCAAAGAGGTGAATGCCGAAGGGCGCGTATACTGGACGATTTCGTCAAATGGGCGCACCTATCGCTATGACGAAGACTCGCTCATGACGCCATCAGACGTATGGGGCGATATTAGCCATCTGCACCAGAAAGACCCGGAGCGCAACGGCTATGCTACACAAAAACCGACCGCGCTTATCGAGCGTATTATCTTAGCCTCGTCGGAAGCGCATGATCTCATCCTCGATTGTTTTTGCGGCAGTGGTGTTACTCCTATCATCGCCCAGCAACTCGGACGCCGCTGGATCGCCTGCGACCAGGGTGAACTGGCAATTTCCACCACCCGGACGCGACTTTTAGCCGCAGAGCGCGTGAACCCGTTTGTTATACAGCGTATAGCAGATTCTGGCTCTGAACCAGATACTTCAACACCATATGGTATAATCGAGCGAACGAACAGAGAAACAAACACTCACGATCCTTCGTAATCATTGTGGGGTAAACGATACATAGCTAAGGGAGGAAATTCCTTTAGCTCGCCTACAACATCAAAAAAGTAAGGTGAAGATAGTGCAAACATGTTAGAACTGTTACAACAGGTATTCCGGCAGGTGCGCGGCTATATGCACTCAGATTCATTCAACCAGGAGGGAATATTTTCCGCTTCATCTGAACATACCACTATGCGCTTTGATCGTGAGGCTGAAGATATCATCATTAGCGGCTTGATCGAGAGCGGGCATGGTTTCGAGGTCATTACCGAGGAGCGACCCCCGTTCACAACCAGCCGGAATCCACCCTACCGCATTGTCATTGATCCGGTGGACGGATCGACCAACGTGCAACGCGGCATTGTGACAGCTTCGGTCGCGCTGGCAGTGCTATCTATAGACGCACCCATTACGCCTCAAAACGTACAATGGGCCTTCGTCGGAGAACTTTTTAGCGGTACGGTTTATGAAGCCAGTCGCGGTGGCGGAGCATTCTGCAATGGGAAACGCTGCCAGGTAAGCGAAACGAAAAAGCTCAAAGAATGCCTGTTGGGCATAAATCTGGATGGACGTAATCGAGATGCGGTGCTGCGCTTGCTTATCAATGAGCCACCGCCAGGAAACGTGCGACGTTCGGGCAGTTCGGCAATGGATATAGTCTATGTGGCAAATGGCGCGTATGATGCCTACGTGGATATTGGAGATGTAATCACCGCCGAATCGTTTTTAGCCTCCGCCAGCATTGTCCTCGAAGCTGGCGGAATTATCAGCAATCACGATGGGAAGTCACTGCGCCCTGTAGAGACGCTGAAAGGAGGCTATTCTATCGTGGTGTCCAGCACAAAAACCCTGCACGCTGAGATTTTATCCCGGCTCAAAGGGTGAAGCACGGAGTTCTTCATAGAAATAGAACAAGAAGCTATAGAGCCTCGCGCATCTCCACAAAAGTAGTGCCTACCGAGAGCTTAGGCCGGCACTAACACGACGCTAAAGCCGTCCCACCATGAGAGAAATTGCGCGTGCGTCATAGCGGTGCGATTAGCGGGCGAAGAGTCTGCCACATAAATATAGTTATCGTCGCCGCCGCGCACAACCATGATATGACCGGGATTGCCTACTATTACGGGATAGCCTTTGTTCACCGTATAGATCAAGTTCTGTAACGTTCTCGGCGGGCTGGGCAAAGCCTTAAAGCCAAAATAAGCGGCTGTCTGAGCAATAGCCGGCTCGCCTCCAGTCAGTCCATCATAGACATTCCACACACCAAGCGATGATTCCTTTTGCAAAAAGTCAGATGCAATATAGTTGTGTCCATAGGCGTCGATAACCATCTCCATTGAAATGCCTGAACACGAGGAGTAGGACCAGACCTGCCATTGGTAATCATTATAGTACTGGTTGCGGGCGGCGGAATCGATGCGCACCACATCGGCAGAAGCAGAGAATGGGATAGGCGGCAGCGAGGTGTTTATATCAAAACCTGCCAGATGCTGCGAGGTATTGAAGCCGAGGCCATTGGCAATATCATGAAACGCGCCATCGGCCAGGCCGCTCTGCAAAAATAAGGTGAGCAACACCATACCGAGCAGCGCCAGGGATACTAGCGTGCGACGACGGCGAAACCAGGAAGCAGGCAATGCCAGGGGCAGCGTTTGTTGCTGAGCAGCCGAGGGCATCGTATTGAGCGCGGGTAGGACAGCAGAGACACGAAACGCACCTGTTGGGGCTTGAGCTTGTAAGGTACGTACATGGCGTCTATGCAAGCGCATCGCGCTCACCATAAAACCAACGATGATCGACAGCATTACACAGACTAAAAGAACTGTAACGATGGTCGAAAGCATACAACTCCTCACTACAGTGACTGAAATAAACGGTTATCCACACACAAGTATAGCTTAGTTTAAGCGCAGAATACGAATAAATAGCCAGATACAGCCAGATTGTCCTATCAGTGCGTTCACAACCTTAACCGATCTGTTTACGCGCTCTTTGAACCCAACCGTTCAATGTAATGAAACGAAGCACAACAAGACATTTTAGGATATAGAGGGGGAAATGTGAGAAAAGTACTAGATTCTCAGGCCACGCGCATATCGTAGATTTCAACGCCCTTGCTAATATGGCGGCGGTAGATATGTACGTAGGTTGTATCATAATTGAGAGGAAGTGTAAGATAATCAACAGCATCGCCCGTTGTAGGGTTGTAGGGGCGTGTGCCGAGCGTGCCGTGTTTGTTGACATGAAAGACCAGTAGTTCGTCAACGTCGATGATACCCAGACAATGGTAATTGTGATAAATCATCCAGCGCATGTTGGTCATATTCTCGATCATCAGCAAATCTTCGTCGCTGCCAAGATCCAGCCCGATGCGTGGTTGAGGACGCAAAGACCAACCGCCGCGTTCTCTCAGCGTCCGCGTTTCTGTGGCAGGATCGTCTATTTCCCCGATGCGTTCGATTTCTGGAGCTGTGATGACCGCCATTGTTACCATCAGTCCTTTTGTTACCAGAATAACCG
>JBOGTO010000319.1:0-2105 GCA_050695155.1 Ktedonobacteraceae bacterium
CCAGTATATATGTTGAACGCGGCAGCCTCTCTGATATACAATACCTACATGGAAACTCAACCCGAAACGCCTATTACAAACGAAGAGGTCATCCTGCACGATCAGCCGCAAGCGACTTCGCACTCGCGCTTGAACCGCGATGTGGCGATTCTGTCTATTATCGCGGGTCATCTGAATCGTAAAATCGATGTGCATGAAGCGTTGCAGGAGGTGCTTGTCCATGTTACGCGGCTATTGGGATTGCAAACGGGCTGGGTCTGGCTGCTGGATGAACACGAAAAGCCCTATCGGGCCGCCGCGCAGTCGCTGCCGCCCTATCTCGCCGATTATCCCGAACGCATGACGGGCAGTTGTCTGTGCCTGGACACTTTTCTCCAGGGCGACCTGGAGGGGGCGGCCAATATCAACGTATTGCGCTGTAGCAGGCTGAAAAATGCTGAACGCGACAAAGACCCTACCTCGCTCGGCCTGCGTTTCCACGCCAGCGTGCCTATCTACGCCGGAGAAACCCCCATCGGTGTGCTGAACGTCGCCAGCGAAGATTGGCGCGAACTGGCCGAGGAAGAACTGCAACTGCTGCGCATCATTGGCGACCAGATCGGTCTCGCCATTCAACGCGCGCGGCTCTCCGCCGAACATACACGAGCGGCGGCGCGGCTGGCTACCATCGAGGAGCGCAACCGCCTGGCGCGCGAAATCCACGATACGCTGTCCCAGGGATTAGCGGCCATCACCCTGCAACTGGAAGCGGCTGATGCCCTGGTTATGACACGCCCGGAGCGCGCCCAGGATGCCGTGCGCCGCGCCCTGGCACTCGCGCGCGCCAATCTTGAGGAGGCGCGTCACTCGATGGCGGACTTGCGCGCGGCCTACCTGCACAATCGCACGCTGCCCGAAGCCCTGGCTACTCTTGCGCATGATATGGCACAGGAAACGATTGAGATCACGTTTCATCACATGCCAACCACCAACTTCCCCATGTTGCAACAACGACTGGAAACCGCCATCTACCGGATTGCGCAGGAAGCCCTGACGAATGCCCTCAAACACGCTAATCCCAGGCATATCGAACTCACCCTCGAAATCGAAGATAACGAACTCTGTCTCACCGTACAGGATGATGGCGTTGGCTTTCAGCCTGACAAGGTGGCGCGAGAGGCAACAGGAGCATTAGGATCAGGCCATTTTGGTCTGATTGGCATCAGCGAGCGCGTCAAGTTGCTGGGCGGCGAGTTGTGCATTCAAAGCGAATCGGGCGCGGGTACCTACCTCTCCGTCTGCGTTCCTCTGGAAGAAAGGGGAGCGAACGCATGATTCGTATCCTGCTGGCCGACGATCATCCTATTGTGCGCGAGGGGCTGCGAGCCGTGCTGGAAACACAACCCGACTTTGAGGTGGTTGGCACACTACAGCAGGCTGCTAACGGGGATGAGGCGCTGCACCTGGCCCTACAATTGCGACCGGATATTCTTTTGCTCGATCTCGAAATGCCCGTTATGGATGGAGTCGAAACGATTCGCCACCTGCGGCAACAGTACCAGGCAGGCGCAGCACATGACAAACAATTCAGCCCCCGCATTATCGTGTTTACGGCTTTTGATAATGACGAGCGCATCATTGCCGCCCTGGAAGCCGGGGCGAATGGCTACCTGCTCAAAGGCGCGCCGCGCGAAGAAATTTTCAATGCCATTCGCGTCACCATGCAGGGCGGTTCGCTGCTCCAGCCGGTGATCGCCTCCAAGCTCCTGCGTCATGTGGGGCAGCAGTATGGCGCGCGCGGCTCGAATGGTCAACCCGCGCTGTTTGAGCCTCTTACCGAGCGCGAACTGGAAGTGCTGGCGCTGCTGGCGCAGGGTATGCCCAACAAAGAAATAGCCGCCCGCCTGATTATCAGCGAACGCACCGCCAAATTCCACGTCAGCTCGATTATGGGCAAACTGGGTGCCACTAACCGCACCGAAGCCGTATCGCTGGCAGCCCAAAAGGGCTTGATTACCCTCACAGGCCAGTAGATGTCAGGGTAACCAGGGCGACCGCAAGGGTCGCCCCTACTATACTATGAAAACGCTTCTGATGCCATCTCTCGCGTATAGTAGGGGCGACCC
>JBOGTO010000320.1:0-3897 GCA_050695155.1 Ktedonobacteraceae bacterium
CTGATAGGCTCTTCTGCATGTGTTTGCTTAGCCTCTGCTTCACTATGAACTGATGGAGTGTTCATAACCTTAGGTTTGAATTGCCGTTTCTTTCCTCCGTCTTGTGACAATGGATCATCATCAATGCCATTCCATAGAAGGCCAGGACGCGCAAGCTTATAATACTTCTCTGCATTTCCGTTTGATGGAGCTGCTTTATCCCCCTCAGCGAAGCGGCTAAGAGCGCTTTCCACATAATCTTCGCGCAGTTCAGCGCACATCCAATTACGGCTCAACCGCTCGGCTACTTCTCCTGTAACACAACTACCTGCAAATGGATCAATGACTAGATCGCCCGAGTCAGTCAGCATACGAATGAAATATTCTGGCAAGAGCGCAGGAAATCGCGCGGGATGAGCTTTTAAATTATGCTCAGAACAGTAACGCAAATATGCGGAATTACTCTCAGTATTTGGAATAGCAAGAATATTCGGTGGAATTGATGCTCCATTATCATAAGAGAACTTCGTACTAATATCATGTCCGCTTGGGCGCAACTTTGCTTTATAACCGTTTTGAAGCAGTTCTTGCATAGAATCGCTATAGGGTTGTAAGACACGCATATTTGATGCCTTCGGCCAGGGGGTTTTCGATAGCCACCAGATACAATTTACTGCATCCTTGACACGAATACGGCGTACAGTCACCCATTCAGCAGGTGAAGGAAGCTTGCTCGGATTCCACCAGTAAAACTCTTGAGCCAGGTGAAAATTATACTCACGGCAAAGCATAATCAATAGTTCATAGTGATACAGGCTACGTGTAGGTTGACCAGGTATCCAGGCTCCTCCAATGTCAATTACCAGTGAGCCATTATCGGCAAGGGAGTTATAGAATGCCTGGGCAAACGGACGAAACCATTCAACATACTCGCCGGCATCAACATTTCCGTACTCTTTTTGACGCACTAACCCGAAAGGAGGACTGGTCATAATCAGATTAACCGAGCCTGGCCGCACAATCTCTTGATTATTCAGGAGTTGCAGCGAATCGCCACAATATATCTTTCCATGTGCTGCCGTATGTACTAAACGAGGTTCGGGCAGCGGAGTTTCACATGCAGGAATGCATTGAACACTTTCTGGCTGCCCATTCAGAGATATATTCTGTCCTGATTCAAATTGCTCTGTCATTAATCAACATTCTCCTGCCCTGGTTGTTCTCTATTGTAACATAGTCTGATGCCCTGGAACAGACTTACTTACTTTTGTTCGTCAAACAAAAAGTATGAAGTCGATCTTCCTTCGTGATACGATTAACCAGAAGATTGCTTGTTAATATCCCTTACCTGTCATATGTACTCTCAAAGGAAGAAATTGAGGAACCAACTTTGTACGTAAATACATACTTCACTCCATCCTCCATAGTTATCAATGAAACGGGCGCGAATGATCTCTACATCGTCGTGGATGTCATTCGCGCTACTACCAGCATGGCGGTTATGTTCGACCGGGGGGCGGCGCGCGTGCTGGTGGCGGGGAGTATCGAGCAGGCGCGGGAAGCGGCGCAAAAGATTGAGGGACGCCTACTGTGCGGCGAACGCAACGTGCAGCGTATCCCCAGCTTCGACTATGGCAACTCGCCAGTGCAGTATGCGCAGCTTGACCTGAGCGGGCGCGAACTGATAATGACGACCACCAACGGCACGCGCGCCTTTTATGCCTGCCCAGAGCAAGCCCCGCGCCTGGCAGGCAGTTTTTATAATGCCGGCGCAGTCACAGCCTATGCGCTGGTGCTGGCAAACACGCGCGAATGCGATATCCATATCGTCTGTTCCGGCGAATCCGACTACTTCGGGCTTGATGATGCTGTATGTGCCGGGTACCTCGCGCTGGAACTGCAACGCCAGCAGGCCAGTATCCAGTTGTGGGACAGTGCCAACGCGGCAATCGCACTCTATGAGGCCTTCAAACCGCCCATCGTATTAGATTATTGTAGCGCGGCGCGCGCTGTCATCGAAGGGGGATTGCCCGACGACCCGCCATTTTGTATGCGTACAGATGTGAGCAACAGTGTGCCGGTGGTCGTAGGACGCGAGCCGGAAACAGGGCTACTAATGATCGAGAGAGCGTAATTTATATAGACAGAGGCAACGAAACATAAAATGTGGAACCGCTGCCCTCGACGCTCTCGACCCACACGCACCCTCCATGCCGCGTGACAAATTCATGCACCAGGTAAAGACCGATGCCGAAGCCACTGATCGAGCGATCCAGGTTGCTGGCACGATGAAAACGCTCGAAGATATGTGGCATCTCGTGATTAGCAATACCCACACCTGCATCTTTTACCCACAACAGCGCCTCGCCGGGGTTTGCCGCGTCGTAACGCAATCCTATCTCGATTTCGCTGCCAGCGGGACTATACTTCGCCGCGTTGCCAATCAAATTGTTCAAAACTTGCTCGATACGGTCGCGGTCAAAATGTCCCGACAGAGCATCTTCTGGTTGAAGTCCTTCTACGGCAAGCTTGAGCGTATGCCGCTTATTGATGGTTGACTGAATCTCCACGCTATGCCTGAGCGTCTCGAGTAAATCGTGTTGCTCAATCTGGAGCGGCATACGCCCGGTTTCAATACGCGAGATTTCGAGCATATCCTCGATCAGGCGCGTAAGCCTCTGGCCCTGCTGTATGATCTCTTTCACAGCATGGATGGTACGCGGCGTATCGAGGCTCTGCCCCCGATCGATTATCATCTGGAGCAGTTCGGAAAATCCCTGCAATGCCGTGATAGGAGTGCGCAACTCGTGGCTGGCGATTGAAAGAAACTCGCTTTTCTGCCGTTCAATACTCTTCGGCTCTGTAATGTCCCGCGAGACGATTACCGCGCCATCCGTCTCATTCTGTGCCGTGCGAATTGGTGAGACTGTACTGCGCACTATTCTGGTTCTTCCATCGGACAGGGTCAGCCATACCTCGCGGTTGATAGACACCCCGTCACGCAGCGTGGAGGCAACACCACTGTCTTCCGGTAGAATAATGCGCCCTTCCGCATCATAGCTCTGATAGTGAGCTGCGCGCTTCAATAAAGGTTCAGATACATATGTATTGACATCGTCAATGCCAAACAGTTGCTGCGCAGCCGCGTTCATTTGTAGCACATTTCCAGCGCGATCATAGACTACGACGCCCTCCACCATTGACTCGATGATGGCTTCCAGCCTGCTGGCGCGCGCTTGAGTCTCGTGAGTTGCTTCCCGCAATTGCTGGACCATAAGCTCTCTTTCGGTAATATCCCTTGTAATGGTGATCGCACCTGTGATCTGGCCCTGTTCGTCTCGCAGTGGGGAGCCGCTTACACTGATATATATTTGCCGCCCATCAAAGGCGCGAATCATACCTACCATACAATTAGCGCCGGTCAGCACCTCACCGTTGAGAATACGTAAAAGTCCCCATTGTTCGCGCGGCATGGGATTCCCATGCACATCACACATCTCAAACGCCGCCAGGCGCGGCTCAACGTCCAACGAAAGATAGGTATTTTTGTCTATGACGCCGATCAACTGCTGGGCCGCGCTATTCATCTGGAGAATATGACCCTGCGCATCGTAAATCCATATGGCATCTACGATGGAATTGAGGATAGTTCCCAGATTGGACCGGGAAAAATCAGCTGCGGGTATCACTCACCACCTCTTACTATTTAGCGAACATCATACCCCTACAAAAACCAGGAGAGTTATCTGACACTATTATCGCAGCTATGTCAACAATTCAACTGATCGTAACCAGGGCTTGTGAATTATTGCTGAGAGGAGAGACTTCTCACGAGAGATAAGATAGTGTTATCAATCCCAATCTTATCCGAAGGAGAAGTCTCTCATGTATTGTACCGCACGTCGCTGTGTCCTCCCC
>JBOGTO010000321.1:0-8858 GCA_050695155.1 Ktedonobacteraceae bacterium
AGGCTGAATGGCTCAACCGTACCATCAACATCGATACGGGCTGTGTCTTTGGCGGCAAGCTGACCGCGTTGCGCTACCCCGAAAAAGAACTGGTTGCGGTTCCAGCCATGCGCACCTACTGGGAGCCAGCTAAACCGTTCCTTACCATAGCCGATCAAGCTCCTACGCTGACAGCACAACAGCAGCATGACGACATTCTGGACCTCAAAGACGTTTCCGGCAAACGCCTGATTGCCACGCGCCTGCAACAAAATATCACCATCCGTGAGGAGAATACTATCGCAGCGCTGGAAGTCATGAGCCGTTATGCCGCCAATCCCAAATGGCTGATCTACCTGCCGCCCACCATGTCTCCCTCGGAAACAAGCAAGGAGCCAGGTTTGCTAGAGCATCCCGCCGAGGCTTTTGCCTATTTTCTGAATCAGGGAGTACCGGCAGTTGTGTGCGAGGAAAAGCATATGGGTTCGCGCGCAGTTGTCATCGTGTGCCGCGATGAAGAGGCCGCGCGTAAGAACTTCGGTGTGACGGGCGAAGGCAGCGGTATCTGCTATACGCGCACAGGCCGCCGTTTCTTTGATGATGCCGCGCTCGAAGCCGAAATGCTAGCAAGGGTACGCGCCGCGCTCACCAGCACAAATTTCTGGGAGAAGTTCAATACCGATTGGGTGTGCCTTGACTGCGAACTGATGCCCTGGTCAGTAAAGGCCCAGGCGCTCCTGCTCCACCAATACGCAGCCGTAGGCGCTGCCTCTCACGCCGCGCTGGACGAGGCCGTTTCTCTGCTGGAACAGACCGCCGCGCGCGGTATCGATGTTGCCGCACTATGTGAAAGTTTCGGCCATCGCAGATCACTGGCGACGCAATACATCGCTGCCTACAATCACTATTGCTGGCCGGTTCAATCGGTGGCTGATCTCAAACTGGCTCCATTCCATATCCTGGCAACCCAGAGCGAGGTTCATGCCAACAAAAACCACGTCTGGCACATGGATACCCTGGCAGAACTATGCAAAGCCGATGAGGAACTATTGCTCGCCACGCCCTACAAAGTGGTAGACGTGACCGACTCGACCAACATCCAGGCTGCTATTCAATGGTGGCAAGAACTGACGGGACGCGGCGGCGAAGGCATGGTGGTCAAACCTCTCGATTTCATCGCGCGAGGCAAGCGTGGTATCGCGCAGCCCGCCCTGAAATGTCGCGGCCCGGAATACCTGCGCATCATCTACGGCCCGGAGTATAGCATACCCGAAAACCTGAACCGCCTGCGCTCGCGCAGCGTCGGAGCCAAACGCTCCCTCGCCCTGCGAGAGTTCGCCTTGAGCATTGAAGCCCTGGAACGCTTCGTGCGCAAAGAACCGTTACGGGCTGTTCACGAATGCGTCTTCGGTGTGCTGGCATTGGAGAGCGAGCCGGTTGATCCGAGGTTGTAGAGATGAGAAAGATCAGGAAGCCCCAACCAATATGTTGAAGCTTTCTCTATTTTGTGGTGTCGTCAGGTACATATTCCATAAGATCAGCAATAGGAACGCCTAAACCTTCAGCTATCCGTGTCAAAACATGAAACTCAACATTATGGTATGGATCTCGAAACAGCCGTTTTATTGTTTTGAAGTCTACATTTGTTTTACGGCTGAGTTGGGCCTGATTATATCCCATTTCCTGCGCGACTTCTTTTATCCTGAGCCTATACACTACTCTGCTCCCTTGCTGTTTCTAATTTCAGTATACAGGCCATACACAAATCATTTGAGACGACCAGAATTTATATTCATGCAATGAATCAGCTACAAGCAAGATGAGCAGCATATTATGCGGTCGATCAAATGAAGAAATTTTAGCGGCCAGATCAGGATTAGACATCTGGAACATCTTCCAGGAGTGCGGAAGTCGGAACATCAAGAGCCTGAGCTATCCTGTTGAGGATATATAGACTTACATCATGGTATGGGTCACGAAATACTCGTTTGACTGTCTTAAAATCAATGTCGGCCTTGCGTGCAAGGCTGGCTTGATTAAATCCTTTTTGCTCCGCTACTTCTTTGACCCGTAATCTGGTACCCATACAGTAAATACCCCTTGCCTGCTCTTTCCATTTCATTATACAGACATTACCCAGTTGACTGAACTATGCACGTAATGGTATGCTTTACAAAGGTGGGTATGTAGAGGTGGGTGTAGAATCCAATAACCCGCCACCTATTAATTTGGAATCTTATAAAAGGAGATTTCAAGTAGAGTATAGACGTTTTCCAGCAGAGAGAGGAAAAGGGATGCTCGATCAAAAAACTATCGATGAGTTGAAGTCTTTGCAGCCAGGAGCGATCATCTACTATTACCAGCACCTGGGTAAACACGCTCTTGACCCTCATAGAGTATGGAAAGGGAGACTCTTTTTAAACCTCTTGAACTGTATTCCTCCCATAGCAGGGTTCGTCATTGAGAGCCTTGAGCCAGGGCATGAATATCTACGAGAGGTTGTTGCTATTGCGCAGGTAATTATGTACTCTAAGGCTCTCAACGAGTCTATGTGCAATACTGAAAAATCTGCAAATTCGTCCTGGAATGTGTTCTAACTTATACGGCGACTATAAAATTGCCCAATTACTCTCTCAGCCACCCGGCCACATCGGGCGCAAAGTAGGTGATAATCATATCCGCACCCGCGCGCCGGATGCCTGTCAGCACTTCCATGACGATGCGCTGTTCGTCGACCCAGCCGTTTTGGGCGGCGGCTTTAATCATGGAGTATTCGCCGCTGACGTTGTAGGCGGCAAGGGGCAGGTCGCAGTGGTCGCGCACGCGGCGGATTACGTCCAGATAGGCAAGGGCGGGTTTGACCATTACGATATCTGCACCCTCGGCGATATCAAGGTCTACTTCGCGCAGGGCTTCACGGGCGTTGGCGGGGTCCATCTGGTAGGAGCGGCGGTCGCCGAATTGCGGCGCGGAACCGGCGGCTTCGCGGAACGGGCCGTAGAAGCCGGAGGCGTACTTGGCGGAATAGGCCATTATGGGTGTTGCGCTGAAGTTGTGTTCGTCGAGCGTGCGACGAATGGCTCCCACGCGGCCATCCATCATATCCGAGGGCGCGACCAGGTCTGCCCCGGCTTCGACATGCGATAGCGCCATGTCCGCCAACAATTTTAGTGACTCGTCATTCTGCACCGTGCCATTGTGGATCACGCCGCAGTGTCCGTGACTGGTATACTCGCACAGGCATACATCGGTGATGACCAGCACATCCGGTGTCTCAGCCTTGATACGTCGAATAGCTTGCTGGATAATGCCCTGCTCGGCATACGCCTGCGAACCAACTTCGTCCTTTTCGGTGGGAATGCCAAAGAGCAGCACCGCTGGAATGCCCGATTTGGCGACACGCTCCATTTCGCGCCCAAGATGCTCCAGAGGCCACTGCATAATGCCCGGCATCGCGGCAATGGGACGCGGTTCGGTCAGATCTTCCGCGATAAACAGGGGATAGATTAGTTGCTCAACGTTCAGATGCGTTTCGCGCACCATCGCGCGTAGTTGCTCATTTTGACGTGTGCGCCGCATACGCACGGTAGGAAATATACTCATGCTCTCACTCTCACTTTTTTCGCGCATCAAGAAAAACGACCCATTCATGGACACTACTGAGGTGAAATATCCCTTGCACAATGAAAGGGTCACGCTTGAACAGTTCACGCACCTCGCTCTCATCGGAGGCTTCAAGGACAACCATAAAACTGCTATAATCGGCAAAGGGTCCGCCCATAATCACTGTGCCATCCTCGAACAGTGCATCCATAAACGCCGCGTGTTCTGTCCAGTATGGTTGTTCCCGACTGGTTTTGCCTGCCATCCAGGCTGTACCGGGCGTGAAAAAGATAACAAACGTCTTTTTCAAGCGATCCGTGCCTTTCATTTACTTTTAAGGCGCACTTTCATGCAACGCTACTCTGACTGCCTCCACTGTCTCTTCAATCATAGCATCATCAAGGGCGAGCGAGATGAAACAGCCTTCGAACTGGGAGGGCGGCAGGTAGACGCCTTGTTTGAGCATACTCCAAAAGAAACGGGCAAAATGCACAGTATCAGACGTTTTCGCGCTGGCATAGTCTATAACCGGCTCAGATGTAAAGAACAGGCCGAAGATGCCTCCTACGCGCACGAATTGCGCTTCGGCTCCAGTCTCGTGTAGAGCCTGTTCAATGCCATCGCCGAGTAACTGACCTTTGCGTTCGAGTTCGGCGTATTGACCGGACTGGCGAATTTCTCGCAGGGTGGCAATTCCGGCAGCCATCGCCAGAGGATTGCCCGAAAGCGTGCCAGCTTGATACATCGGACCTAATGGAGCGACCATTTGCATAACATCGCGCCGCCCACCATATGCGCCGACAGGCAGACCACCGCCGATGATTTTGCCCAGGGTCGTTAAATCGGGCTTGATGCCAACACGTTCTTGCATCCCGCCCAGCGCGACGCGAAAACCCGTCATAACTTCGTCGAAGATCAACAACGCGCCATATGTATCACATACACTGCGCAATTTTTCAAGAAATCCAGGCAGAGGCGGCACCAGACCCATATTGGCGGCGACTGGTTCTATGATAATAGCGGCGATATCGTGCGGGTAGCTTTGAAATAACTTCTCGACTGCCGCGCTATCGTTATAAGCGGCCACGAGCGTATGGCTGGTACTGGATTGCGGCACGCCCGGACTATCGGGCAAGCCCATCGTTGCCACGCCCGAGCCGGCCTGCACCAGCAGCATATCAGCATGTCCGTGATAGCATCCGGCGAACTTGATGATCTTGTCGCGTCCGGTGAAAGCGCGAGCCAGGCGCAACGCGCTCATGGTCGCCTCGGTACCAGAGTTGACGAAGCGTACCATCTCAATCGAAGGAACGCAATCCATGACTAATTGCGCCAGCACGCTTTCTGCTTCTGTTGGCGCGCCAAAACTGAAACCGCGCTGGCTGGCCTCTATCACCGCCTGCACAACCGCCGGGTGCGCGTGTCCCAGCAGCATCGGCCCCCACGATTGCACGTAATCGAGGTAGCGATTGCCGTCCACATCGTACAGATACGCACCATTAGCATGATCGATGAAGACCGGCTCGCCACCCACACCGCGAAACGCTCGCACAGGACTGTTGACGCCACCCGGCATCAGATGTTGCGCCTGTACAAAAAGCGTATGCGAACGAGTCAGTGATAGTTCATCAGCTATATGAAAAGAATCTTGCATCTTTCTGACCTCATGCCCCGATGGCTTCCAATATAGCATCTAAGGGCTGCGCGACGCAGGTATACATGGGCGTATCGCGCAGCGTGTAGCTGCTGGCCTCGGTTTCGCGCAGTTCCTGCACCAGGTCAAGAAAATCGCTGATATTATCCGTCTCGAACGCTACTACAAACTCCTGGTCATCCAGCCCGAAAGAGTAGGTAGTATTGAGCGTCACCGAGGGGTAGGTGATGCCTACCTTTATATGCTCATTCATCATGCGCTTGCGATCTTCAAGGGGCAGGGCATACCACGCGCGCGTTTTGACAAAGGGATAGACAAACAGGTACTTCTTGTCGTCGGGCGTAATCACCAGGCGCGGATCGTGGCCGCGCGTATGTTTGCCCACGTAAACTGAACGCTTGGTCATCGAGAGCATAGCTTGCGTCTCGCGCAGGTATGGCCCCATGCTGCTGCGGCGCACTTTGCTGCTCAATCCTTGCAGGTCATTAATATCGTAGGTTGCCTGCCACAGCATGAAATCGCAATCGGTGCGCAATCCATACAGGCTAAAGCTGCGCAATAACGACTGCTGACCATGTTCTTCATACAATTCCAGCAACTCTTGCTTGCCCTGCTGGCGTTGCTCGATAGGCAGCAATTGCCACTGCGGATCGAGCTTATAGAAGGTGAAGCGCACTAATTGACGTGGCTGCTTCGGTTTAGCGGGCGCGGGTGCCTGCGCTGGTTCTGTGATGGTGATTTGTTCGGTCATATTTTCCCCTCGTGTTGGACTATAGCCTCGATAAGGCCATCAATAGTAAAGGTGGTGGCTTCGATTTGCGGATGTAAACCCACTTCGCGCGCGGTTTGCGCGGTAATCGGGCCAATACAGGCGATGATGGGCAATGCCTCATCGCCTGTATTGGCCTGTAGCTTCTCGGCCAGAGCGGGAGCGCTGCTCATCAGCCATTGCATAAAGTTGCGCACCGTCGATGAACTGGTGAAGGTGAGCATTTGCAATTCGCCAGCCTGTAGCATACGCACTACTTCGAGTCCCTGGGCGTCATCGCTGCTCACTGGCAGCGTGCGATAAGCTGCCACTTCTTGCACGATTGCGCCCGCCGCTTTCAGTTCGGTGACAAGCACATCGCGCGCCACAGCCGCGCGCGGCAGCAAAACGCGCTTGCCCGCCAGCGAAGCGCCCCGAAGCCGTGCATCCTCCATCAATGCCGCAACCACTCCTTCAGCGATATACTCGCCCGGCACAAGGTCGGTCTGCACACCGTAGCGGGCGAGCGCGGCAGCTGTAGCAGGGCCAATCGCTGCTACGCGCGTGGCACTGGCAACTGGAATCGTCAGGCCAAATTCGTTCAAGCGCCCAAATACGCTCTCCACGCCGTTGACGCTGGTGAAGATCAGCCAATCATAGTAGGTGAATGTAGCGTTACAAAGACGACGTAGAGCATCGTCGAGTGGCTGCCAGTCAAGCGGCGGCGCGATACGAATGATAGGAAACTCAAAAGGCGCGGCTCCCAACTTGCGCAAGCGCTTGCTAAATGAGGCGGCCTGCTCGAGCGTGCGCGTCACCAGGATGCGTTTCCCCAGCAAAGGCCGGGCCGTGTTAGTCGAGTGAAGCATGTTCACGCACCCGCCCTTCATTTACTGTGGCAATAATAGCGGCTGCGCCTTGCGCCAACGCCTGTTCCGCCAGTTGTACGCCCAGTTGTTCGGCATATTCAACGCTCGTTTGCGCTGTCCAGGGAATGCTGGAGCGCAGGCACACCTGCTCTTTGCCATCCAGGCTGATAACCAGCCCTTGTAGCAGCAGCCTGTCATCCTGCATTTCGCCATAGGCTGCGATGGGCAGGTAGCACCCGGCTCCCAGGTGGCGCATAAACATGCGTTCGGCGCTGGTGGTAGCCGCAATTGCGCTATCGCGCAAAGGGGCGACCAGTTCGCGCATAGCTTCTTCGTCGCGCATTTCCAGCGCCAGCGCGCCCTGTCCTGGAGCGGGCAACATGACATCAAAGGGAAGATAGGTCATGCGCTGCGCTACCCGTTCATGCGCTCCCAGCCGGTGCAGCCCTGCCGCCGCCAGCACGATAGCGTCGTACTCGCCTGCATCCAACTTGCGCAAGCGTGTATCGACGTTGCCCCGCAATGGCAGAATATCTATCTGTGGGAGCAATGCTTGCAACTGCGCCGTGCGCCGCAAACTACAGGTGCCGATACGCAGAGGCATCGATGGGATGTGATGGGTCGTGAAATTCCATTCTCGCATGGAGGCGTATTGCTCGCTCCATACCAGCGCATCACGCGCATCTTCACGACCGCCTACTACACAGGTATGCAGTCCGGCGGGTTGCGCGGTGGGCAAATCTTTCAGGCTGTGAACTGCCAGGTCGATACGTCCATCGAGCAGGGCGCGTTCGATCTCCATCACAAAGACGCCATCGCCACCGATGGCAGAGAGTGACATGGTGGTATTGCGATCACCCAGAGTATGAATCTGCTCTATCTGTATGTCCAGCGCAGGCCACTGTTGATGCAGCCGCGCGATGATCGATTGCGTTTGTAGCATAGCCAGTTTGCTGGCTCGCGTTCCTATCCTTATGTTCATTTTGCGATTCATCTAATTGCACTTCCAGATCAAATAAATATCTTAGAGCTTCGGCATAGATATGTCCTTGCCCTTCGGCAGCCGCGTCTTTGAGGCGCAACATGGGAGTATGCAGCAGCTTGTTGACAAGGCGTGTGGTCAGTTCGCGCACAGCGTCAGCTTCTCGTTCGGTGAGTGTCGCGGGCAAACGCTGCATGGCGCGCGCCAGTTCCTGCTCGCGCAACAGATCGACGCGCTGGCGCAGGTCACTAATCGTGCCGGTGACGCTCAATGAGCGCAGCCAGCGTTGAAAAGCATGGCTCTCTTCAGCAATGATGGCCTGTACCTGCTCGACTTCCTGTAAACGCAGGCGAATCCCTTCCTCGACGCTGGCTTGCAGGTCGTCCAGGTTGTACAGGTAAACGCCGGGGATATGCGCCGCTTCCGCTTCAATATCCCTGGGCAGAGCGATGTCGATCAGCAGGAGCGAGCGGCCAGCACGCTGCCGCATGACAGCTTCGAGCATCTCGACGGTGATGAGCGCGCGTGGGGCAGTAGTGGAGCTGATGACGACATCGGCTTCGAGTAACGATGCGCCTAGCTCGGAAAAAGTGCGATGAGCCGCGCCCGAACGTTGCGCCAGCTCTAAAGCGTGCGTTGGTGTGCGATTGATGATGATGAGACGTTGCGCACCATTCTCATACAAATTCTGCGCGGCCAGTTCACTCATTTTGCCGGAGCCTATGAGCAGCACACACGCTTCATTCAGATTGGGGAAGAGTTGGCGCGCCAGTTGCACAGCTACGTGACTGACAGAGGCGGCGTTGCGACTGATGGCGGTTTCGCTGCGGGCGCGCTTCCCGGCAACGATAGCCGCGCGAAATAAGGCTGAGCTTATGGGTCCCGCGTATCCTGCTCCCTGCGCGATTTGTAGGGCATCGGCAACCTGACCCTGGATTTGTGGTTCGCCCGGCACCTGCGAATACAGGCCGGCAGCCACGCCCAACAGATGCTCCACGGCTTGCTCATCCATTAGTATGTAGC
>JBOGTO010000322.1:0-3259 GCA_050695155.1 Ktedonobacteraceae bacterium
GAAGTGGAACGTTAGTATCTCACCATCTTCATCGACTTCTAGCAAGGGAGACTCAACCATTTTTGTTGGAAACGGATAGACGATGACCGATTTTACTGGCAGTTTATACTTGCGATACAAGTAGGCATGATAGTCGAGTAAGCGAGCGGCCATATCGTTGTTTGGCCCAGACTCAAACTCCAAATGTGCGATCTTTTTGCGTCCCTTGTGCTTGACCAGGTAGACGCGGTCAACCCGAAGTGGAGTTCTCACGATTTCAACATTAAGCGTCTCCAGGTATTCGGCATTGGGGACAAAGTAGGGAAGCATCTGCTTTTCTTGTCCCTCCAGCAGTGATTTCAGGAGATTGTCATAGGGCTGTTGTTGCTCTTGTGGGGCTTCTTCAGCCGCCTTCTTTACCATATCTTTGAACGCCCTTTCCACTTGTTTTCAGGATAATAACATGGATGAGTTTTATTGGCAAGAGGTAATTCAAGGATGATTCACCTATTGTCAAAGATTGACCGGGTATGTTATACTATGCTTGAAGCAGGGGAGGTGTACATATAATTCGTGTCAAGTCGCTTAACAGGCGTAGGGAGGCGAATCAGGTGTACACACTCTAATAATGATTTTACTGGATAGGGCCAGGAGATCATTTGCGCGGAATTGTCAATCGGGGTGTAGCGCAGTCGGCTAGCGCGCAGCGTTCGGGACGCTGAGGTCGGAGGTTCAAGTCCTCTCACCCCGACCAGGATGGCACACTTGCGTATCAAAGCAGGTGTGAGCAGATCAGGTTAAGCAGGAGAAAAAGATGCGGGCAAGTCAAATACAACAGGCCAGCCAGTCTGGATGTTGCTGTTTGAGCGCCGCTTTCCAGAGTTCCTTACAGGGGCAATGGACGGGCGGACGGTGCCGCGTATTACAACACTACCAACCTGGCTGCGCAAATAGCTTCAATCCCTATCCGCCCAGTCGTTGTCGCAGGCGGCGGTAGAAGCTGAAAGGTGGGGATATGCCCCTGCCTCCACTCCAATCAAGCTTCTCCCTCGCTGTTTGCATCTGGTTTCGGCTCTGACAGAGAGGAAGGGAAGTCATTCATGGCTGTTCTTGTATTGAATTCTTCACTCCAGCCTCTTTCAGTCATCCCTGAACGTCGTCTCATCGTGCTGCTTTCCAGGCAAAAAGTGACCTTTGTAGATGATAGCGTTCGTCAATTGATTGAGGAGAGCATTCAGGCCCGCCGTCTCGAACTGGAACGTCCGGTAATTGTGCAGTTGCTTGCCAATGTGCGCGTGCCGCGTCTCGTGCTACAGCCCACGCGCTCCAACATCCTGTTGCGCGATGATGAAACCTGCCAGTATTGCGGCAAGCGCAGCCGCGAACTAACGCTCGATCATGTCATCCCGCGTTCGCGCGGGGGCGGGGGACCCTGGGAAAACCTCGTCGCATCCTGCAAAAGCTGCAATGGGAAGAAGGGCAATCGCCTGCTCAAAGATGTGAACATGCACCTGCTGCGCCAGCCGCGCCCGCTCACCACGGAATACGCCGGCGTCTTTCTGTTACGCTATCCCCGGCTGCGCGAGGCCTACGAAGAATTCTTGCTCTCTGCGCAGGTTGGTCGTATGCACCGCCAGGAGTTGAGCGCATAAATTAGAGGGGCGGTACTTTCTCCGCCCCTTGCTCAATTTATGCTAGTAGTAACGTATACTGTATTAGCGATGTAATCATTGTGAGATTTGGAACTAGAAGGGATTCGTGTTAAGTACTGGTAGTGACAGTGCTATAGTGGCTGTTGGCTACAAACCAGAAGGAATTCTATGCTAGACATATCACATTTGAGAAAAGCAACCGAAGAAAAGCAACCGACTGGCCCTGCTTACCTGTGTTTGCACGGGCATTTTTATCAGCCGCCGCGTGACGACCCGTTCACAGACCAGATTCCCATCGAACCCGCCGCGACCCCTTACGCCAATTTTAATGAAAAGATCACCGAAGAATGTTATCGTCCCAACGCCGAAGCGGGCAATTTTGACGACATCAATTTCGATCTCGGCCCGACCCTGGCTGCCTGGCTGGAGGACGCGCATCCCGATGTGTATGCGCATATCATTGAGGCCGACCGCAAAAACGTAGCGCGTTACGGAGTTGGCAACGCGATGGCGCAGGCGTATAACCATACCATCCTGCCGCTCGCCCCAGCGCGCGATAAGCGCACACAAATTATATGGGGCTTGAGCGATTTCGAGCATCGCTACGGACGCAAGGCTACCGGGATGTGGCTGGCAGAGACGGCTGTTGATATGGAGAGCCTGGACTTGCTGGCGCAATATGGCATCACCTATACTATCCTTGCCCCCTGGCAGGCCGCCACGTCCATCGACCCGACCGAGCCGTATATCCTGTCGCTGTACGAAGGTCGCAGCATCACCGTCTTTTTCTTTAACGCGCCGCTTTCTGGCGGCGTCTCTTTCGATTGGAACACCACCAGCAACGCCGACGAGTTTGCTACCGGCTTTCTACCTGGACACCTGGAGCAAAACAAACTGACGGCAGGCGAACCACAGTTGATTCTGATAGCGACCGATGGAGAACTCTACGGCCATCATAAGCCCTGGCGCGACAAATTCCTGACGCACCTTTTGCGCGTGGGCGCGCCCTCCTACGGGTTCGAGGTCTGCACGCTGGAACGCTACATGCAGATGCATCCTGCCACAAAAGAGGTCACGTTGCGCCTGCCGAGCGCGTGGAGCTGTGGTCATGGCGTAGCGCGCTGGGATACTGGTTGCGAATGCACCGAGAACGACAGCAGTTGGAAAGGCGAGCTTAACTGCGCCTTGCGCAACCTGGCCGAACGCGCCAACCCGCTTTTCGAGCAAGCGGCGAGCGAGACATTGCGCGATCCCTGGGCGGCTCGTGATGCCTACCTGCCCGTTCGCAACGGCTGGGAAACGCTGGAAAGTTTCTGGGCGCAACAGGGCAAACCATCCGTCGATGCGTCGCTGATGCAGCGTACCCTGCTCTTGCTGGAGGCGCAATACTACCAGCAGTGCAGCTTCACCAGTTGCGGTTTCTTCTTTGAAGACCTGGACCGCATCGAGCCGCGCAACAACATCGCCTTCGCGCGTCGCTCCATCAGCCTGATATGGCAGGCGCTCGGCATTGATCTGCAACCCGCCTTTGTCAGTGACCTGCAAGCCGTGAAAAGCTGGCGCACGCCAGGGCTGACGGGCGCGGATGTCTACCACCAGTTGCCCATCGTGCGCCCCGACCAGTTGCC
>JBOGTO010000323.1:0-1920 GCA_050695155.1 Ktedonobacteraceae bacterium
GGACTTGTTTCAATGAATGGCTTACAATCATTCCGGCCCGCTATCAAAAGAGTCCTCCAGGCCATACCGCGTGTATACCTGTCTTCATGGGAAGAGAAGCTCTGTCCCTTTTGCAAAACAGCAACCAGAACCAGCATAAATACTGACAGGATACCTTTTCATAATTTTGCTATTCCTGGTCATGTGTGGTTGGTATCGTATTGCCCCAATTGCGGTTTCTGTTCTACAGATGTGGTATCCATATTCCTCTCGCATCCAGAAGCCATGAATTTTGCCCTACAGCACACGCGCCTGGTAACTGAACCCATTCAATGGTTGGAATACGCCGGGCGACACACGCTATGCGCGTGCCTGAGCGATGTGACCAGCGCCGACCGGCTCACCATCCTGGCTGATCCAGAATCATTACAAATTGTAGCTATATTCAAAAAATAAGGAGAATATCCATCCATGTCTTTACCAACAGACTCAACGGAAAAACTTCTGCCTGATGAACAGCAAGAAAATGCTATACATAACTCTCCAACTTCTACATCATCCCCTCAAGAACGCTCTGTCAGGAAATTTCTATCAAGTGGTATTCTTGCGCCGCTCAAGGTGCGCGATTTTCGTCTCCTGTTCGGTGGGCAACTGGTCTCGACGGTTGGCGATGCCTTCTATGCCGTCGCGCTGCCCTGGCTGGTGCTGACTAATGGCGGCAACGCCCAGGAACTGGGCATCATTCTCAGCGCCTATGGCATCCCGCGCATCGGTAGCGTTTTGCTGGGCGGCATCTTGAGCGACCGGCTGCGACCGCGCCGGGTCATGCTGCTGGCAGATTTCACGCGCGCTATACTGGTGGGTATCCTGGCTCTGCTCGCGCTTATCGGGCATCCCGCCCTGTGGCAATTGCTGCTGGTCGCCATCCCATTAGGTACATTCGAGGGGTTGTTTTTGCCTGCCTCTTTCGCCATGTTGCCAGAAGTTTTAGAAGACGCGGATTTGCAGGCAGGCAACGCGCTCAATACATCTTCTGTCCAATTAGCCACACTGGTTGGTTCGGGAGCAGGCGGAATTGTGGTCGGCGCGTTACGCTCAGGCGTCGCTCTGGCAATCGACGCGCTTTCATTCGTAGTCTCGGCCATCTCGCTTGCGCTCATTCGCGGCAGGTCGCAACCCGCTCCGGCAACAGAGGGTGAGGCTGCATCACCTCCACCGGCAGAACTGACTGCCGAAGGCATGAAAACGGTAGCGGTGCCTGTAGATGGCGAGAACGCTGAGGTCATGCAGGCCGCGCCAACCGCAACATTCTGGCAATTCGTGCGCGAGTCACAAGTAGTGCAGGTAGCTTTCATCGTCTCGCTTTTTGCCAATATCACCTTTGGTGGCTTATTAGAGGTCGCTTTGCCATCGCTGGCGCATGGTCCGCTGGCGGCAGGAGCGAACGGCTACGGCGCGATACTTGCCGCCTTCGGGGCAGGCGCATTGCTGGGTGGCGTAGTAACGGGTATGTTGGGCAACATTTCTCATCGCGGGACGTTCGCCCTGGGAGCAGCAATGTTGCAGGCCATCGTGATAGTGTTCATCCCCTACGGAGGACTGGCCGGCGCGATTGTATGCATGGCCGCTATGGGTCTCTTCAATAGCGCGACCAACGTAATCTTCATCACCATCATGCAGCAGATCATTCCACGGCACCTGCTGGGCCGTATCATGGGCGTGTTCATGTTCGCTTCATTCGGCTCTTACCCGCTTTCGGTGGCTGTCATAGGTGTCATCGTTGCCCACTTTGGACCCGCCATCATCTTCCCCATCGGCGGCGCAACGTTGTTTCTAGCAGTGGCGTTTGGCCTGACCCGCAAGCAATTACGAGAGTTGTAGAGTTTAGGGTCGCTGCGTACATACTCCAGGCACATCAAGCATTATCCGTAGGGGCGGGGG
>JBOGTO010000324.1:0-5215 GCA_050695155.1 Ktedonobacteraceae bacterium
GCGATATATCGCGTCCCTGCTGATCCTCGCACCATCTCATCCTGAAAATTTACGCTTTCGCCGCCGCTTTCTCGACTTTGCGGCGATGGGGGCGTTGATGGCCGTTTTCGACGATGCGCGGTTCTGGCGTGTTGTCCTTGAGACTGAAGCCCTCGATGGCGGTTTCCAGCACCTGGGGGATGTCGGTGGCGAAGACGAACGTCATCTGGTCGCGCAATTCTTTGGGCAGGTCTTCCATCAGGTCAAGCTCGTTCTTTTTGGGCAAGATCACTGTGCGAATGCCAGAGCGGTAGGCCGCCAGCACCTTCTCTTTGACGCCGCCAATGGGCATGACCTTGCCGCGCAGTGTGATTTCGCCCGTCATGGCTACGTCTGAACGCACGTTGTGACCGCTTGCCAGCGAAACCAGCACCGTCGTCATGGTGACGCCTGCTGACGGTCCATCTTTGGGGATAGACCCGGCGGGTACATGGATATGCACTTGTTGATTTTCAAAGACACGGGCAGGCAGGCCCAACGCTTCGGCATGTGAGCGCACGTAGCTTAAAGCGGTCATGGCCGATTCCTTCATCACGTCGCCAAGCTGCCCGGTCAGGGTAAGCTGATCTTCCTTGCCGGGCATGGCGGCTGCTTCGATGAAGAGGATTTCGCCGCCTACGGGCGTCACACTCAGGCCAGTAGCGATGCCGGGGCGGTCGATGCGCTCGGCTGCCTCCTCGAAGAAACGCTGTCGTCCCAGGTAATCTGAAAGCTGCTCGGCTGAAACGTGAATGGGCGTAGCCTTGCCTTCCGAGATTTGCCGCGCCACTTTGCGGCAGAGCGAGCCGATCTCGCGCTCCAGGTTGCGCACACCTGCTTCGCGCGTGTAGTCGCGCGCGATCCGCCGCAGCGTGTCATCGTCTACCAGCAATTCGTCGGGTTTCAGACCGTTAGCCTCTAGCTGCTTGGAGAGCAGGTAGTTGCGCGCGATGTGCAGCTTCTGCTCTTCCGTGTAGCCGGAAAGCTCCAGGATTTCCATGCGGTCGCGCAGGGCGGGCGGGATTGGCTCGAGCGAGTTAGCGGTGGCGATGAACATCACCTTCGACAGGTCAAAGGCCAGGTCGAGGTAGTTATCGCGGAAGTTGTAGTTCTGTTCGGGATCGAGTACTTCCAGCAGCGCCGAGGAGGGGTCGCCGCGCCAGTCGGCTCCGACCTTATCCACCTCGTCGAGCATGACAACCGGGTCGTTGGCTTCCACGCGCCGCAGCGTTTGAATGATGCGCCCCGGCATAGCTCCAATGTAGGTGCGGCGATGCCCGCGAATCTCGGCCTCGTCGCGGATGCCTCCCAGCGACATACGCGCGAACTTGCGGCCCAGGGCGCGCGCAATCGACTGTCCCAGCGAGGTCTTGCCAACGCCCGGAGGGCCGACAAAACACAGGATTGGCTCGCGGTTAACCTGGCGCGTGGCCTCTAGCGATGTGAGCGGCTGAGTGGGACGTTTATTTTCCTCTTCTTCGCCCTGCTGCTCGGCCTCGTCCATCTCGCGGTCGCGCTCGGCCTGTTCGGCCCTGCGCTCCTCTTTCAAGCGACGCACGGCCAGGTATTCCAGGATGCGGCCCTTGATCTTTTCCAGGTCATAGTGATCGTGATCGAGTACCTGGCGCGCATAGGGTACGTCGATTTTTTCGCCGGTACCTTTGCTCCACGGCAGGCTGGTCAGCAGTTCCAGGTAGGTGCGAATCATGCTATATTCGGGCGAGGCGGTTGGCATCTTCTCGATGCGCGATAGCTCGCGGTTGGCCTCTTTCAATGCCTCTTCCGGCAGCTTTGCCTCGTCGATCTTGCGGCGCAATTCGTTGATGGTGGCTTGCTCTTCGCTCTCCTCGCCCAATTCCCGCTGAATGGCCTTGAGTTGTTCGCGCAGCAGGTATTCGCGCTGCACCTTGCCCATCTCTTCCTGCGCGCTGGTCTGAATCTTGCGCCCCAACTCGAAGATTTCCAGTTCGTGCGCCAGGTAGCGGCTCAAGTTTTCCAGTTTAGCGCGCACAGAGTCGAGTTCGAGGATTTTCTGCTTCATTTCCATCTCCATCTGTACGATGGAGGCGATCACATAAGTGACCTGGCGCGCCTCTTCCAGGTTGAGCGTAGCTGTCGCTAAATCCTCGCGCACGTTCTGCACCAGCATCATCAAGCGCTGGAAGTAGCTCACAACGTTACGCTTGATGGCCTCGGTCTCATCGTCACTTTCCTGGGTTTCCGGCCTCAAGCTGATATGCGCGGTCAGGTACGGCTTGCCTCGCGTGAACTTGCCGATATCGACCCGTTCCAGTCCCTGCACGATGATCTGAAGCGTACCGTCCGGCATACGGATCATGCGCGCAATGCGCGACACTGTGCCGACCCTGAATATGTCATTGGCGCCGGCCAGTTCGATTTCTGCCGACTTTTGCGCCACCAGCACCACCAGGCGATTGCCGCGCATCACCGCGTCGATCAGGCGAATCGAGCGATCCTGCCCCACGCCGAGCGGCTGTACCGCGAACGGATAGACAACCGTATCTTTGAGCGGCAAGACGGGCAGGATATTGGGGATGTTTACCGCGTCATCGTCCTCTTCTCTGTTACGTCTTTCCAGTTCTTTAAGGAACATCATCTCCCGTGAACTGGCCTTCTCCCGTTCGACTGTATCTGTTGTGCCTTCAATCGTGCGCTCGACAGCCTGTTTGCTCTCTTTAGCCGGTTTCCGGCGTTTGCGCGCCGGGGTTATCTTCTTCTCATCCGCTGTTTCTTCGGTAGGTTGTGTTGCTTCCGAATCTTTGTTTATCTCATCCTTATTCATATATGCCTACTTCACTATCTCTCTTCAGTGCCATCCCACTGCCATTCAACAGGTTATAAAAATGGCAAAAGGAACAAGGTAATGTGTCCCGCGCCTTTTGCCGTGCTAGAAATTCATTCAACACAGGGAGAATTTAGAGTGCCAGGTCCTTTTCACCATTTGCCAGCGCCTTCTGGCATTCCGGGCAGAGATATTCATACTCGGAGTTGCTCTCTGAAAGCACGTCGCTCTGGATAATACGGGCATACCGCAAACGAGTGGCCTTGTTGCAGCGCGCGCAAGTGACGAAAGGGTCCGAGACGGCGGTACGCCGGGTTCCAAGAACGTCTTCCTGCATGGTCGATACCTACCTTTCTTTATCAATAGTCACGAACACAGAGAAATCAGGGTTTCAATCTGTAAAGAATGAGTCCCCCGAGGCTATATACTTTACAACGTATGGCTTTGCTTGTTGCGCCGGGGATTTGCTCCGAACCCCTCTTGATTATGGCATGTAGGACACAAAAATGCAAGTGTATTTGACGCAGAGCGGCCAATTGTGCTACCATGTATCTATAGTATTCATTGTTCTTCACGGTTGTTTATGCATCAGGCATGTAGCCATTAACAACTCAGGTTTTCCGCATTTTATTCGTGCGTTTTTCTATTGTAGCGCGTGATTGCTAGTACACTGAAAGCAAGGAAATAATGATCACGCAAGCGTTTAAGCGTTGGCTGCGCAACATGTTTGCCTGGTGGCCCTGGAAACACACACCACCAGAGGCATGCAGACAGGCGAGTGGTCCGCTGGTTGTTGGCACAACGCAAGAAGGAATCTCACTATCCGCTGTAGAGGGAACGACGCCCCAGGCGAGCATGACACCCCGCCTCTCAACCATTGAGGAACGACCGGAACGCACTATTTCCGCGCCAAACGATATGGCCGAAACACCACTTCCCCCTTCACTCAGGTCGCCGGTAGATACTTCAACAGAGCCTGGCAAAGAGAACGCCTCCCCTGCTGTCCCATCTACTCCCACGCCTCAGCAACGGCTAGAATTTTTGCAATATCTCGTCAAACGCGGCTTAGTGAATGAGGGCTTCGAGGATGAATAGTGACAGACAAGTGCAAAAATGACTTTAGCCGTTTTTGCGTTCGTCCGTCACATTCATTAGAACAGCTCTACTCAGCCGCCTTGAACCCGCGCGCCCTGGCCTCTTCTTCTGAGAGAAAGTAGATGAGGTCGGTTAGGTCAAGCTCTGTATCGACGGGGTAGTAATACTGTGTGCTGATTACGCCTACGAAAGCGGCGTTTTCTGGTCGCTCCGCGTTTTCCACCGTTACAGCTTCTAAGGTAGCGACGCTCGCTCCACTCTGATCAACGTGGTGAATCTTGCCAGCCGGGTGAGCAACCGTTCCATTCCGTGAGCCGCCCTGCGGCAGTTCAATGGATTGATCCTCTTCCAGCGCCTGCTTCATGGCGCGGCCACGCACCAGCCGGTAGGTGATAGCGCCTGCCACAACGAGCCCCACTCCGAAACCGGCTGCTGTCCAGAGTACGCGATTCTGCCTGCGCACAGGCTTCAACAGCTTTTGGGAACGCTTTGCCAGCTTGCGTGTCGCTTTGCGCCCGCGCTTCGCCAGGTCGTGCGTTATTTCTTCGCCGCGCTCAACCAGATCTCCGGTCAGATTTTCGCCGCGTTTGAGCATGTCCTGACTCCACTCGAGGCCGCTATCGCGCATTTGTGCCAGCAATTTGCGACGCTGCTTTGCTTCCTTGCGCACAGCCTTGCGCAGTTGGCGCGATTGCGCCTGTAACTGGCTGGCCTGATCGCGCAGGTGCTGCGCCTGCTCAGCAGCTCTCTGGCGGCCTTCCCGCGTCAACTCTTCCAGTCGCTCGCGGAAATCAGCCTGTCGGCTTTGCGCAGCCTCTGGCAATGCCTGCGCCGCCGTCACTATTGCCTGCGAACCCCTGCTGGCGCGCCTCTTGATCCACGCGCTAATGGCGGGACCCGCCAGCGTATAGGTAAGCATAGCGGTGCGCAGCCAGCGCCTGCGGCCCGCTTGCCCTCCATTGTCTGTATTGACCTGCTTTTTCGCACCTGTGTTCGTCTTCATCTATTCACTCCTCATCGCCTTCAAAACAAAACGCTACTTCACTTGCGGCAGGCATGATGAAAGAGCCTGCTCCGCTTTTGATCTTTCTGCTAATACGCACAAGTAGTAATATGTCATTTGGAATGGAAGGATGTCAAGCCAATAAAGTTGCCAGGGCGGAAGCAAGCAAACATGGCGGGACGGACAAATGTGGCGGGACGGATAAATATGGCGGGACGGATAAATATGGCAGGACGGATAAATATGGCAGGACGGACAAATGTGGCGGGACGGATAAATATGGCGGGACGGATAAA
>JBOGTO010000325.1:0-23372 GCA_050695155.1 Ktedonobacteraceae bacterium
ATCTGTAGGGGCGAGCGGGGATGATGTGGTGCTGGGAGGGCCTTTATGGTCGCCCGCGTATCCTCATCTTCTATGGACGGGCGACCATAAAGGCCCTCCCAGCCCATCCACCCCCCGCTCGCCCCTACGGATTATTGACGACTTTGACTCAATCTGATCTCTGCCTCTGCGTCCCTACGGTTTTTGGCTCCTTGCGGCTCGGTCTAGTTCGACTTGTTTGCGTTCCTCGTGGCGGCGGGCGCGGCGAGCTTCCACCAGTTTGCGCCAGGCGTTGTAGATGAGCGGACGATAGACGTAATCCTGCGTGGGCATGTTCAGGCGCGAGAAGCCGCCGAAGCCTTTCTTGTATTCGTAGACGCCCCACATCTCTTCGCCCGGCTCCAGAATTTCGGGGATGATGCGAAAATCGAAGTAGGAACAGCCGCGCGCTTTTGCCCACTCGATACAGCGGAACTGTAACAGGTAGGTTGGCTTCAGGTTGCGCTTATTGTTGGATGAGGCCCCGAACATGTCCCAGCACCAGTCGCCTAAGCGTATCAGCATTTTGGCGGCGATGGCTTCGCCCTCGTGTTCGGCGAGATAGAGTACGGCATCGCCCTTGCTGGCAAAGTGGCGCAAAATCTCGCGGTGGTAATCCTTCTGGTGAATGAAGAAGGCGTCGCGGTCGCTGGTGAGCTTGAGCAGGTCGTAATAGGCGTCGAAATCGGCATCGCTGCTGGCCTCGCGGATGATAACCCTTTTGCGCTCGGCGACGCGCACGTTTTGCCGCCAGGTCATCTTGAAATCGGCCAGCAGCTTTTCGGCGTCGGGGCGAATATCCAGCACCCAGCTACGTCGCCCATGCACGGCGTTGGGGTTGGTGCGAAAGCCAAGCTTACGGTACACATCGATCCAGGCTTGCTCGTCGGGATCATCGTCGGCGATGTTCGGCTCCAGGCGCAGCACAACGGCGCGTTCCGCCTTTGCGATTTTCTGCACACTCTCGATCAGGGCAGGCAGGGCAGGCGAAGTGGGCGTTTCGACGGTGGGGCCGCGCGAGCTATACAGCCAGTTCCAGCGCAATCCCGGCATGGGGATGGGAACGGGAGAAACGGTCAGCGACATCGCGCCCACCATGCGCCCATCTTGCAACGCGCCCAGGCGATAGACGCGCGCGCCCAGGTAGGTATTCAATTCGCCCCATTCAAAGGATTGCAGCAGATGCCCGCGCGGCTGGCTGGTGAGGAAGGCGTCCCACTGCTCGCGGTCGGCGATTTCTTCAATCATAATGGGCATATTATTGTTCAAGGCTCTCTAAGTATTCGCTGCGAAGGATGCTATAGACCCGCACATCGTGGTATTTGCCAGCACGCAGGATGACCTGACGCAGTGTGCCTTCAAACTTCATGCCCGCCTTCTCATCGGCACGCCAGCCACCCTTATTTTCTTCCATGTCCTGTGTCTGGATGCGGTTGAGGTTGAGTTCCATAAAGCCATAGCGGAACATCAATTTGGTAGCCTCGGTGCCATAGCCCTTGAACCAGGCCGAGCGATCACCGATAATCACATAAAATTCCGCGCTCTGGTTGACATAGTTAATATCTTTCAGTCCGACCAGGCCAATTAACCGGTTATCGCTATTGAGCGCCACGCCGAAAATAATATGTTTGCCGTCTCGATACAACTGCTCCAGGCGCTCTTTGCCGCGCGAGTCGCTGGTCGGGTAAATCGAGAAATAGCGGCGGATCTCCTCGTCATTCATCCAGGTGGAATAGAGGTGATTATCCTGCGCCGGCTCCAACGGGCGCAGGTAGAGACGCTCGCTTACCAGAAACGGGTTCTGCATCGATGATGTATCTTGTTCTGCCATAATTTACGTATTACTCCTCCAGGTTTTGCGCCTGTGCCGATGGATAGGACTCGCCGCTCAAATTGCGGTCGGCAGGCGGAATGAGGAACGGTTCGGTTTCATTCTGCACATCAGCAGGAGTGAGGGAAGAGGCCATTTTCTTCTTAGGGTTCGACGCTGTGCGCTCATCCAGATGTAGCGGGCGCGGCTCCGGCTCTTCGTCATGCGCGTCCAGGTTTTGCGCTACAGAACGAACAGGAGCGGGAAGCAGGGCAGCTTCAATGACGCGATCCATGTTGTCCACGCTGGTAAAATGCATACTCTGGCGGATTTTAGCGGGGATTTCGGCCAGTTCATTGCTATTTTCGGCTGGTATCAGCAGGTTATAGATATTGGCGTGATGCGCCGCCAGCACTTTTTCTTTGAGGCCACCTATGCCCAGCACGCGCCCACGCAGCGTGATTTCGCCGGTCATCGCCATATCGGCGCGTACCGGACGCCCGGTAAGCGCGGAAATCAGGGCGGTGGCAATGGTAATGCCCGCCGACGGGCCATCTTTCGGCTGCGCGTTTTCTGGCATGTGGATATGCAGATCGAGATTATCTTGAAAATTGGGGTCGAGTCCCAACTCTTCGGCGCGCGAGCGAATATAGGAGAGCGCGGCATAAGCCGATTCGCGCATCACATCGCCCTGCTGACCCGTGATAAGCAACTCGCCCTTCCCTTGCATAGTCGCCACCTCGACGGGCAGGAGCATTCCGCCCATTTCGGTGACGGCCAGCCCCATAGCAACGCCAACCTGTACCTTGTGGCTGATGGGCGTTTCGCTATAGCGGGGTTGACCAAGATATTGTTCCAGGCCGTGATTGGTCAGGCGGATATGGGTATCGGGCCTGGCGAGGATGCGCCGCGCTGCTTTGCGACAGATAGCGGCAAGCTGGCGCTCAAGATTGCGCACACCTGCTTCGCGCGTATAGCCTGTCACGATATGCTGCATGACGGTTTGCGGGATTTTCACCTGTTCCTGCGTCAGACCATGTTCGGCCAGCACTTTGGGCAACAGGTGACGCAGCCCGATATTGACCTTCTCCTCGAGCATATAACCGGGAAGATCGATGATGTCCATGCGGTCGGCCAGAGCGCGCGGAATCTGGTATTTCACGTTGCCCGTGCAGATGAAAAATACTTCCGACAGGTCAAAGGGGGCTTCCAGGTAATGGTCAATGAAAGTGCTGTTTTGTTTGGGATCAAGCACTTCCAGCAGCGCCGCGGACGGGTCTCCGCGATACTCGGTTGAGAGTTTGTCGATCTCGTCGAGCAAGAAGACCGGGTTGCGCACACCCACCGTTTTCATGGACTGGATGATACGTCCGGGAAGCGCGCCCACGTAGGTGCGGCGATGGCCGCGAATTTCGGCTTCGTCGCTCACGCCGCCCAGCGAGATACGGGCGAACTTGCGTCCCAGAGCGCGGGCAATAGATTGACCCAGCGACGTTTTTCCTACGCCGGGCGGACCAATGAAGCACAAAATTTGTCCCTGACTCTCGCTGCTGGCCGAACCACTCTGGCTGGCGCGCTGCTGGCGCAACTGGCGCACGGCCAGAAACTCTATGATACGCTCTTTGATACCCTCAAGTCCGTAATGATCCTCTTCGAGAATGCGGTGTGTCGTCTCGATGTCGAAATGATCTTCGCTGCGTTCGCTCCACGGCAAGGCCAGAATCCAGTCGATGTAGGAGCGCAACACCGGAATCTCAGCCGCCTGCGGGGGCGTGCGTTCCAGGCGGTCGATCTCTTTGCGCGTCCTGGCTGCCACTTCTGGCGGCATGACCTTCTGGCTGAGCTTTTCGCGCAACTCGTTGGCCTCGCTGGAACCCTCTATGCCCAGTTCTTCCTGAATGGCACGCAGTTGTTCGCGCAGGTAAAACTCCTTCTGGGTGCGGTCAACCTGTGAGCGCACGCGGCTGCGGATGGTCGATTCGAGTTCGAGAATTTCGATCTCGTTGCCCATAATCACGCAGATTTTTTCCAGGCGCGCCAGTGAGTCGAGCGTCTCCAACAGGTCTTGCTGCTGCTGGGGGTCGGTCACAAGGTGCGCGGCCAGCATATCCGAGAGGCGCGTGGAGGACCTGATGCCGACGATTGAGTTAATGTCTTCGACGGAGAAACGGCGATTGAGCTGGGCATAGCGTTCAAATAAGTTAGTAGCGTGACGCACCAGCGCGTCGGCCTGCGGCCCCTGCGGCTGCGTCTCCACAAGCTGGCTAACGGCGACGCGCATGAACGGTTCCTGCTCGATGTACTCGTCGATCTTCACGCGGCGCAGGCCGTTGAAGAGTACTTGAAAGCTGCCGTCCTGCTGGCGGTGCATAGTGGTGATTTCCACCAGTGTGCCGAAGGCATAAATATCTTTGGGTTCGGGGTCCTCGATTTCGGAATCGAGCTGCGAAGCCGTGATAAGCACATGCCCGGAATGCATCATAGCTTCTTCGACGGCGCGCACCGACTTCTCGCGCAGCATAGACAGGGTAATACGTGTGCGGGGAAAAACGACCATGTTTTTCAACGCCACGAGGGGATATGGCGTAAGGATAGAAGTATCTATATTGCTTTCCTGGCGTTCCGGTTCGCTCACAAGTCCCGCCTTCATAGGACACTATCTATCGCGTCCCTACAAAATAGATCGATAAAGACGGATGAGCCTGCTTATGCAGACTCATCTTCAGAGTACGGTGTTGCGCGCTCACTGCGTGTAATCAGCAGTGGTTTAAGATGTGAAGTAATCACATCTCCGTTGATAATGACCTTTTTCACATCCGCGCGCGATGGGATTTCATACATTACGTCAAGCAGCACATCTTCAATGATGCTGCGCAATCCGCGCGCGCCGGTGCGCTGTTTAAGCGCGCCTTCGGCGGCAGCATCGAGAGCGTCATTGGTGAAGACCAGTTCTACGCGGTCAAGCTGCAAGAACTTCTGATATTGCTTGACGATGGCATTTTTCGGTTCGGTCAGAATACGTATCAGGGCATCTTTATCCAGGCTATCCAACGAGACCGCGACGGGCAGGCGACCCACAAACTCTGGAATCAGGCCAAACTTGAGCAGATCATCGGGAATAAGATGCGACAAAATAGCGCTTTCCGTTTTCTTCTCTTCTTGCTGGCCGCCCTTGAAGCCCATTGTCTTGTTGCTGCCCAGACGTTGCTCAACGATCTTGTCGAGTCCTTCGAAGGCTCCGCCGCAAATGAACAGGATGTTGGCGGTATTGATCTGGATGAAATCCTGGTGGGGATGCTTGCGCCCGCCTTGCGGTGGCACGTTGGCAATCGTGCCTTCGATGATCTTGAGCAGCGCTTGCTGCACACCCTCGCCGGAGACATCGCGTGTAATGGAGGGATTGTCGGACTTGCGCGCGATTTTGTCGATCTCGTCGATATAGACGATGCCGCGTTCTGCCCGCGCAATATCAAAGTCGGCGGTCTGGATCAGGCGCAGCAGGATGTTTTCGACATCCTCACCGACGTAACCCGCCTCCGTGAGAGCGGTCGCATCGGCGATGCAAAATGGCACATCGAGAATCTTGGCAAGCGTTTGCGCGAGCAGCGTCTTGCCGCAACCGGTGGGACCGATCAAGAGGATGTTGCTCTTACCCAGCTCAACATCATCGATCTGCATACCCACGCCAATACGCTTGTAGTGGTTGTAGACAGCCACCGCCAGTGACTTCTTGGCGCGTTCTTGCCCGATCACGTACTGGCTAAGCTGCTCGTAGATCTTCCGAGGGGCCGGTATCTTGCTCGTTTGCAGGCGCGGCCTGGCAATGGTGGCCTGCTCTTCCTCGATGATCTCCCGGCACAGGTCGATGCACTCATCGCAGATATAGACACCACCGGGACCCGCGATGAGCCTCTGCACCTGATCCTGACTCTTCCCGCAGAATGAGCAGCGATAAGTTGTACGCATATTTTTCGAATTTGCCACGTCTGTCACCTTTCCCGGTCGGGACTGCGATTTCCTGGATCGCGCCCGACTAGCGTGCCTCTTGCGCTGCCTGCGCCTCTATATTTGAATCTACGGTTGAGCTATCTACATCGGGTGCGGCTATGGGTTCTTCCGCCTCGGCGCTGGCAAGTTCGGTTGCATCCTCCTCACCGGCGAGCGCGGCGGCCTCCGCGTTCTCTACAGCGACTTCCTCATCGGGATCGGAGCCTGCGGTCAGGTCTACCAGGTGCGTAATGGTCTTTTCACGCAGTAGGCTTGTCGCCAACGCGCGTATCTGTTCCTGGCTGCGGGGGATCGGCTGCCCCGCCTGCGCGTAGGCACGCGCCAGCTTTTCCAGGTCTTCTGGCGAGACCGTCACTTCATCCTGTTTGGCAATCGCATCCAGCACCAGTTGCCGTTTCACGCGCTTTTCCGCTTCGGGTTCGATTTCCTTCAAGTACTCGTCGCGTGATTTGCGCATAATCATGAGGTACTGGTCCATCGACATGCGCTGATCCTCCAGCACATGCGAAAGCTGGTGCATCATTTCTTCCGCTTCATCCTTAATCAGCACTGGATGCACGGAGAAAGTAGATTGTTCGATCACGGCATCAACGACCTTATCGCGCAGGGCTTCGGTGTTGCGCCGCTTCTTATTAGCGAGCAGTTCGTCGCTGATGGCTTTGCGCAGGTCTTCCACACTGGTGATGTCGCCCTCGCTGACCTCCATTGCCAGCGCGTCGTCAACCTCTGGTACATGTTTCGCTTCGACTTTGTGCAGCGTGATGTCGTAATGCGCCTCTTTACCGGCCAGCTTTTCGTTCGCATAATCGGCGGGGATGGTCGTGGTAAAGCTCTTGCTTTCGCCAGCTTTCATGCCTAAAAGATGCTCGTCCATGCCGCTGAACAGGCCAACGCGCTCATTGGTCAATTCAAAAGGATTATCCTTCAGATCAGAAATCGACTGGTCTTCCGAGGTAAGCTTCAAATCGACGGTGACACGATCAGCCATCTCGACGGGGCGCTCAACCTCGTCCCAGTGCGCTTTGCGGTCACGTATCAACTCAATTTGCTGCTCCACTTCCTCAGAAGTGATGGTGGACTCTTCGCGCTCAAAGTGCAGCGAGCGGTAGTCGCCGAGTTCGACGGGGGTAAGCACGGGAACCGTCAGGCTAAAGTGATACGGCTGACCTATCTCCAAAACCGGGGCGTCTATCTCTGGCTGTGCGAGAGGGGTGATGTCGTTTTCTTTGATAGTGGAACGATAGGTCTCGTTCATGAGTTCGTCGAGACCTTCCTGATAGATGTAATCTTTGCCGAGTTGCCGCTCTACTAAGGAGCGAGGAGCCTTTCCCCGGCGAAATCCCCGGATGTCAATCTTCTGAACCAGTTTGCGAAAGGCTTTATCTGAAGCTTTTTCCAGTTCTTCCCAGGAAAAATCGACTTCCACGCGCGCCTCACTGCCTGGTAACTTTTCAACCGAGACCTTCACTTTTCCTCCAACACCTGTGTTATTAAATAGGAACGCCATGCATTGCGCCCTGGCAACACAAAAACGCTGCCAACTACAATAGTAATTGCATCATGCAACTTGCAATCAGTGCTGATATGCTGTAAGCAGGGGTTCCAATCTCCCGATTAGCCTGCGAACGGTGGGCGGTGAGAGACTCGAACTCTCATGACTTGCGCCAACGGATCCTAAGTCCGTCCTGTCTACCAATTTCAGCAACCGCCCATGAAACCTGATTTTAGGCAGAAAAACCTCACTTCACGATGATACATCAGCACGATAGCCACTGTCAAGACAAATTGAGTTGGACACTCCGTTTGGGCTACAGCGAAGTCGCCGCCAATCTTAACCAATCCGTAACTGAATCTTAACCGCTTCGCTCTTCACAAAGCAGTGATATATAGAGATACTAGAAATAGCATTTTTCGGGTTTTTGTGCCTGCCGCTATGTAGCTGGATTATTTGGTGCCAGATAGTTCCAATACTTAAACAGACCGGTACTTTATGCAGGAACAACCAGCCACCCCGGATTTGCTACTCCTGAAAAAGGCATTTCATAGGTGTTTTAACAGATCTGAACTGTCTTTTGCTCCTTTTAAGAATGGGAGGTAAAGAAGCGTCAACAGTAGCTCCGCTAGCTATACATTCGTTTGCCGGTTACTCAAATCTGATTATTGATGAGCGTTTCATTTCCACCAGATAAAGGAAATCCAGATGAAGCAACTTTTCCGACCTAAGGGCTTGATTGCTGTCGCTTTGACACTTGTCATATTGCTAAGCGCAGCAGTTGGCGGCTTCTTCCTCCATAATGCCGGGACGACGCACGCCGCAGCGCCTCAAATCAAATCCCACCTGATAACGGTACACCCACAATATACGAAGACCTCAACAAACCCTAATAATAAAGTTTTATTTCAGTGCCAGGACAACGCAGCTCCTGTGCGCTGCTATGGCCCCTCTCAAATTCGTAATGCCTATGACATTTCGCGCGTGATAAACGGAGGCATTCGCGGCCAGGGTACCACCATCGTTATCATCGATGCCTTCCGCAGCCCGACCATCCGGCAGGACCTGCATATCTTCGACAAAACCTTTGGCCTGCCCGATCCCACGCTGAACATTATCGCGCCAGATGGTTTAAGCCCCTTTAATCCTGCCGATCCTAACCAGGTTGGCTGGTCTGGCGAAATCACACTGGACGTGGAATGGGCGCACGCTATCGCGCCGGCAGCTACCATCGACCTGGTGCTTGCCAGAGACAACCAGGACGTGAACCTTTTGAGCGTGACAAAATACGCTGTTGACAACAACCTGGGCGATGTGCTCTCACAGAGCTTTGGCGAGGCTGAAGCCTGCATGGACCCCGGTCTGCTGAGCCTCGAACATACCACCTACCAGGAAGCGGCTAAGAAGGGCATTACCGTCTTCGCATCTTCCGGCGACCAGGGCGCGGCGCAGCTCACATGCGACGGCACCACTTATACCCTCAGCGCCTCGACTCCGGCCAGCGATCCGCTGGTAGTGGCCGTTGGCGGAACCTATCTGAACGCCGACGCCCACACTGGCAAGTACATCGGCGAGTCCGCCTGGAACGATTCATTCGGCGCGACCGGCGGCGGTTTCAGCACCATCTATAGCCGCCCGGGTTATCAGAGCTGCTGCGTAAAGAGCAGCCTGGGACGCGGCGTACCAGATGTCGCTTATAATGCCGACGTAAACGGTGGCGTTCTGACTTACTGGGGCGAAGCGCCAACGGGAGCTGGATTCTACATCTTCGGTGGCACAAGCGCGGGTTCCCCACAGTGGGCAGCTATGCTCGCTCTGGTAGATAGCGCCTTCGGCCGCCAGGGTGACATCCACTCCATCCTGTACAACGGTTTCGCAAAGACCGCCTACTCGCTGTTCTTCCACGATGTGACGGTTGGCAATAACACCTTCACCGGCGCAGGCAGCAATGGCGTTACCGTCACCATCCCAGGCTACAACACGCGCGTTGGCTGGGATGCAGTCGATGGTCTCGGTTCCTTTGATCTCGGCAACACCATCTTTGGACCGGCCAGCGTCAAAGCGGCTGCTCCTCATCTATGGAAGCATAGCTAACAATGATTGGGTGGATGCTGATTTAGTAATGCATAGTCCCACTCGCAATGTCGCTCATCCTATGAGCGGCATTGTTTTTTGCCTTACATATCCTGCGCCACCTCCGGGAGCGGTCTTCTATCCGTTCTATGCCCAGTCGTGTAAGGGCGCAAACTGCGTCTTCACCTTTGGACGTGACGCCTGGTACGAATTAACGCATATTTCAGCGTTTGAAAGAAAATCGTAACCGAATCGTAACCAGATCATAACCAATCCACCCTTCTATGCTACCGCTAACTTCTGCATAATTAATGTGTAGATTTCTATGTGTACATGCATTAAAGCATTACCAGATCTCTGGTGCCCGTTTCCCTTTTGAAAACGTTATTTCAAGTTGTTGAAAGTGAGGCCATTTTATGCGCTTCTCCCGTCGCTCAAAGGTGAGCATCATCCTCTCGCTCGTCACCACCGTCGTTATCGTCTGCGCGTTTATGGTGACGATGTTCTCTCATGGGCAGGCAACCCATGCAGCCAGCGCCAGCGGCATAACGGGTGTCGCAAGCACGGCAGTCAAGGCTACGACGATTGACCCCCTCAAGCTTTCAAAGAGTCAAGGGGCGTCTGGAGCTAACCACGCCATACCCTATCGCTCGGTTCATGTCAATAGCGCGAGCATCCGTTCAGGGAACGGCCCCCACGCGGCAGGAATCCTCGCCAATACCTCTAGCCACCTGTTGCACAACTTCAATGGCGTCAGCACGGTAGACAGCGCCAATGTCAATGGGTTTGACGTTGAGCCACCAGACCAGGGCCTGTGCGTCGGCAACGGTTTCGTGATGGAACCCGTCAATGCAGCTATAACGATCTATCATCCTAATGGCATTGTTATTGCTGGCCCTTTGAATGAGTCTGCCTTCTTTGGAGAGGAACAGGAATTCACCACTGCTGATGTCAGCGTTCAGGGTGATGCCCGCTGTTACTTTGACAAGGCAACCAATACCTTTTTCGCCACTCAGCTCTTCCTCACCACTGCGGCAATATCCAATGTTTCGCATTTCGACGTTGCTGTGAACACCAGTGGCAACCCGACTACACCGTGGACAGTTTTCCGTTTCGATACCACCGACCTCGCTAATGCAGGCTGCCCCTGCTTCGGCGACCAGCCACTCTTCGGCATCGACCAGCAAAACATCTATATCAGCACCAACGAATTCTCGATTTTGGGACCGAACTTCAACGGCGCACAGGTTTATGCTATCTCGAAGTCCCAAATCGAAGCTGGCGGCACGGTCCACTTCGTCCATTTCACCAACCTGGGCATCGGTGGCGCGATCGCCGCATCCATCGAGCCTGCTATCACCAATGACAGCAACGCCAAAGCGGAGTTCTTCCTGAACGCACTGGACCCCAATGCAACCTTTGACAATCGCATTGGTGTGTGGGCCATGACCAATCGACAGGTCGTGAGTACTGGTGGTATCCCCAACTTTAGCAACGTCCTGATCACTTCAGAGGCGTATGGACAGCCTCCACTGGCGACTGATCCTTCTGGCTTCTCGATCAATACCGATGATGATCGCATGTTGCAGGTGCAGTATATCAATGGTCAGTTGTGGTCATCGAACGACACCGCCATTACGGTACCTGGCGATAGCCATGTACGCTCAGGCGCGGCCTGGTATGAGATCCACCCGAGGCTTAATGGTCAGTTGATTGGCAATGCCAGCGTAACGGACCAGGGCTATGTGTTCTCGAATGGCAACTACCTGCTCTACCCGGCTGTGGTAGCGGCCCCGGATGGCAATGCAGCTATGACGATGACCTTGATGGGTCCGGGAACCTTCGCAAGCGCTGTGTACGCGACACGCCCGGCCTCGTCAGGCCACCACGACTTTAGCTCTCCGAAGGTTGCTGCCTATGGTGTAACCGCAGACAACGGCTTTACCTGCGCAGCGGGTGCGGCTGTTTGCCGCTGGGGTGACTACTCCGCCGCTGTGATTGATCCTGCGGGCGGTGGCATCTGGTTGGCGACCGAGTACATTCCAGGCACGGGTAACGCAAACGCTGACTGGGGTACGCGCGTGTTTGAGGTGCAAGCCTAACTCCTTCGCAATCTATTCTGAACCTTACTGGTGGAGTATACAGAGTGTATACCCCACCAGTTTTTTTTGTCATTTTCATTGCTGGTAGTACATTTTCAATATCTATTATTGATTTGTGGGCGTTGAAACGATTGTTTAATTTATTAAATATAATAAAAAATCGAAATCGGCTACATAAATATTGACAAACATCATACCTCTTGATTATACTTAGTCTGGTGCTTCTAATACTTCCTGTTTGGCATCATGCGTCTGGGGGATGCGTGATTCAAACGATTTCGTTCCTAACCTTCGCGTGTCATTCTATCGATTACGCGGATTTAATCTCTTTGCGGATTACGTCCTGTCGTATGAGTTGAACGTGTGCTTTTGTATACTTCCGCAACATACAATCTGGTGTTGGAAGGAGGTGTCGTTCACGCGCATACACCGGTAGGTTGCTTCATCATGGATAAACTAACACCGGCTCGTCGAGCCACCTCAGTTGTGTTTGTGATACCTGATAGTACAGGAGACATCGATGAAGAGAAGGAATCTCAAACTTGCCATTTGTAGTCTTCTCGCGTTGGCAGCATTGTTGAGCATCTTTTCCGGGGCTGCCTTTGCGAAAGGCGCGAATCATGCGATCAAGGCGTCAGGCGGCGTTACGGTTTCATCAACGAAAGCGAACGCCCCGGCTGCCGTAGAACATACCGTGAATGTAAAAACCCTCCCGGTAGAAACAAGCAAAGCGGCGGTTAATCACCGGCCAGCGCCGTTGATGACAAGCTCCAAGTTCGCGGCTGCTAAAAAAGCGGCGACGACGAACAAAAACGCCCCAGTTGGTAAGACAGCTACGCCCGATCCAGGCACCACGAAGTCCGGCATATCTGGCTTCCCTGGCATGGCTGACTCTGCTACCATTTGCCCCTACTTCGGCGGTTGCCAGCCCCCGGATATGGCCCTTGCAACTTCTCCCAATTTCGTATTACAGGGTGTCAACACCTCGTATGCGATTTATGATACAACCGGCCATCTGGTGGTTGGCCCCATCAATGACCAGGTCTGGTATGGCGTTCCCAATCCTACGCCGGCTGGTTGCGACCCGGCAGGCCCATTCCTGAGCGACCCGCGTGCCTTCTATGATCCTAATACCGGGCTGTTCTGGACGGCTACATTGCAGGTCGAAGCCGCTGCCTTTGGCGTTGGCGTCAACTGCAACCAGTTGTCGATTTATTGGATTGCCAACCTCAATGTCAACACGGGCGTCATGCATGTCTACGCCTTCGACATGACGCTTGGCGGTACGGTTGCCGCAGGTGCCGACTACACCCAGTTCGGCTTTAGCGCTTCGACCATTGCCGTCAGCGGCAACATGTTCGACTTCGCCACAGGTGGCTTTGACTTCACCGAAGTGCAAATTGCAAACAAGCAGGCGATGCAGCAGGGTCTCCCTGTCACGCCCGCAGCTTTCACCGACCTGGGCTTCTTTGGCGTAAACGGCTTCGTGCCTGTAGATACTGTGCAGCCGGTCATGACCGAGACGACTCCGGCCAATGATCCGGGTGTCCAGTACTTTGTGAACTCGTTCAACATTTTTGGCGACCCCAATGGAAACGACTGCTTCTTTACTGCATGCTCGGGCTTCATTGCGTGGGCGTTTGATCCAGCCAATTCGACATTAGGTGGCGCGTTTACCGGGTCGTTCGGTATCGGTAACAGCCCTGGCTACGTCATACCACCCAACGCGGATGAGCCGGGGTGCCTCTTCTGTGTAGAGACGATCGACACGCGCATCACTGCCACTCCTGTTTACAGCGTCGGCGGCGGTCAACCAATGATCTCCTTCTCGCTTGATACGGGCGTCAGTAATGGTGGCTCGGTCTTCACCAATGTGGTGCCAGGCGTCCTGTGGGGACAGATCCAGGTATCGCATTTCTCAAGTACTGTCGTCGCTGCCAACATCGTCCAGAGTGGCTACCTGTTCTTCTCAGGAGATCGCGCAGCTTTCTTTGGGGCGATGATGCAGGATAAGAACGGCAGGCTGTTCATGGTCTTCGATACGAGCAGCGCCAACCTCAATCCAAGTATCATGATCGCGTCGCGTCGCGCCTCCGACCCGCTGGGCAGCATAGGCAACGTCAAATTTATCATCAAAGGACCGTCAGCGACCTTTAACTCACGCTGGGGCGACTTTGAGGCCGCTTCGTATACTGGCTTCGCCTCCAACCATGTGTGGGTGGCTTCGCAATACTCCGTAAGCGGTGACTGGAATACCTTTATTGCTCGCGTCTCGTAAGTCGTTCTCAGATGTAGGAATGCCCGCGATGAGCATCTATCGCCCACGTCTCGTAAGCGCGAGCCGGATGCCCACAAGGGGCATCCCTACATCTGGGCAAACCGCCCCTCCCCACCACCCCTCGTCTGACGAGAGACAGGGAACGGTGGGGAGGGGCGCGCGTGATATGTAGTGACGCCCCTTGCGGGCGTCAGGGGACATCTCAACCACTTCTTAACCAATTCACAACCATTTTCCTCTTCCCCGGTTGCTTGCCTGTTTTGTATACTCACACCAGAATTATGTTCAGTGCCATGACTTTGTGTAAGAACTCTCTACCTGATCTATTGCATGTAACTTGAAAGTGAGGCCAATCCATGCATTTCCCCTCTCGTCTCAAGGTGAGTATTTCCCTGCTGGCTCTTTTCGCGCTGGCCGGCTCGTTTATGCTCTACGGCCTGCTATCTCGCGGCAACGCGACACACGCGGCACACGCGGCCAGCGTAAAGTCCTTTGGCGCGACAACGGGTACACTCACTCCTTTCGCGGTTGTTGATCCTAAAAGCCAGACGATGACCGCTGACGCGACTGCTGCTGGCTCAACGCATCCCAGAAGCGCGCGCCGTTACCAGTCTTCAACCAATGCGCCAACTCACGCGCCGCAGGTAAGTTCCTCCTCCCAGGTATCGCCCACAGGAACGCTACTCGAAGGCTTCAACGGCGTGAGCAGCCGTGATAGCGGATTAACCAATTTTGGCGCGGAATTTGAGCCGCCTGACCAGGGCCTATGCGTTGGCAATGGCTTTGTCGTCGAGCCGGTCAACTCGGCCTTCACCATTTATCGCAACGATGGCAAGATAGTGGCCGGTCCCTTCAACGTCAATAAGCTCTTTGCTGAAGGACCTAAACAGTTCACCAGCGACCCGCGCTGCTATTTTGACAAAACGACCAATACCTGGTTTGCGACCATCCTCTTCATCAATAGCACCAATACAGCCGCGCGCACAGACATCGCGGTAAATAACAGCGGCGATCCCACCACGCCCTGGACGGTATACCATCTTGATGCCACCGACAACAATCATCCAGGCTGCCCCTGCTTCGGCGATCAGCCTACGCTGGGCATCGACGCATTCAACCTGTATATCACCACCAACGAATTTTCCATCACCGGCACGGCCTTTAATGGTGCGCAAATCTACGCCGTCTCCAAGCCGGACCTGGTTTCCCTCTCCAAACAGATTCACTTTGTGCATTTTGATAATCTGAGCATCGGCGGCTCGATTGCGGCCAGCGTTCAGCCTGCCCTCACCAATGGCGCGCCACAAGCCGAGTTCTTCTTGAACTCGCTGGACCCCAATGGAACCGGCGACAACCGCATCGGCGTGTGGGCCATCACCAATCGCACAGCCGTTTGGAAAGGTGGCGTTCCCACCCTGTCCAATGTTGTCCTCACTTCTGAGGCGTATAGCATCCCGCCCGGCGCGCAGCAAAAGGGCGCAACCAGCCTGCTCGACTCCGGCGATGATCGTATGCAGCAGACGCAGTTTATTGGCGGCAACGTATGGGGCGAACTCGATACAGCGGTATCGATTACTGGTGATACAGCAACACGCGCGGGCGCAGCCTGGTTTAAGGTAAGTCCGAGCCTGGATAACACCGGTGTGCTGACAGCCAGCACCAGCATCGCTAACCAGGGTTATGTCGCCTCCAAGGGCAATTACCTGCTCTACCCGGCTCTGCAAGCCAGCAAAACAGGATCGGCTGGCATGGTGCTGACGCTCTCCGGCGCAAACCACTTCCCCAGCGCGGTCTATGTGGTGATGCGCCAGGGTCAGAGCGCCTTCGGCAAAATCAATATTGCCGGATTCGGCACCACTTTCTATTCACCCACCTCCACCCGTTGGGGCGACTATTCGTGGGCAGTATTGTCTCCCGACGGCCAGAGCTTCTGGTTCGCCACCGAGTATGTACCGCCGCGCTCCAGCCAGACAGTAGACCAGTTGCAAGACTGGGGTACCTTCGTGATACAGGTCAGCGTGTAATATAGATTTCAAGAAACAAAGCACTCCCAGGGCGGCAGAGCCGCCCTGGGAGTGCTTTGTTTCTTTCATTTGCCTTATTTTCCACTCCGATGGTACAATTTTATGAAGGCGCGCTGCATAATCGCGCCTGTTGTACCGGGCGCAAGGATAGACGAGAACATGCAGCAAAATACCAAAACCTCATCCCCTATATCTGAACTCGATCAACCTGATCTGTATATTAATCGCGAGTTGAGCTGGATTAAGTTCAATCACCGCGTTTTTGAGCAGGCGCAGGAGAGCCGCCACCCGCTTTTGGAACGTGTCAAGTTCCTCTCCATTTTTGACACTAACCAGGATGAATTTATCATGGTGCGCATGGCCGCATTGAAAGATCAACTGGCGGCGCATGTTCCCTCACTCAGTCCCGATGGCCGAACGGCAGAACAGCAACTGGACGCTGTGCGCCAGGCCTCGGCTCCGCTGGTACAGAAGGTCTGCCAGTACTGGCGCAACGAGCTGATTCCCCTGTTGGCGGCTCAGCATATCTATATTCTGGATTACGAACAATTGGATAAGCAGCAACGCGCCGCTATGCGCACCTACTTCGAGCGCGAAGTATTTCCGGTACTAACGCCCCTGGCAGTTGATCAGGGACACCCTTTTCCGCACATCTCCAATCGCAGCCTTAACCTGGCTGTAGCTATCACAGGCGATCACTTCGCGCGTGTCAAGGTGCCGCCCAGTCTGCCGCGCCTCGTGCCTGTTGCTCTGGACAAAGCCACACCGGGCGCGATGGCCTTCGTCTGGCTGGAACAGGTCATCGCGGCCCATCTCAATATGCTCTTCTCCGGCTTCGATGTGTTAGAAAGCTATGCGTTTCGCGTACTGCGCGACGCGGATATCGAGATACGCGAGGATGAGTCTTCGGACCTGTTAGAAAGCATCGAGCAAAGCTTGCGCGAACGCCGCTTTGGGGCAGTGGTCAATCTGATGGTCAACCCTTCCATGCCGCCGCGTATGCGCGATCTCCTGCTGGAGAACCTGGAAATCACCACTGACGACCTGAGCATCATCGATGGGCCGCTTGGGCTGGGTGATGTCATAGAGTTGTATCGCCTCGAGCGTCCCGAATTGAAAGACCCACCCTTTACGCCGCGCACTCCGGTGGAGCTGCGTAAAGGCAGCGATCTCTTCGCCGCCATACGGCAGCATGACCTGTTGATGCACCATCCCTACGATAGCTTCGATTCCGTGGTTGAGTTTATTCATACCGCCGCCCATGATCCTGACGTACTGGCGATCAAGCAGACCCTGTATCGCGTCGGCACAAACTCGCCCGTCGTAGCACGGCTCTTAGAGGCAGTCGAGAATGGCAAGCAGGTAGCGGTGCTGGTGGAACTCAAGGCGCGTTTCGATGAAGAGAACAATATCGAATGGGCAAGAGCCTTAGAGCGCGCGGGAGTCCATGTTGTGTATGGCCTGGTCGGATTAAAAACACACGCGAAGGTCGCGCTGGTAGTGCGCAAGGAAGCCGATGGCTTGCGCCGTTATGTCCATCTCGGCACAGGCAATTATAACGCGACAACGGCGCGGATTTATGAAGATGTATGCCTGCTCACCTGCCGCCCCGAAATTGGCGCGGACGCATCGTTGTTATTCAATTCACTGACCGGCTACTCGCGCCACAGCACCTACGCAAAGCTGATCGTAGCCCCTCTTTACATGCGCAAAGCGATGGTTGAGCGCATCGAGCGCGAGATGCGGATGCACAAGAAGCAGGGCAACGGCTATCTACTTTTCAAGATGAATGCGCTGGTCGATCCTGAGATCGTGCATACACTGTATCGCGCGTCGCAGGCTGGCGTGCGTATCGATCTGCTGGTGCGCGGCATCTGCTGCCTGCGCCCAGGCGTGCCAGGAGTGAGCGAAACCATCCGCGTGCGCAGCATCGTGGGCAGATTCCTGGAACACAGCCGCATCTACTACTTTGGCAATGGCGGGCAGGAAGAAGTTTACGCGGGAAGCGCGGATATGATGCAGCGCAACCTGGATGGCCGCGTGGAAACACTCTTCCCCATAGAGGACCCGGTGCTACGCGGTGCTGTCTACGAACGCATCTTGCAGCCTGATCTGAAGGATACGCTCAACGCGCAGGAATTGCAGCCCGATGGCAGCTATACGCCCACACAGTCCGAACCCGGCGAAGCGCCTTTCGATAGCCAGAGCTGGTTCATCACCCATCCTCTATCAGACGCCCATCCTGATAACGGCAATGCAACCATCAGCGCGTTGCCGTCGGGCGCATAATAACACAATGGACGCGGTTTCCCGCGTCCATTGTGTTACCAGTTTGTGACCTGTCGACCAGTTTACGAAAACCTCTCAATCGCCTTCCCACGTTAGAAGGAGATAAAGGATACTCCTGGGCCAGGGGCAAACTCCACACTGACCACCTTCCAGTAATACGCGCCCCAGTTCATGTTACTGGCAATCACATCTCCATTGCCCAGGACTTTCTCCACCACTGCCACATGCCCCAATCCATATGCGCCTTCTACCCAGGGCTGCAGGTCAACGATGGCTCCCACTTTGGGCGTACTTGAAACGCGCCAGTGGAAATCATGCGCGCGAGCCGTCCACTGCCAGGCATCCGATTGCGTCGTCCAGGGTATGTACACCCTGTTCAACTGGAAGAAACGCTGAGCCGCCCACCAGGTACACTGGCCGTAAGGGAAGTAATTCCCTTGCCCGCGCGCCGGCGGCGGACCGCTATTCACTACATGTTTGCCTGGAATGCACATCGTTTGATTGATGTAAATCAGGTTGGGATTCGCAATGTGGTTGTATGATGCCAGCTTTTGCCACGAAGTATTAAACCGCGCCGCAATGCCGCCGAGCGTGTTACCGCTCTGAACCACATAGACCTGGTCGCCACCAGAACATGGGGATTGCGCGAACGCGCCAAATAGATGCATCCCCAGTCCACCGCCGAGTAAAAGTATCCCTACCACCGCCACCACGCTGATATGCTTGATGACAACACTTGCCACCCGCTGCCGCGAAAAGATTTGCCGGGTATTTGCTCCAGTGCCACCCTCGCTCACCTGCCTCCGCCCTTCGTCAGGCACTGGTTTCGATTCGCGCTGGTGTGTTAGCATATGCAAGTAAACCTCTCCTCTGTAACATATTAGCCTGGTCAGGAACAGGTCACAGCCCTCCACCTCCTCGCCACACATTCCCCCGTACTCAATTAAATGGGCTTGCTCAGCATATTAGCGCATCTACATGATGGACAAGCTTGACACATTTTGAGACATGGGAGAAATTGGCTAGATGATCGTTACTGATTTTTCAGGCAAGCCTGCTCATCGATGTAGCCCAGAACATGTACCTGCCGCACTACTTTCAAATCAGTAGGAGGATTCCACCCTATCAATCGCTGAACAAGAAAAAACGTGACATTCCCTGATAAAATCGGTGACTGAGATTATGAATATTTTGTAATGAATCAATGTATAGAGAGCGTTTGATGAAAATAAATTCATCAAACGCTTTGTACTGAAGTACCGAAACCTTGCCTGTTTTAGAAGGGCATGTTAAACTTGGCACAGGAGATTACAACTTTTTTAGACATCGCTCGTATACGTAGCAGATGCTAGTTTTCTGATATTACTATCTACTAGAAAAAAGTATAACAAGCGGTGACAAAAATGGATACATCTCTAAACGCTTCTACTTCGGTGGGAGTTCTAAGTTCTCTGCCAGCACGGACGAAAGGCGCGCGTCGTCGTCGAAACAGCGGGGTGTTGTCTTCGCCGGGTATTTCGGGCGGGGAGAGGGTTGTAGATTCGCAGGCTACCACTGGAGTGCAAAGTATGCCTGGTACCTATGCGCGAGGGGTAATTGTGGAGGCGCTGAGTGATACAGAACTCGTCCAGCATACACTGGCTGGCGATCAGGATGCCTTCGCAACGCTCGTCGAGCGGTATAAAGATGCTGTACAAAATCTGGCATACCGGATGTTAAGCAATGTCACGGAAGCGGAAGATGTCACGCAGGAGGTATTTGTGCGGGCCTATACGCAGCTTGCTACGTATAAACCGCAGCACAAATTCAGCACCTGGCTGCTTTCCATCGCTTCGCACCTGGCAATCGATCAACTGCGGCGGCGGCGTTTCCTGGCTTTGCCGCTGGAAGATGTGCCGTTTCTAGAATGGGTCGCTGACCTGGGAGCCGGACCTGAGCAATCGGCCCTGGAAGTCGAGCAGCAGGACGAGATACAGGACTACCTGCGTCGTCTACCCGGCAAGTATCGCGCTGTGATCGTCTTACGCTACTGGTATGATCTGTCTTATGACGAGATCGCCCAGGCGTTAAACCTGACGCCCGCGCTGATTAAAGCGCGTCTCCATCGCGCGCGCGAACTGCTGGCACGCTACATGAAGGATAATAATCTGAATGAGGAGGAACAGGTCGATGCGCTGCCGCGACGCTAAACAACGGCTAACCGCTCAGCGTGAAACTGAACCCGAACAGCCAGATATGCTTCAATTGCAGGAGCATTTGAGGCAGTGTTCTGGCTGCCATTCGTTTGAACGGCGTCAAGCACATCTCAATGGCTTGCTGGTGCCTACGACTTCTCGCATGTATCCTGGTATCTCTACCGAGCGCATCATGCAGGCCGTCGAGCGGCAGAAACGCATCTCGCAGCAACTTGAAAACATCCAGAGCCGGCAACAGGCGCGCCTGGCGCATATAGGCAAGGCAGGCCCTAAGATTGCCGGGGTAGCATTTTTAATGACTGGCGCGCTCGCCATCGGACTACTTTCCTTGTTCCTATTCCAACCTGAACTCTTCATGTCCCTACTCTCAACGCTGAGCGGCTTCATTGATGTGCTGTTTATGCTGGCAGGCTACTTGCAGGCAGGATTGACGCTCATCACCAGCCAGACCTGGTTGTTGTCCGGGGTAGCTTTAGTCGTAGTGGTTATGATGGGCATGTGGCTTCGTCTTATGCGCTATCCACGCGAGGCATAAGCGCGTCATGGCCGCCGATCATGGTAGGGAGTTCTACATATGCTGAAGGTGAAAGGGACGCGATTACCCAGGTTCCTACTCTTGCTGGTCGGGGTCTTGTGCGTTTCTCTGTTCGTTACCAATACTATAAGTGGCTTTCTTGCTCCAGCGCCACCAGCAGCGCTCGCTGCCGATGGGCAGAGTCCTTGCACGAGCAACAGCCAGAGGCCATCTTTCGGCGGCACAATCACCGTTGGGCCAAAAGATGTACTTTGCGGCGACGTGACGAACATGGGTGGCACCATTGACATAGAGGGGCAGGTGCGCGGCAGCATCCTGGCCTTTGGCAGCACAATTATTCTTGATGGAGGTGTTAACGGAAATATCAAATCGTTTGGCGGGAGCATTCATTTCCATAATGGCTCCTATGTACAGGGCGATATCAATCTCTACGGAAGCAGGGTCGATGGGGAGAAAGCAGTTCGTATAGATGGGGCGTATGATGACCACAGCAGATCAAATGGCCTGTTTGGACTCAGCGCTTTCGCGCTACCCGTCTGGTTTCTTTTTCTTATGATCCCACTGGGCTTACTATATACCCGCTTCTTACCGGAGCATCTCGTGTTTGTAAGCGCGACAGTGAAAAATCACATGCGCCGGAGCCTGCTGATCGGGCTGCTGAGCGCATTATTGACCCCGGCAGTTCTGCTTGTCCTTATTGCATTGATTATTTCCATTCCATTGGCGTTGATTGTTCTACTCGTATTAGTGATCGCCTGGACATTAGGCACTACCGCCCTTTGTTGGATGCTTGGACAGCAAATTATTCGCGCATTTACGGCGCGTCCGCATACGCGCTACCTCCAGGTAACGGTAGGAGTGGTAATGCTGGCCGTATTCATTTCACTCCCGTTCGTCGGCTGGATCGTGTTTCTTGGAACAGGCATTGTAGGATTAGGAGCAGTATTACTCAGTCGTTTCGGAACGCGGCTCTACAGTCAGCCTAAACAACCGCTGCCGATCTCATTGCGGTTGTAAACAACGAGCAGTTCTGACGACTATACTAAAGAGGGTTTATCTTTTAGCGGGTAAACCCGGTCGAACAGCAATGATCATACTACGTTGGAAAGATGTGACGGCACGGTTGATAAACTAACTATCAGTCAGGTAGCCGTTGAGGTGAACATGAGCATAGACGTTGAATTAACAGACCTGGCCTACGGGGGTGATGCAGTAGGTCGCTACGAAGGACGAGTCTTGTTTGTACCCGGAGGCATACCCGGCGAGCGAGTTCGCGTGGAGGTTGTGGAAGAACGGCGAGGACACGCGCGCGCGGAACTACTAGAAATCTTGCGTGCCGCGCCCGAACGCATCGACCCGGAGTTCCCATTGCTAACAGATAGCGGTTGCCAGTGGCAACATATCGCCTATCCGGCGCAATTGACCTGGAAAGCGCATATCGTGCGCCAGTTGCTGGTGCGTATCGGCAAACAGCCGGACGCCCTCGTTCATCCTACCATTGGGATGCCGACCGGCGTTTCTCCTTGGCATTATCGCAATCTGGCCTTATTTTCCATCGGGCCGGCCAATGAAATCGGTTTCAAGCTGACCGAGAGCCACGAAGTGCAGGACCTGGAGACATGCCCGCTTTTGCATCCCGCGTTAGACATGGTGTACCAGCAGATACGCGCGCGTTTGCTCGAAAGCTTTGGTGATTCGCTGGCTCAGATGATCCAGGGTTTCACTATTCGCGGCGCGATCGGCGCGGTGGCTGCGAGCGGGAGCGCAACGCCGGTGAAGGCCGTCCCCACCCTGCTTAGCATCCATGCGCGGCCAGGCTCGGATATCGAGTCGCCGCAGGAATTGGCGCAGGAGTTGATGACCAGCGCGCCCGGTATCGTGGGCGTCATTATCGAACGGGTAGGTGGGCGCTACGGGCGCGTCGTGGCCGGGCAAGAATACTTAACGGATGTCGTGCTGAATAAGCGTTTTCGCACCTCTTCAGATTCGTTCTTTCAAGTGAACATGGCGCAGACGCCCGTACTGGTCGAACGCGCAGTAGCTATGCTGGAACCCATGCGTTCCGAAGTGGTGCTGGACGGCTATAGTGGCGTGGGCCTGTTCTCGGCCTTCCTCGCGCAACGGGCGGCGCGCGTTGTGGCTATCGAGTCACAACCAAGCGCGGTGATGGATGCGCGCGCCAATGCCACGCTCAACAACCAGCCCAACATTACGGCGCTGGAAGGTACCTTAGAGCGGTTGCTGGGTCAATTGTACTACCGGCGCGAACGTGTTGACGTGGCGCTGGTTGACCCGCCTCGCGCCGGCTGCCATCCCAAAGCGATTCAGGCGCTGCAATCGCTCGCGCCTCGTTCTATCGTGTATGTCTCCTGCGACCCCAGCACGCTGGCGCGCGACATAGCCTCGCTGTGTCTCAATAGTCGCTACCGCCTGGTATACGCGCAGCCCATTGATATGTTCCCGCAGACCTATCACATCGAATGTGTCGCGCTACTGGCACGCAACGGATTACGATAAGGGAATAGGACAGGGGCGCGAGAGGCTGAGC
>JBOGTO010000326.1:0-13005 GCA_050695155.1 Ktedonobacteraceae bacterium
GGATGCCCACAAGGGGCATCCCTACACATCCAGACGCCCCCTCCACCCATCCCACATCGCCTTTCCTTTGGAGGGGTAAGGATGGGTCACCATATATGTAGGGATGCCCCTTGTGGGCATCCGGGGCGGCGAGGGCGGTGTTTTCACCGGTCAAAGTACAGGATGCGCCCGCAGTTGCCGCACATTTGCAGGTCGCGGCTGGCGCGCGAGCGTTGCAGTTCGCTGGGAGTGAGAATGACGCGGCACCACTGGCATGAATTTTGCTCGACTTTGGAGACGGCGCGGCCCTGCTTGGCGCGTTTGAGCGTTTCGTAGCGTTGCAGCAAATCGGCGTCGATGCCACTGGCGAACTGGTTGCGCCGGGCTGCGGCCTCCTGTCGCTTGCTTTCAAGCTGCTCTCCGCGCTGAACGCTGGTCGCGTTGAACTGAGACCACGCCTCTTCTGCCTTTTGCAATGCCTCGCTTTTTTGCTTTGCCATCTCGCGCAAGGTATCGGTAGCGTCCATAACTTCCAGGGTCATCTCTTCCTGACGGCTTTGCTGGGCGCGTAGATGTTGTGTCTCCTGTTGCACTGCATAGAGTTCCTTAGGGTTGGTGATAGAGCCACTATAAAGGCGCTGCTCCAGCTGTTTGAGGCGTTGATCGAGTTCTTCAAGCGCCCATTCCGCCTCCTTTTGCGCCTGTAGGCCAGACTGGAGTTGCTGTTGCGCGATACGGTGTTCCGCGCGCGCCCTCGCTAACGTGGCATCTCCCTGTAAAGTGCGCGTCAAGTTTTGCTGTTCAGCGACGATGCGCTCGAGTTCGAGGTCAAGCTGCTGCAACTGATAAAGAGTGCCGGCTAGCTGTGTCGTGCTCATCGGCGGTCCTTTCCATGAGCTTTATGACAACCATTTGTTGGGGTTGGATTCTATTGTACAACAAGGGTCGGATGCCCACAAGGGGTGTACACAAACGCAGGATACCCACAAGCGCAAGGAGCCGGACGCCCACAAGGGGCATACATCAAATGTTGGAATACCCATAAGCGTAAGGAGCCGGACGCCCACAAGGGGCGTCCCTACATATGGGCTGACCCACCACCCTTCCCCGCCCATATAGCCGGATGGGGTGGGGTCAACCTGAAATGTAGGGACGCCCCTTGTGGGCGTCCGACCCCCTGACTGGGGTGTCTGCCCTTACTGCCTGGAGCGTCCGTATCCTAACGCTTGTGGGCGTCCGGTTACTTGTCGTACACGACGGATTTAGCCGCCGGTGTAGCCGAATACATCGTCGCCGCCCTGGGTACCGGAAGCATTCCAGTAGATGGGGCGTTCCGCGACGAATGGGCTGGATGATTGCACCACCATCGAATTCTCATAGCCAGCAAAGCCGCTGCCATTATAGAGATGGCTGAGGATCATACCAGTAATGTCTACCGTGTAGCGACTATGCGCGCCCACGTTGACCGCAGAGGTGTAGTAGCCGCCCGCCTCATTGACAATCGAAATGTTGATGGTCTCTGGTAAGGCAGTCGGGTTCTGGAGGGTCAACCACTCGTCATAGCCAACGTTGACATACCCTTCGGCAAAACCGTAGTTGCTGAGGGCGGGTGCAACCGTACCCAGCACATCGCTACCGCCAACACTTGTCAGGCTGCGCCCGTTGCCATTATGCACGTACTGGAAGTACATCTCGCGCTCAACCAGAATATTCGCGCCGGTTGAAGTGACCTCGGCAGAGACAGAGTTGCCGGGGGCCGGGATATTGGCGTTGACGTTCCAGACGACCTGGCTATTAGGATTGACAGGGACAGTGAAAGAATTCGTCGCGCCATTGGGGAATTCCAGCTTGATGGTCACACTGGCTGGCTTATTGACCGGGTCAACGTTCGCAATCACCAGGTTCTCCTGGAAATGCTGCTGGGTGTAGCCTTCGGCGAAAAGCCAGTCGTTAGACAGCGTCTGCACACCTACTACATCGGCTCCGCCGGAGACGATGCCCGCCTGCCCGCCGTTAATGCTGCCAAAGTATGTGGGTCGTTCGACGGCCACAGGTCCTGTCGAAGTCACCACCACCACTGAACGCGCTGGCACATTAGCCGGTGTGATGGTGCCGCGCGATCCGCCAGCAACAGTGACCTTCTGAGTGGTAACCAATTTGCCGCCAGCATAGTAGCTCGCCGTAACGTCTGCTGACGCGCCGCCGACGGGATTGAGGATCGTGATATACGACGAATAGCTGCCGCCGCCGGGTTGATTGCCTTCGAGCAGGTCGCCGAAGTAGAAGGTGGTAGCCAGTTTGGTCATACCGATCACATCGCTACCACTGTTGGTGTAAGGATGCGTGAAATTGAAGTACAGGGGGCGTTCCGCCACAATGCCTGCGCAACTCGGACTCGTGACGTTGATCTGCGCGGCATCGGAAATACCCGGCCCGGCGGGCGTAGTCCCCAGGTCACTATCTACATTTTCCGTCATACGCGATGTAGGAGGCACATTGACCGTTTTGGTAACAGGGTAGGTTACATTGCTATCAGTTTGAGCCAGGTAGGCAATGGTGACGGCGCAAAGCGTATTGTTGGGGTTTTCAAGCGTCAGCCATTCTTTGAAGCCATTGCCTACACGCCCCTCCGGGAAGTACCAGACCTTGCTGACCGGACCACCCAGGCTGGGAATAGGAGTCGGAGTTGGGCTTGGGGTAGGCGGAGGAGGAACAGGCTGGCCCGCGTAGGTCAATAGTTGATCATATTCCAGTACTCCCATGCTCAAGGCCGGGGCGCCTTGCCAGTCGGTGACTACCTGCGGATAGCCACATACAGACCCTGATGAAAACCAGGCCCAGCCTGTCCAACTCATCTGGTGCGCATCTAGGTAAGTAAGCAACTGACCCATATATTGATTGCCGCAGTCATACTCACCGCTCTCGAGCGACATTACAGGTTCTGTCTTTGTCAGGAAGCCGAAAGAAGAATCCCAATCGGCGGGCGTTTTACCAGCGTAGGGACTATACGGATGAGTGTCATAGGCGAGATTATTCCTGCTATCGGTAATAGGATTAGCAGCCACCTGGCTCAAATCGTAGCCCCAGTTCATACCGGCCACGATAGCGACGTTGGTAGCGCCAGCACCACGCACCGCATTGACAAGGGCCTGCAAGCCGACACCTGTATAGGTGTAAGGGGGACCCTTAAGAGTATCAGAATCGGTAATCGGACATGCTTTTGCCCAACAAGCCCATGAAGAAGGATGCGGCTCGTTGTAGAGTTCGAACAGCACATTGGGATTACTCTTATAGAGGCCAGCGACCTGTGTCCAGAATGTCACACTATCGGCGTCGGCCATGTCGAAGCCCGCGCCCGCTCCACTGGCTGTTCCACCGGCATCAGTCCACATCAGAGCGATTACGACGTTTAACTGCAAAGCGGTCAGCCTACCCACAACCGTCTGAACAAGAGCCTGGTACTGTGCGGCGGTACACTGGGCCTGCGCGTCCCCGTGAAACCAGAGGGCCTCGGACAACGGCAGGCGCACCGTATTGCCCCACCAGTATGTCCCGCCGGGGCCGCTGGTTCCAGGACCCATAAAGGCCAGGTGGGCGCTATCAAGGAATGGATCACCAGTACACTCAAACTCCAACCCATCACGCCCCATACCGGGAAAAATGTACTGCTTGCCGTCCGCGCCAATGATCTGGTTCCCACTCACATGATACGGCCCATCCGCGATTGGATGGTAAGGTAGGGAACTGGATGCAGCGTGTGCGGAATGTCCCGCATGGGTAATGAAGGCAGCGAGCGGAACACCGGCACAGAGGACAATAAATAGTAGCACCGCAGTCAATTTTTTAGCACTAAGCGAACGCGACATAATAATTTCCTTTACACCAAAAGACAATCATAGCCTGCTTTACAAAACTTGCATGTATTGTAGCAGTGCAGGCACATTCGTCAATATTTCAGAATGTGTCATTCTATTTCATCGGCAAATTTTGCAGCATCTATATATATAACTAGCCGCCTGATTGCAAGTAAGCGCCGGGTACTTTTGTGCTATTTTAACTTCATATGGATGATGCCTGCTCCGCTACGCATATGAAGATGTAAACCATTTGAGCATCACCGCTGCTGCTGGTTTGAAGTTCGGTTCAAACACGGGCAACGACCAGGCCCAGAAGAAAATACCTGAAATATGGGAATCGACCAGCACGCTCGAGAGCGCGGCATTATAAGCTGCCGCCTGCTCCATTGGGTCGGGCGGTTCTGCCATCGCGCGCGCATCTCGCTCCCAGGGGCGATAGAGCGCGTAGGCACTATTACGGTAGCCTATTTCTGATATAATCAGAGGTTTGGCAAGTTGCGTCGCAATATCGTCCAACTGTTTGCGAATGGTTTGTTGCCAGAGCGCCGGAATTTGGGCCGGGTCAAGCCTTTGCGGCGTATCGGTCAACGGGTTATAAACCGAGACGCCAATCGCGCTTAAATCTGGATTGCGCAACCAGGGGGGCAGCGGATAATAGAGGGATGACCAGTTAATATCATAGGTCAGTTTGCCAGGGAAAATAGCATGTATTTGCGCGATCAACGAATCCCAGAGGGAGGGCGGCGCTTCCTGTAGTAGCTCGTCTTCGGTACCAATCGCCAGTTGATCTGCCTGGGCCTGAGCCGCCGCTATGATATAGGGTTGGTAGGCTTGAAAGTAGCTCGTAAACCATGCCTGGGTCTGTGCGACTGTATTGTATTTGATAGAACCGGACCAGGTTAATGGTCCCTCTACCGTAAGCAGGGGTATGACAAATACATGGTAGCCCATGGCACGCGCGGCACGAATGCCGGATGCAACCGCATCTGGCGTTGGTGTCATCTCCGTCGTCATGACCTGGGTGGTAGCCATCGATGCCTGGTAGAAGTTGATGGGTAACTCTATCCATTGCGCGCCCGTCTGGTCCTGAATCTCTTTAAGGCCGGTTTGCCAGTTCGCGTCATTGGAGCTATAGGCCGTTCCTCCCCATTGTGGAAAGATCATACCGGTCTGGAAATCGGGTCTGCGCATACGAACATCTGGAATACCATCAGCATGATGTATGGCAGTCGGATTGCTATTGCCCGCAGGCGAAGACGAACGTCCAGGGGGTTGCAATGAGAAGAGAGGTTGTATGCGCCCGATTGATAGCCACTGAAAACTGGCGCTTAAAGTCAATAGCAAGACAAAGGAAGCAACACTGACCCTCCAGGCGATTTTGTGGTTGACCACGCGGCGCTTGACATACATATTGTTATCGGCCTGTTTTGTCTTGGGTGTGGGTTGCCAGTTGACTTTACGGTTATGGAATGTCCAATTTATGACTGCCCAGGAACCCGCCGTACTCTCCAGAATACCCGCGATAGGCGCTAGAGTGAGTACTCTTCCCACTTCTGTCAGTTTCTGTACGCCGGATAGCTGATGCGCATTCGATATGTTGTACCACGAGCCTATGAAGATCGAATTGAGCCAGAGGAAGCCGATAATCAGCATCCATGCCATGACCGGTAAGGGGAGTGGGAGAAATAGCCTGCCATTGACTAGCAGAAAGGTCTGGAGGAGTACGTACAGGAATGAAAAAACGCCAGCAGGCAAACCAAACGCGAACGTCAAAACGCGATAGCGCGTTCCCCAGATCAGGTGAAAGCGCATTTTGCGGGAGAGTGTGCGAAATTCTGGCATTCGTCCCATCATCGTCATGCCCTGCAACACGCCAATGATCCAGCGATAGCGCTGCTTGAATGCGCTCTTAAAAGAGAAAGGCGGTTGCTCCAGCATGACGCAGCCATGCCAGCCGAATATTTGTGGACCTTGTTTCAAATACGCCAGTACGCCGAATACGTAATCCTCAGCAATGAATGGTTGCCCGTCCAGGTTGCCAATATCCCAGCCGAGATCGTTTTCTAAAGCTTCATCGATTACAAGATTTGAGCCATGTAGATGCAGCGGCGTGCCACTCTCCATGACCTCGCGGCACTCAAAACAGCCGATGGGACGATTTGCCTCCATCGCGCGACAAAAAACGCTGGCATCCCCGTATTCGAGAGGATAGTAGATCGGCCCTTCGGTTAATTGTTTATCGGTGGTTGCGAGGTAGCGAATGAGCTTTCTCAGTTCACCCGGCTCCATGACGCTTTCTTCGTCATAATGCACGATGAAGGTCTTGCCCGGCCTGCGGTTCAAACCTCTGCGCCGCAATTCCACCATGTAATGAAGCGCCCTGGCTTTAAGTTTTGTGTTGTTGGGCGTCTGGTATTGCTCAGGTGGCGGAAGCACAAATATCTCTACTGGAATAGGCACCTGGCTAAAATCGTGTTCCAGGATGAGCTTTTGCTCGTGCGATTCAGTGATGACCTCTATAATTAGCCTTTGCCCGTACATATCCGGCGCTTCCCTGACCAGCGCAAGCACATTCTCAATGCCGCGCCGGATAACTTCTGTGCTGCCAGGAGACCCGCGCGTCGTAATTTGTATCTTAATGAAAGGGAAGAATGGCAACGCCCGTATATCGTCATTGGTCACGCTTTTCACCTGGCGATAGCGCGACCAGTGCAAGAAAAAGCTCTGGAAGTAGAAAAGAAAACGGATACCAATCAAGCTGATTAACACAACGAGCGGGTATCCTATGTATTTTCCCCATTGAAGTACCGTGTTAAGGATGTGCAATGGCTCTCCCCCTTTTCGCCTTCCTGCGAGGAATAGTTCGCGCCAGAATTACACATACCAGCAGCTCACCTGACACTATAATGCCAATGGCGATGAGCAATGCATTCAAGTTGCCAGGGATGGTCGCATTCAACAGGTTCAGCAGTGGAATCATCAAATATAGCCCGGCTATCGCCAAAGCTCCGAGGGTATAGACCAACAGGTGTGGTAACTCAAGAAAAAATGCCCATTTTGAAGTAGCTTTGCTCTTTGATTGCGTATCTGAGACGGCGGCTGATTCCCATACTGTGCGGTTTGCCTCACTTTCTATGACTGCATTAATGATGGCATTAATTTGAGGGTCCGGCACGAAAGGGGTGGTGACAGGGCGAAACACAACATTATGGCTTCCATTATGCCCGTTAGACTGCATTGGGCGCGGGGTGGACGGAACAGTGAGAAATGCATCTACTTGATTGCCATTGGCATATCCATTGTGTCCATTAGTATGTCCGTTATGCCCATTAGACTGCGTGGGGCGCGGCGTGAAAGGAATGGTGAGAAATGCATTCACCTGGTTGCCATTGGCATGTCCATTGCCCTGCGTGGGGCGCGGCGTGAAAGGGATAGTGCCAGGTAGAAACGCATTTAAAGTGTCGCTACGTTGGTTCTGATGGGACCATATATTGTCATATGGCATATTTAGCGGATCAAGTGTTATTTGATTCTCTATAGTACCCTGCGCGGTATCCTGATGTGTCCATATATTCTCACATGGTATAGCTGGCAGGCCAAGCGTTATTTGATCCTCTATATCCTCTTGCGAAGCAAAATGAGCCTGTGAAAAAAGCCCATCTTTAGTAAGTGTATTCTCCTTCACAAGTGAAGGCATCGTCAAGCGTTTATATTGTTTCATGGAAACATTTCTATCTTAATGGCGTAAAATAGATGTTATACCGCTGTTTGAACACTTGCCCCTACACAAGAGTCCTGTATAACTTCCCATACCTATTAACGCGATTCAGCAAGTTGAGTCACAATTAGACTGTTTGGTACCTTGCTCCCGGTACCAAAGTACCTGATGAAGACGTTGTAACGCTAATGTTCATAAATGCCGCTCATGACATAAACTGATGCTTACTGAAAACTTAAAGTAGCGATAGGTTGTCAAACTGGCGGTATGGGCGTCGCACTGATTCCCCCGAAAGTATTTGAGGCATAATACCCGGATGAGATAGCGGCGGCAAAAGCAGCCTGAGCGCTGCTCGAAGATTCGATTTGCCAGTCCGTCTCTTTCGACTCGTTGAACCAGACGAAAGCTCGAATGCGCGGGAAATTTTGCGGCATCTGTGTAACAAAGGCGTCGCTGATCCAACCGGCTTTATTGCCGGCCTGTTCGGTCGAGGCGGTTTCAGTGATCATCAAGGGGCGCGATGTGATGCTGAGGATGTCGTTATAGGTTTGTGAAAAGACCGAACTGAAAGACTGCCAGACATGCCCGCCAACGGTACCCCAGTTGTAGCCAGACATGCCCGCCCAGTCCACGTATGCATCTCCTGGATAGAGTTCGCTTAACGGTGTGCTGGTGGAATAATCGATATTAGGAGACCAGACCCAGGTAACGTTGGAAACACCCTGGCTTGCGAAAATATTATGCACATGCCGCCAGGCGAGTACAAATTGCCCCGGCTTATTGCCATTGACCTGCTCTGACCAGGGATTCCAGTATCCATTCATTTCATGGGCAAAGCGCAAGAAATAGGGATGCCCCCAGGCTTTCGAGTCCTGCGCCCAGCGCGTGATATACGCATCAAAATTCCCATTGATAATGTTCTGAAGCATATAGGTAGGTTGAATCGGACTTGCGTTAGTGGGGTCCTCCGGGTCCCATGTGATGAGGGGAATTGATCCATGCGAGCGCACGGCGTTCATCCAGGACGGCTGCAAATACTGCCAGCCGTCCGTCAATCCCCACTGCTGGTACCACATGACGATGGAGACACCTTTGTGGGCGTCTGCTTCAAATGCTGTAACATCGGAGAGTGAATCTAACGGGACATGCACTCCAAAATAGACGCCCGTGGACTGCGAAGGAGACGAAGGATATGATGTGGGTGTGGATGTGGTAGTCGAAGAAGTGGGTGTACTACCTTTCGGTTTCACGGTAGCCGTAGGGGTTATTGATTGAGATGACACTACCAGGTCCGACGGGTTCGCGGTCGCGCTCCCCGATGGAGGTGCGGTGGTCAGCGTAGTTGGCGCGTTATGTATCCCTGGAGGGACGCGATTCATGTCCTTGCCTGAGACAGATTTGATTACTACGCCAAACACGACAAATATAAGCATGACGCCGCATATGAGCGCCACCACGATATTGCGTTTACTGGCCCCAGAAAGTAGTTGTTTCTTCATACTATAAGTTACTCATCCGTAAATTTTTGTCATGACTTCCCTGTCTTATGAACGCCAGTAAAGCTTTACAGTAACTATATCAGTACCAGGCGACCTTTTTTCCCGTTCATTCAAGTTCCAAATGCGTAGAGGTTGCCGTCAACGTTGCCTATGTACAACACTCCGTTTGAGATGGATGCCGGACCGTAGAAGTGAGAATTGCTGTTCGTATCTGTATAGGTATAAAGCGTATGTCCATCGGATGTCGCCATAACGGCAAGGGTCGTTCCCTCTCCAACGACGGCTACTCCCGGTACTACAGAGACGGCATCTAAAACCGGCCCATCGTTCAAACAATGTTCCCACAGAAATTGTCCGGTGGCCGGTGTGAGCGCGCGCAGGCTTCCCTGACAGCTTACACCAGCGATGGTTGTTTGACCGCCAGCTACGTAAAGCACAGAACCATCCCAGGCGCTGGGAGAGATACTGCCGTCTCCACAGTCCGGGCCGCACCCGCCGCCGATGGTAGCAATGTTTGCCTGCCACAACGGGCCTGTGCTGATGGATGAGCGATCAAAGGTATAGTATATCCCGTTTTTATTGGCGACGCCAACCAGAAGACGTTGCGCACCTCCGATGGTGGCGTTGAAGAGCGTGGGGGTCGATCCAAAATCGCTATCGTTGATCTGTTCGGACAGAGGAACTTGCCAGGAACTGGTGTAGGAGAGGTTCGAGGCTTTGACTTTGACCAGCGCGGTTGCATATGGCTCGCTGCTTGAACACGAGTCGCCATTGCCTGTAGCAAAGTAGACGCTATTATCAGTGGAGTCAACTGTGGGCGAACCCCAGATGCCGCCTCCCAGGCAGCCAGCAGGAACCACAGAGAACGTGTGCTGGACAGCTCCGGTTGTCGCGTTCAACTTGAAAAGCTGGCCCTGCACTAAGGGGCAATCCCCAAAAGAAGAGAGACCTATGTAAATGCTACCTCTGTAAAAGACTGGCGAACTATAGATGAAGTGATCCGGCTGCGACCCCAGCGGCGTACTCCAGATGGTTGCGCCCGTATTGGCATTGAGCGCGTAGAAGGTGGCGTTGCCGCCTCCAACAAACAGCACAGGAGTCGCTGTTCCCGCAATGGTCAGCGTCTTGACCGTTGCCGTACTGGCTATACCCACCGTGTTATCGCATTGACTGTCAAATGTATAGCCAAGCCCCTTTTGCCAGACCTGTGTTCCGTTTAGATTCGTGGCATGTTCGTTGCCATCCCATGATCCCCAGTAGATCAGCCCATTCGCTTCCACCGGCTGCGTCGTGATAGATTTGACGTAGAAACTGCCGCCGACAGAGTAACTCCAGTGCAACTTGAGATTAGCAGCAGACGCCGCCGTGATCTTCTTTTCAGCCGCATTGAAACCACTATGTGTATTTCCCTCCAGATATGTCGGCCAGACCCCACCCCCTGAACTGGCGAATGCGGCCTGCCGCAGAGGGAAGATGATAACAAATCCGGTCAAGATAAACACAAATACCAGCGTTGAGAATGAGATGATTTTCCATTTTGGACTGAAGCGCCGTGTGTGTGCTACAAGTAGGGGCGAGTTCTGCAACATCAAGCCCAACATCCTTTCAAGACGAACATAGCATATCTTAAAGAGACCATAGTGCCGCGACGTAAAGAACAGGTAAAGAATAGGTAGTCGGCCCATGCATATTTGCGATTTGTGGTTATGTTTTCATAACCCGCGCCAGGTCAACCCGGCATAACGACCGAATGTGAGAATGATTAGAAACGCATTCAATTACTAAATTGTATGATTACACTTTCAGCCCCAATATCTTCGTCAGGCGCAAAATCTCTGCGCCGCAATTCGCGTCCTTGCTGGTTACAACGGCTTCTGCGGCCTGGCGCAGGAGGAACAAGGCTTGCGGGGTGTTCAGGTCGTTTTCCATGGCGGCGATAAAACGGTCATGCAGAAGGTGATCTTCGCCGCTCTGGTTGCCAACAATGTTGCGCACTTGCTGGAAGAGGGCGACGGTTTCGGTGGCGACTTGCAGGTCTTCGGGGAAACATTCCCAGGGATAGCGATAGTGGTGGTTTTGCAGGGCGATGCGGATGGCATCGGCGCTATACTTTTTGAGCAGGTCGCTCACCAGCGTCAGGTTGCCCAGCGATTTGCTCATCTTTTCGCCGTCCTGGTGTACCATGCCAGTGTGCATCCAGATACGCGAGAAAGGAGCCATGCCCGTAAAGTGTTCGGATTGCGCGATCTCACAGGTATGGTGCGGGAAAGCCAGGTCTGCCCCGCCGCCGTGAATGTCGATTTGCGGGCCGAGGTATTTCATCGACATGGCGCTGCACTCGATATGCCAGCCGGGGCGACCGGGACCCCAGGGGCTGGGCCATGCCGGTTCGCCGGGTGCCTGCGCCTGCCACAGCACGAAGTCGAGCGGGTCGCGTTTGTGTGGATCGTCGGGAAAGTTGCCGCGCTCGTTGGCAATGGTCAACATGGCGGCATAGTCGTTCAGGCCGATGGCGCGGCCCAGGTTGCCAAAATCGGGGTCGCGTTTGACGCTGTAATAGACGCTGCCGCCGCTTTCATAGGCAAAACCTTCGGCAAGCAAAGTCTGCACGATTTCGATCATGGCCGGCGTCTCTTCGGTGGCGCGCGCGTAAACGTCGGGGCGGCGCACGTTGAGCGCGTCCATATCGCTTAAATAACGCGCGGTCTCGCGGTTTCCCAGTTCATCCCAGGTCATGCCCAGCTCGCGCGATTTGCGCAAGATGTCGTCGTCGATGTCGGTCACGTTCTGCACATAATTGACGGTATAGCCGCGCGATTCCAGGTAGCGGATCAGCGTATCGAAGGAAACATATGTAAAAGCATGGCCCAGGTGCGTCGTGTCGTAGGGCGTGACGCCGCACACATAGATGCGTACCTTCCTGTCTTCGAGCGGAACAAAGTCTTCCAGCGATTGGGACAGCGTGTTGAACAGTTTCATCGTGCAGATTCTCCAGGACCAAACAGACGAACGGCGTTAGCGGTGGTGATGCGGGCAATCTCTTCTAACGTCATGCCACGAATTTCAGCCAGCTTTTCAGCCACATATTTGACAAAGAGAGGTTCGTTGCGTTTCGTGTGTAGCGGCTTTGGCACCAGGTAGGGGCTATCAGTCTCGACCAGCACGCGCTCCAGCGGGACCATACGCGCCACGTCCGGCAGCGCATTGCCCTGTTTTGTGAGCGGCCCGGCAAACGAGAGCATGAAGCCCTCGAACTCAAGGCATTCCTCCGCCTGTGCCACATCGCCTGAGAAGCAATGAAAGACGCCGCGCAATCCCTGCCCGTGCGCTCGCAACAACTCGATTACATCGTCGTGCGAGTCGCGCACATGGATAATGCAGGGCAGATGGCATTCACGCGCCAGCTCAAGATGTGCCACAAATACGGCTCGTTGCACATCGTGGGGCGAGAGCATCCGAAAATAATCCAGCCCGAACTCGCCAATCGCCACCACCTCTGGCTCTTTCGCCATCTCGCGGTAACGCGCGCCCACCTCTTCGCTGTGCGTAGTGGCATCGTGCGGGTGCGTACCCACTCCTGCGAAGATCATGCCGGGATGTGACTTCGCCAGCGCCAGGGCGTGTTCGCTCGAAGCCAGATCACATCCCGGATCAATGATGCGGGTAACGCCCCCCTCGAAGGCGGCCTGAATGACGGCTTCGCGGTCGGCATTGAAACGAGCGGTGTCAATGTGGCAGTGGCTATCGAAGAGCAATGAAAATGCGTCCTTTCGCAACAAACGTTTCACTTCACAAAGTATAGTCTCAACTTTTGGGGGATGTCAAATTCCTTGCATAAGCTCAAGGCGATGTACAAGTCGAGGGAAGGCGGCAAGGCGACCGCAAGGGTCGCCTCTACTAAAGCGACGAAGCGGCTCTCCAGGTCCGTTCTTAGTAGAGGCGACCCTTGCGG
>JBOGTO010000327.1:0-12283 GCA_050695155.1 Ktedonobacteraceae bacterium
GTCGTGTTAAGCCGGTCATGACTGCGCATACTTGCCATAGTTTATGCTGAAGTGACTCATTATGCGTAAGTGGGGCTGAAACCTTCGGTACACTTTTGACAAAGTATTTGCCCGTGACGCCCTCCGCATCGGGTGAGGATGCCAGGTAGATCGAAGTTTTCGCGCCCTGCTCTGGGCTGATGCCGAACAGGAAGATGGGCTTCGCAGCCAGGCGCACTACCAGGGGCATATCACGCTGCGCAATATTGGTTGACGCAAAGCCTGGATGCAGGCAGTTGGCGGTAACACCCGTTCCTGAGAGGCGACGCGCCAGTTCATAAGTGAAAAGCACCAGCGCCAGCTTCGACTGCCCATAGGCGCGCATGGGACGATACTGTTTCTCCGATTGTAGATCATCCAGTTTCAAATAATTAGCTTCATGCGAGCCAGAACTGACATTCACGATACGAGCAGGCGCGCTAGCTTTGAGTACATCCAATAACAGGTTGGTCAACAGGAAAGGCGCGAGTTGATTGATAGCAAACACCATATCCAACCCATCTACCGTCAGATGCTTTCTCACAGAGAAGATACCGGCATTATTTATTAGCACGTGCAATTGCGTGTAGCGCTGCTTGAAATCATTCGCAAGCTGGCGTATGGACTTTTGCGAGGAGAGGTCGGCAAGCAGAAGATCAATGTTCGGGTTGCCGCTTTGTGCTTTGATCTCGCTTTGCGCCTGCTCACCCCTGGCGCGATCCCTGCTTACCAGCACGACGGTCGCTCCCAGCTTCGCCAGTCCAAGCGCGGTAGCCTTGCCAATGCCAGAATTGGCCCCGGTTATCAGGCAGATCTTTCCCTGTATCGGGCGATAGAAAGTTGACATAACGTAAAAGACCTTTCAAAAATCTCCATGCTCGATCATCGCGATGAAGCGCTGTTCCAGTTCATAAGTGCGCGGCCCCGGCTTGCCATTGCCGATACGTAGATCATCAATCTGTACCACTGGCGTGATTTCCTTCGAGGATGAGGAAATAAACGCTTCCTCGGTCAGGGGCAGTTCGTCCAGCAGGATAGGGCGTTCCTCGATGGTAAATTGACCACGCGCAAGTTCAAGCACAACATTGCGCGTGATGCCGTACAAGACCTCTTCGCGCGGCGTCACCAGCGTATCACCTCGGAAGATGAAGAAATTGCTGCGCGTGGCTTCCAGCACATGCCCGTTGTTATTCACAAAAAGCGCGTCTGCCGCGTCGTGTTTGGCAGCTTCTTTAAGCGCGCGCACCGCCGCCATATAATTCGTTGTCTTGGCTTCTGGCGCTTCGCGTTGTAGGTGGGTTGTAATTAGTTTGATGCCTCTGGCGAAGCGCTGCATATCGCGTTCACCCAACGGTGTAATCATTACTACGAGCGTTGGCTGACCGGTTGGCATGATGGAATCCTCACTTTCGCCGCCTGTCACGAGCAGACGGATAGCGGCATGTCTGTAACTATTACGCTCGATGGTTTCGCGTATCACGTCCGTGATAAATGCGGCGGGCCAGGGTATCTCCAATTCGATCAATGCGGCGGAGCGATACAGGCGTTTCAAGTGTTCATTGAGGTGGAATGGTTTGCGGTCATAGGTACGCAGCGCCTCAAATGCGCTGTAGCCTCGCAGCACGGCTATATCGTTAATGGAGATGACTGCTTCCCGTGGGTGTACCCAGCGCCCGCCAACATACCAGTTTGCGTTTGTATCCATGATTGATTCCTATTCCCTTTTACAGTGCCTGTTTTTCTTTCAGCCACTGCGCCACTTTTTCTGGCACACTCATAGTCGAAAGGCGGCTCTGGCGCACTAATGCCCAGTCGTCGAACAGGTGACTCTCTTTGATTTCGCGCAGGGTGACGGGTTGCGCCAGGCGGCGCACAAAAGCCATGTCTACCACCCAGCTTTTAGGATCGTTGGGGTCTGGGCGCGGTTCAGATTGGACGCGAGCCAGACCGACGATGGCGGCTTCGCCCTGGCTGTGGTAGATCAGTACGTTGTCGCCGGAATGCATGGCGCGGATAGCCAGCAACGCGGCGGCGCTGCGCACACCATCCCACACGGTCGTTTTGTCTTGCTCGAGGTGGCCGATGGAATAGTGTTCCGGGTCGGTCTTCGCTAAAAAATATGCCATATTTTCACACTTCTTCACAACTTATGTTGGCGGCATCCGTATATAGAATGTAGCCTACTTGAAGTGACCGCAAGGCCACAGGCAAAGCATAGCACATCGCGTCGTACCTTGTGAAGCGTATGGTGGATGTTGCGCTGACGTTAAGTATTGAAAAGTTGTAATAGAGAAGAGAGTTAAAGGAGAAGGACAAGCATGACACAGACGGATAATACTACCAACACCGACCAGAAAACTGGTTACCAGACCTACATCGATGATTTGCAGGTAATGGGTGACCAGGTCCTTGCGAAGGTGAAGGAATTGGTGCAGGAAGGCAATGCGCGGCGTATCGTTATCAAGCAAGATGGGCGCACAGTCGCGGAATTTCCGTTGACCTTTGGCGTTGTTGGCGCGCTCGTGGCTCCAGCGCTGGCTGTTGTCGGTACTATTGGCGCGTTGTTGACCCATTGTTCAATTGAATCAGTTCGCACAGAGACTCCAACCACGATGCCGCATGTCGATGTCTCCGATGCACCGCCAACAGACCTCTAAGGTAGAGAGAATAGCACGCAATCAGCGTGTTCGTTTCACAAAGGTCAGAGAATCCATATGAATTTCTCTGGCCTTTTTGCGATATTGTGTCGCAGATTCTGCTGTTTGCGTCACAATATTTTGTATAATAGACGTGAAGAATCTATTTTCCTCAATAACCGGACGAGAATATCCATCTCAGGCAAATAGAATAGATCAGACGATACTATAGCTTTGGTCAGGAAGGAACAAAAGGAATGTCGAAAAAGTTCTCAGGTCATGCTGTGACCCGCGCTCGCAGTCGGCGGCAGGCATTGCTTTTGCTCCTGTTCGGTATTATTTGTGTATTGGCGGCATGGTTGATCCATCCCTCTACAGCGACGTATCCGATTGGTGTGCTGGTGTTGGGCGCGGGAGTATTTATTGCCGCTCTGGTCAATCCCTATCGATTGATGGCTGCGGGCTGGCTCGTTCTACTGGTAGGGATTGCGGTATTCCTCTTTTTTAGCGGCCATATTTCCGGCGGCCAGGCGTTTCCTGTCTATATCGTTGCCATTGGGCTTGCTTTACTGGGTATTGCGCTTATGGGGAGGCGCGGTTATATTAAAGCTGGGGCTGTTACCCCCGGCATAATCGTGTTAATTATCGGCATCGTCGAAGTTCTGCTTGTTGCCAATCGAACCCCGTCAAATTTTGTACCGTTTATGCTGTCACTCTGGTTGCCTGCGATAGGTCTGCTGATACTCGGTCTGATCTACCTTGTCGTTAGTGTCATCGAGTGAGCCGCGCTCGCTTTATGAACGCTGGGACACTTCTTCTTGTGGGCGTACTACCAGAAGAGGAAGTCGTGTCGAGTGAAGAACATGTTTGGTAATATGACCCCTTAATAGACGTTCGAGTCCCTTGTGTTCATGTTTTGCGACTACAATCAGATCGCTGCCGCCCGCGTGTTCTATTTCCCCGTTGTACTCTGCCTGTTGAGCGATGGTTCCCGCTACATCTGCACTGATTATCACTGATGTAGTAATGTGTAGCCAGCTTGCTGCTGCATGCTCTTTATATAGGCGCTCCGCCACTCTTGTTAGATAGGCTTCTGCCTCTTGCCTGGCAGAAGTGCGCAAAGCGGTATCGATATGAGCCTGACTTTTCATTTTGCCTTCGATGGCTGGCATATCTACCACACGCAGCAGATGTAATACGCCCATCTCTTGTCCGGCGAGCGCTTCCAAAAACTGTAGGGCAGGCGCAAGGGCAACCTCAGATGCTGCTGATCCGTTGAGAGGTACCAGGACACGCAGCGGGTGCGATGCTCGCCGCATGGATAGAGCTGGTCCATGTTCATGGAGGATGAGTACGGATACGGAACTGTGGCGAGAAACCTCCTGGGTGACACTTCCGAAAAACCAGCGTTGCAGGCCGCTTTCATCGCGGCTGCGCATGATAATTAAATCCGCGTGTTCGAGACGGGCGGCAGTACAGATGGCCTCGGCTGTGATACCCGTTGCAATCACCAGACCCACGTCGATACCTGCTAGCTCATTGCCGTACTTCAGCGTCATACCAACAAGATAACTGGCCGCTTCGGCATGATGCGTTTCATATGCCGCTCTCTCCCATGTTATCGAGTGCTGTCTGGCATATTTCCCAAACTCGACGGGCGGAAGGACTGCGCGTACAAAGACGATAGACCCGCCAGAAGCGCGCGCGAGACGGCTTGCAACGGGGATAGATTGTTCTGAATTCTTTGACCCGTCCAGGGGAACAAGTATATGGTGGAACATACTTTAGCTCCTTTCATGCGCCATTGCATGAACGTTATTGATTTAATTCTGGTTCTAATCTAAACGCTCCAACATGAGCCTGCATGATTCAAACAGCATGTTTGCTCCGTTGTTCAATCTGTTGCAATCTCGTTCCTATGGATATGAAGAGTGAACCCAGATTGCTGATCAGATGGCGTGAGCGTATCAGGCGCGATTTGTCCTGATGAACTTGCTGCCGAAGCCAATTTCGCTCATGCTGTCGCTGTTGAAGTCGCTCAAATACGAGATTTTCGGTGCTATGAATATGTGACATAGTACTCCAACTCCTTATTCTCGATACTTGTCGTACGCCTCATATGACAAGTATAAGTTGGAATGGTTCGCGCCACAGTACACATGCGGGTAAACTTTATCTATATTTTTAGGGGAGGATGTCCTAACTCGAAAGGATTAGAAGAGTCATTGCTTCCTATAGCCATAGACTATACTTCACGATATACCTCGCGTACAAGTGGAATAGCTTCGACTCCCGCCATAACTGCCACAAGCTGACCGGGCTGCACTTCGAGCGAGTAGCGAACCAATACTTGCGCCATACGGCTAAGCCTGTTCTCTAAAAATATCATATGTAGTTGCTCCTTCACTAGCAAGATCGCGTCATGACTTTTGTAAATGTTAAAATTCCATGAGGTATTTTTTTGACAATTATCTGAGGTAACGGGTATACTTGAGAGGAATGGTCCAGTTGGCTCTATTTCGCGAGGACGTGACATCTGATGGCAGCAGAAGCATCGTCACCACTGACGAGTCTCTCTGAAGTACAGCGAACGCAGGCGCTCGGACGCTTTGCGCTCTTACGCCCTGCCCTGGAAGGCCAAATGTCCCAGACACAGCTCGCACGACAGCAGCAGATTCCCCTGAGTACGATGCAGCGCTGGATCAAACAGTATCGAGCAAAGGGATTAGCAGGACTGGCCAACACCAGGCGTTCTGACATAGGCAAATCGCGTCGCTTACCCGCCGAGACCATTACCCTCATTGAGGGACTGGCTTTACAAACTCCTCCCCGTTCGATGGCCGCCATTCATCGCCAGGTGTGTGTCCTTGCCAAAGAACAGGGATGGACCCCTCCCAGCTATGGCCACGTTCGCCAGATCATCAAACACCTCGATCCCGCGCTGGTGACGATGGCCCACCAGGGGGCTGCTGCGTATCGTGAAGAGTTTGACCTCCTCTATCGGCGAGAAGCGTCCCACGCCAATGCCATCTGGCAGGCCGATCATGCCCAGCTGGATATCTTGTTGCTCGATGAAGCCGACACGCCTGCCAAGCCCTGGCTCACCGCCATTGAAGATGACTACAGCCGCGTGATCGTTGGCTATCGCCTCAGCTTTCAAAAAGCGACCGCCCTGACCACCGCGCTCACGCTGCGTCAGGCGATCTGCCGCAAGGAAGATTTCCGCTGGCATGCCTACGGCATCCCGACCGTCTTCTATAGCGATCACGGCTCCGATTTCACCAGCAAGCACATGGAGCAGGTGGCTGCTGATCTGCCGATGGAGTTGATCTTCTCGCAAGTCAGCATTCCTCGCGGTCGTGGCAAGATCGAGCGTTTTTTCCGCAGCGTCGATCAGTTATTGCTGCAAGACACTCCGGGGTATGCCCCAAAGGGCTCGACCGGGGTGAAGGCGATCCTGACCTTGCCCGCCTTTGAGCAACGCTTTCGCACCTGGTTGCTCGAAGACTATCACACCCGCGTCCACGTCGAAACCAAGTGCAAGCCTGCCGAGCGGTGGGAAGCGGGAGGATTTGTGCCACGGACGCCCAAGTCGCTCGAACAGCTGGACCTGCTGCTGTTAACGGTGGCAAAGACGCGTCGTGTCCAGCAGGATGGGATCCGCTTCCAGGGGTATCGCTACATCGATCCCACGCTGGCTGGCTACGTCAAAGAAGAGGTTTTAATCCGGTACGACCCTGCCGATATGGCCGAAATCCGGGTGTTTCACCAGGATCGTTTTGTGTGTCGTGCCATCTGCCAGGAGCTTGCGGGACAGACCGTGAGCTTGAAGGAGATCGAAAAGGCCAGAACGGAGCGCCGCAAACAGGTTCGCGCAGGACTCAGTACGCGAGCAGCGATGGTGGATCGGTTTGTCGCAGTGCATCACGAAGCGCCACTGGAGCCGATGACGCGCGTGGCGAAATCCGCGCCCGTCCAAGCTCCGCCACGACTGAAGAGGTACATCAATGAGTGATTCTCGCGGGCGGGAGCCTGGGAACTTTGTGGTCACGAAAGGATATCGCCGTTTCACCGAGCTGTGCGATGTCTGTCGGCGTGCTCGCTCGATCGGCCTGGGATATGGACCCCCGGGGACAGGGAAAACCGAGTCCGCCAGGTATTATGCGCAATGGAACCACATCGAACCATTCTTGCCGGAGCCTTTGATCACCTTCGCCGGGCGGAGTGCCGTGGATGGCTTGTATCCCTACCGACCCTTTACCTTCTCTTCCACTCCAGCTGAAGCACCCATCCAGGAGTGCCGAACGGTGTTCTATACGCCTCCGGTCTCTGCTTCGCCAGGACGGATCGAACGCGAAGTGATGACCTTGTTCGCGGCCTTTTCCTATCTGGTGGAGGCAGCCAATCAGCGTCACCAGGGCAAAGAAGACTTTCTGGTGACGCGTCGCTCTACGCCGCTCATTGAACTCTTGATTGTCGATGAAGCCAACCGCCTCAAGGACGCAGGGCTGGAGCAACTCCGCGATCTCTACGATCGCGGGCGGTTTGGCTTGATTTTGCTCGGGATGCCTGGACTAGAAAAGCGTTTGGTACGCGCGCCGCAACTCTATTCGCGGATCGGGTTTGCCCATCAAATGGATGCGTTGTCCGAAGAGGAGACCCGCTTTTTTCTCGGGCAGCGCTGGAGTCACCGGGTCAAAGCCCATTCCGACGATTTTACCGACCAGGAGGCCGTTGGGGCGATTGTGCGCATTACAGGGGGCAATATTCGCTTGATTGAGCGTCTCATGACGCAGGTCGAGCATATTTTAGTCGCCAACCCGGCGGTGTCGCTGGTGACCAAAGAAGTGGTGGAGACCGCCCGCGAGAATCTCATTATTGGGCCGAACTGATGCCTGGATCTGGAACCAAGTGTTGATCAGAAACGGTTGAGCTGTCTCACAATCGTTCGTTTGCTGAGACGGGTACAGCATGAAGTACACGAAAGCTCCGGTGCGCTCGCCACGTCAGCACGAGGATGCCAACGAGCTCCACCCGGTGTCACGTGATCTGGCGCTCATGCTCCCCTGCGAGGGCGCCGTTGGAGGGACACATGCAGAAGCACCTCTCAAGCCACTCTGACCTGCGGCTGGCGGAACTCATCGCTGCCCTCTCGCTCGCCTCCGACCTGGGCGTGGGCCAGCCCATGGAGTTTGCGCTCGGCTCGTGCGTGCTGGCCGTGCGCCTGGGCGAAACGCTGGGCTTCAGCGAAGCCTATTACCAGGCCTTGTTACGCTATGTCGGCTGCAGTGCGGATGCCTATATCATGGCCGCCGTGGTGGGCGATGAGCTCGCCTTTCGCGCCGCGGGGGCTCCCCGCCGCAATGGGCACATGTCCGAGATGTTCGCTCTCATGGTGCGCCAGATCCGGCAAGCCAATGCAGGGGCTTCCCCGCTGTACCTGGCCCAGCAGGTCGCGCAGGGGTTCCTGGCCTGGCCACGGATGCTGGAAGGCTTCGTCGGCAGTTGTCAAGTGGCCAGCCGCCTCACCGCCCGCTTAGGCTTCCAGGAGTCCATCCAGCACGCCCTCCTCCAGTCCTTCGAGCGCTGGGATGGGCGAGGCATCCCTGGGGAGTCCAGGGGGGAGCACATCGCCCCGGCGATGCGCCTGGTGACCCTGGCGCAAGATGCCATCATCTTTCACCGCCTGGGCGGCGTGGAGGCGGCGGTGGCGGTGGCACGGGAACGCAAGGGGAAGGCCTACGACCCCCGCATGGCCGAGCGGTTCTGCCAGCAGGCCACGCACTTGCTAGCCGGGCTGGAGGAAGAGCCTTGCTGGGAGGTGGTCCTCGCCCTGGAGCCTGGAGCACGGACCACTCTCGCGGAGACGCAGTTCGATGCGGCCTGTGTAGCGATTGCCGACTTCGCTGACCTGAAGTCGCCCTATACGCTGGGTCATTCCAGGGGCGTGGCTGAACTCGCCGCCGAGGCGGCACACCGCTGCGGGCTACCAGAGGCCGATGTGGTGGCCATCCGACGGGCGGGGCTGTTGCATGATATCGGGCGCGTGGGCGTCTCAGCCGCGATCTGGGGCAAGCCGGGGCCCCTCTCCGAGCGCGAGTGGGAGCGCGTGCGCATGCATTCCTACTATACCGAGCGCGTGCTGGCGCGCCCACCGGCGCTGGCCCGCCTGGGCGCCCTGGCGGCATTCCATCACGAGCGGCTGGATGGCTCGGGCTACCACCGCGGCGTCCCGGCCAGCCTGCTCTCGCCAGCCGCCAGGATTCTGGCCGCCGCCGATGTCTACCATGCCATGCTCGAGCCACGGCCCCACCGTCCGGCACGCACACCGGAAGCCGCTGCCGAGGAGCTGCGACGCGAGGTGCGCGCGGGGCGACTCGACGGGGAAGCGGCGAGCGGGGTGCTGGCCGCCGCCGGTCACCGCGTGCGCACGAGCAGGCGCGCACTGGTGGCCGGACTCAGCGAGCGCGAAGTCGAGGTGCTGCGCCTGCTCGCCCGCGGCCACTCCAAGAAGCAGATCGGCGCGCTGCTCACCATCTCCCAGAAGACGGCCGACCAGCATACCCAGCACATCTACAACAAGATTGCCGTCTCCACGCGGGCTGCGGCGACCCTCTTCGCCATGGAACACGACCTGCTCGCCGACGGGGAGTGAAACAAGAAAATGGGGCGAACACCCCATGTTTTCACATCGCAGGTCGGGTAGACTCCTCCCAGACACAGTCGTTGTGTGGCTCTCGCGCACTTCCTCCCAGCGGAGAAGAGGCCAGGACGCCATGCATACACGAAAAAGGAGAGACTCTATGAACCACACGAACCTCAAGCGCGTCGTCCTGCCCATTGCGGCCCTGGTAGCACTGTTCGCCCTGTTCTCAGTCTGTATCGGAGCGGGTGCCTCCGCCGGCAGCAGAGGGGCAACCGCCGCCAATCCCTGTTGCGCGCACCACGCTCCCTCCCAGGCAGCGTTCCCGATGACGCAGCGATACGCCGCCGAACCCTGCTGCCAGCGCCACGACCCTTCCCAGGCCGCGTCCTCCACGCCGGCCAGCCGACTGCTGGCGGGAGCGCCCTGCTGCCAGCACCACACGCCCTCGCAACTCGCGTTCCAGTCGTCACGCACGAGGAGCGGTGGGGCATCTCCCGCCACCACGGTGACGAGCCGTGGCAGCCCTGCCGTGCAGTCCACCTAGGTACGACCCCGCCTGGCACGGTATTCCGTTGGGGCAGGGCCTGTGCGAGCAGGAGTCCCGCCAGCGTCAGCACGCAGGGGAAGCACCTGTCTCTCCTCGTGCCGAGCCGGGGGGACGGCGGCGATGTCTCCTGAAGAGACCTCTGTGACAGACAGCGCGGCACAGACCCTTCCCACGTCGTGACCTGACGCCAGGCTGGCATGAGTTGACAAAGACCCGCTGCGTGCGATGGTTGTCAAGACCACCACATGAGAGAGGAGAAACGGGTATGACCTGTAGTACGTGTGAAACGGTGCTCCCTGCGGGAGCGGCACACTGTCCCCACTGTGGGAGTGCCACCCCCATCTATTCCTCCGGGGCCGACATCGCGCCCAACGATCCGACGCTCTGGTCCTCGCCTGCCGCGGGTGTAGAACCACCGCCACCACCCCCACCCTGGTCCGCTGCATCGTCTTCCGGGCTGGCATCGTCATCCCCGTATGGATCCCTCGCGTCTGCCACCCCGTATGAGTCGGCGGCTGGTGCGCCGCCTCCTCCGCCCACACGCCCGGCCAGGCGCGTCGGCCTGCTCGTGGGAGTCGTCTTCCTCGTGCTGCTGCTCTGCGGAGGTGGGGTGTTCGCGTGGCAGGCCGCTTCCTCGGCCAGACATGCGGCGTCGGCCACCGCCACCGCCACGACGACAGCCCAGGCCCGTGCCAGTGCCACCGCCGGGGTCGTCGCGACAGTGATGCCAACCAGCAGCCCGGCGACCTCAACGTCTTCCCTGCTCACCTACCGGGGTCATAGCAGTGATGTGAATGCGGTGGCCTGGTCTCCCGATGGCACGCACATCGCCTCCGGGAGCGCGGACGGCACGGTGCAGGTGTGGGACGCCTCCACCGGCGCGCGGCTCCTCACCTACCGGGGCCATACTGGTGCGGTGAATGCGGTGGCCTGGTCTCCCGATGGCACGCGCATCGCCTCCGCGGGTTCGGGGTTTGTCTCCACGGACCGCACGGTGCAGGTGTGGGATGCCTCCACCGGGAAGAACCTCCTCACCTACGAGGTTGGGGATGTGAATGCGGTGGCCTGGTCGCCCGATGGCACGCGCATCGCCTCCGCTTCAGGCTCCGCCTACGACCAAAACGACGTGGTGCAGGTGCGGGACGCCTCCACCGGGAAGAACCTGCTCACCTACACCGGCCACACTGATGCGGTGAACGCGGTAGCCTGGTCGCCCGATGGCAAGCTGATCGCCTCCGGGAGCGCGGACGGCACCATCCAGGTGTGGGACGCCTCCACCGGCACCAACATCCATGTGTACGCGAGCGGTCAGGTTGGTGGAGTGCTGGCCCTGGCCTGGTCCCTCGATGGCACGCGCCTCGCTGTGGCGGGCAATAACAGCATTGTGCAGGTGTGGGATGCCTCCAGCGGGAAGAACCTGCTCACCTACACCGGCCACACCGGATATTACGTGCATGCGGTGGCCTGGTCCCCCGATGACAGGCGCATCGCCTCCGGGGACGTGGACCGCACGGTGCAAGTGTGGGATGCCTCCAGCGGCAAGACGCTCTTCACCTATCGGGGTCATACCGACGGAGTGCTGGCCCTGGCCTGGTCGCCCGATGGCAAGCTGATCGCCTCCGGGAGCGCGGACGGCACCGTCCAGGTGTGGAGGGTGGAGTGAGAGGAAACCTGCCAGGCTACGGCAGAACGGGTACGCTCCCTCCCGATCAGTTCGCTCCTGTGGAGCAGGAATGCAAGCGAGGGGAAGCGCTGATAACGGGCGTCCAGGGGTCTGATGTGACCCCTGGGTGTACACACAAGCAAGGCTGGTCTTCAATGACCACCTGGAAAGGAGGTGATCACCATGGTAGCAATACTGGATGACCTGCTCAAGCTGAACGGCGTGGTCGCAGCAGTGGAGTTTACCCCGGATGGGAAGCTCGTGGGCTACCAGGCGAAGATGGACCTGTCCTCCGAGATAGCCGCGATGACGGCGCAATTCTGCGCGACTGTGACGATGCTGTTTCACACCCTGGCGGGCGCGTTCACGCACCTGAGCCAGATGAAGTGGGTGCCCCAACAGGGCTGGGCCTACTCTGGCGGTGACTGGACGGTGGTCATCGGCGGCAACCGGGGCGTGTTTGTCCAAACAGCTCAGGCCGATTTCAATCAGCTGTTCCAGGCACTCGTCGGGCATCTGTAACATCAGCAAGGCTTGTCCGTCACCCTTGCTCCTGGAAGGGGAGAACAGGGGAGGGATGTGTAGCTGTGAAGCAGAGAGTGCCCTCTCGTCTCCCTGAAAGCCTCAGAGCAGATGAGGGAGGAGACAGTGAACTGCTGGAGTGAACCCAAGTGACCAGACCGCACATCAAGTCAAACATATGGTATACTGGTCAAAGAGTATGCCGAAGGAGAAAACTGATGAGCGGAAGAGTTCACAGCCGAGAATTGAAA
>JBOGTO010000328.1:0-15141 GCA_050695155.1 Ktedonobacteraceae bacterium
TCCCGTCCCAGCCCAACCCCCGCCCCTACTGAATGGATAGCCCAATTATTATTTAATAATCATACCAGAAAGGGGCGAAAATTTTGTATGTCTCAACTGGAAACTTCTGATCGTTCGCGCATAGAGATGCATCAATTGGCGCGATTACAGGAGGGATTAAAGCGCATACTTCCCCATAATCGCTTTTACCGGCAGAAGCTCTTGCAAAACAGAGAGGCTATTTTTATCGAGCGGCTGGCAGACTTTGCTCGTTTGCCATTTACCACCAAAAGAGAACTGGTCAGCGATCAGGAAGAACATCCTCTATTTGGCACGAATCTCACTTATGCATTGAGTGATTATGTACGGTTTCATCAAACGTCGGGTACCTCTGGCAGCCCGTTGAAAATTCTCGATACGCAGGAAAGCTGGGACTGGTGGGCCGAGTGTTGGACGAGCATCTATCGAGCGGCAGGTGTGAATAGGGATGATATTGTTTTTCTGGCTTTTGGTTTTGGTCCGTTCATCGGTTTCTGGTCAGCCTATGAAGGGGCGAAAAGGCTGGGCGCGCTTACCGTGCCTGGCGGTGGTATGGATTCGCTGCAACGTTTACGCGCCATACAGGAAATAGGCGCGACGGTGCTGGTTTGTACGCCGAGCTATGCCTTGCGCCTGGCCGAGGTAGCGCAGGAACATGGTATGGATTTGCGCGAATCGAGCGTGCGCGTCACCATCCATGCCGGTGAACCGGGAGCCTCTATTCCAGCGACCCGCGAGCGTATCGAGCAGGCGTGGGGCGCGCGCACTTACGATCATACGGGCATGACGGAGATGGGCGCGTTTGGCTTCTCCTGTTCTGAGCGACAGGGGGTACATGTCAACGAAGGTGAATTTATCGCCGAGATTCTCGATCCGGCGACAGGTCAGCCGGTGCAAGAGGGTCAGGTGGGCGAACTGATACTGACTAATCTGGGTCGCTGGGGATGTCCAGCTATACGTTATCGCACTGGCGATCTTGTACGGCATGGCGGCTATAATTGCGCGTGTGGCCGCAGCTTTCTCATGCTCCCTGGTGGCGTGCTGGGGCGTGCGGACGATATGTTGATCGTGCGCGGCGTCAACGTCTATCCTTCGGCGCTGGCGAATATCCTGCACCGCTTTCCCGAAGTCCTGGAATATCGCGTCATCGTCACGAAAAATGGGCCGTTAGACGAAATTGCTTTGCAGGTAGAATGCCCATCAGGACTGGTTGCGACTATACAGGAAGAGTTGCGCGTTGCGCTGAACCTACGGGTACCGATGGAAGCCGTTGAGTTAGGGACGCTACCGCGTTTCGAGTTGAAAGCGAAGAGGGTACTTGATCGTAGGCCGCGCCTTTGAAATGCGCGGGTGTCACTTTTATCGTGAATGCTTGACACCTTGCTACTGACAATCTATACTGTTCTAAAGAACGAACGGCTTGTTCGATATAAAGAACTCGCTGTAGACAGGAGGTGAAACGGGCAGCGCTCCATTCTTTTTCCTGAATGCGCAGGAAAACATTTCCCCATCGTACACCAGGCATGATACACGTTTCCAACAGTACAATGGCTTTACTTCACTGAAGCAGACGTATGAAAGGAGTATCTCATGGCGTCCGAAGCAGAAACGGGCAGGCGCAGCACCGCTGCGAGTGTGATTGCTCGTCTGGACCGTATCCCCATCTGGTCGCTCTCTTACCTGTTCATCGGCATCATCGGTGTTGGTTTCCTCTTCACGTTCTTCGACATTTTCGACATTACTGTTTCGTTCATCCAGACCTGTACGCAGATCGTCCCCGGCTGCAATACGGCCAACTCATCTACTTACCTGGGTCTGCCGGTCGAGTTGAATCTGGCGGGCTATGTCGTTGGCGCGCTCGTCCTGTCGCCGCTGGCGGATCGTTTCGGCAGACGAGACATACTGCTGTTTACCTTACTGCTGACAGGTATCGGTTCGCTGTACACGGTGTTTGTCCAGGACTACACTAACTTCATTATTGCTCGTATCATCACTGGCGTTGGCATTGGCGCTGACCTGGCGCTCGTCAATACCTATATCAACGAAGTGGCTCCTGGCGACAGCCGCGCGCGGTACACTTCCCTGATCTTTGTCATGTCCGCGTTAGGCGCTTTCTTTGGCATCTGGCTAGGCCTATGGCTGACTACACCGGCGTCCAATTTCCCCAGCGGGCTGCCTTTCGCCCTGGCTACCGTCACTATCACTGCCCACGGCCCCGCGTTTCTCGGCAATGGCTGGCGTATTATGTACATCATCGGCGCTGTGCTGGCGCTGGTTGGCATCTTGCTTCGCTTCCAGTTGCCGGAGTCACCGCGCTGGCTCATTTCGCGCGGAAGGGTGGACGAAGCGGACAGAATAGTGGAGGATATGGAGACGCGGGCGCGCAGGAGGGTTCCCGAGCTTCCGGCACCCGCCGAAGAAATCGCTGTGGCTCCTGTTGCAACTCGTGTTCCCTATACGGAAATCTTTAGCAATCCTCTCTACCTGGGGCGCACCGTGCTGCTGGTCATTGTCTGGTTCCTGGGCTATGTCACGGTCTATGCCATTGCTCAAGGGCTAACGACCTTGCTGGCAGGCATTATACCGCCTCCGCCGGGTTTGCCTGCTCCTGTAGCAGCAGCGGCTGTGGCGGGAGAGGCTGGTGTGATCGCGGCATTTGGCACCTTTGGTTTCATTGCCACCACCATCTTCGCCTTTTTCTTTGGCGAGCGCCTGGAACGCAAACTATGGCTGCCGATTTCTGCCGTGCTGACACTTATCGGCGGAATGCTGATCGCGATTTTCGCCTCCAGCAACTTCGCGCTTGCCGCTATCGGGTCGATCATCACCTTCTTCGGGTTTAACCTGTGGGTACCGATGACCTATACCTGGTCAACGGAAAGCTACCCGACGCGCGCGCGCGCCACAGGCTTTGCGCTGGTTGATGGCATTGGTCATCTCGGTGGCGGCGTTGGTATACTCGTCATCGCGCCGCTCATCCCCAACCTGATCAGTTCGCTGGGCGCGACGACCGGGCCAATTGTCATCTTTCTGATAATTGTCTCCTTCTTGATTGTGTCGGCCATCGTCGCCCAGTTCGGTGTTGCGACCAGGGCGAAACGATTGGATATGGTTTCCCCGTAGCAGCATCTTCGTTTCGCAGAGGGTGCCGATGTTTTGGGAATGGAATCCACAAGGTTGTCATCCTGAGCGCAGCGAAGGATCTCTCGCAGCACATGAGATCCTTCGCTGCGCTCAGGATGACAAACGAAGCGAGGGATGACAGGCTCTAGCGATCTGCGCGTTGCAAAACCCTTTCTCGTGTAAGACTTCGCGCCATGACATTTCTTGCTGAACCGGGTCACTGCCCTATTGCTGGATGATTTGTTGCAGGGCAGATTCGACAAGGCTGGATGGGATGGCGAAGCTGACGCCGTTGGCGGCGGTGTTGGACTCGGTATTGACCGCAGTTAATGTTGGGATGCCAACGAGTTGTCCCTGCAAGTTGATTAAGGCCCCACCGCTATTGCCGGGGTTGATGGCGGCATCGGTCTGGATGGCATTGGAGATGGTGACTCCGTTTGACTCTGTGACGCTGCGGTTCAACGCGCTCACAATGCCCTTAGTGGCCGTTTCAGTGATTCCCAGAGGGTTGCCAACTGCCAGCACTTCTTGTCCCACGACAAGGCTGGAGGAGTTGCCAATCTGGGCGACCGTCATGTGCGCAAAGGGTTGGATGCGCACAACGGCCAGGTCATCGGCGGCAACGGTGCCTACCAACTGCCCCTGTTCGATGCTTCCATTGGACAGCACGACTTCAATGGTCTGCGCACCATTGACGACGTGGTTATTGGTCACGATATCGCCTTTGGCGTCGATAATAACGCCTGAGCCGATCTGCTCTCCCTGCGCGGTCATCACCTTGAGTTCGACGACGGACGGTTCTATCTTCGCAATGGCAGCCTCCTGCGCGGCCTCTAAGTTTGTGCTGCTGGATGTGGTGGTTGCAGTTGCCGTTGCATTCGAGTTCGCGCTGGCATTACCTTTATTGTTGTTGGTAAACTCCCATCCGGCAAACAGGCCCACGCCAAAGATGATGGCGAGTACGAGAGTGAGGAGTACTATCGCTCCGCCGCGACCGGGTCGTTTGCGCGGCGGCGTTGGTGGCCCGGCTACCGGTTCCGGCGGGTATGGCGGTGGCTGAAAGGCGATGTGTTCTCCTGTAGTTCGGGTGGCTGGAGTGCTATCTAAGACGCCAACAGGCGCTGATGATGGGTATAGCTGTGGATATGGATATGATGTATAGACGCTAAAATCTTCTTGTTGCATCCTTATTGTCTCCTGCTTTATTTCATACGCTCTGCTATTTTTTTTGATGTGCAAGGCTTTATTTCTTGCGCTAGTTCAATAGTAAAAGAAAATTGTGTGAGAAGTATGAGAGAAAGATGGGAAGATTCACATGGTGCCTTTACAAATATTTTACAGTTTCTTAGTTAGACCTGTAAGGCTGCTTGTGGATTTTTTAACTCGTGGAAGCGCAGGAGCCAGCAGCCATAGCCCAGACCAGCGCCAACGGCGGGAAGCGCTATCCACTGCCTTTCATGCAGGCGTTCCTGGCGCAGCAATTCAACCAGGGAGGTAGCAATGCTGGCGTTAGAGAGGTTGCCGGAGAAACGGAAATTGTCGACCAACTTCTCCATCGTCGAGGAGGGCCAACCGTAGTTGCGTATCAGCAGCTCTCCCAAACGGTGTGTCATACGTGAATTGGCCTGGTGCGGCACGATATAGGTTAGCTCATCATAACTCAAGCCAGCGTGACGAAGCAGCACATCCACTGATTCCGCCATAGCGCGCGGAGCCTCGCGGAAGACCGCCTTCCCGTCCATCTTCGCGTACCCTACCAGGAATTGCGAAAGAATATGGTTGAGTTCCTCGCTTTTGCCTTGCTGAAAGAGTTGAAGTATTTTCATGTCAACTTCCGCCATATCGATGACATCTTTGCGCAACGGCGTTTGCCCGCGAATGACAGAGCCTAACCTTGTATCATAGCCATTGATGACATAGCTCTCTTCATCGCTACGTTCTAGCAGAAAAGCTGCGGCTCCTTCCCCAAAGAGGGAACTGAGCCGCCAGTCCAGGACATGCATCACATTCGAGAGCAACCCCTCGGTCGTGACGATCAGCACAGTTCTCGCAGAACCAGCCGTCAATATCTCCGCTCCCATCTGAAATGCCTCGGTCTGACCGGCGCAGGCCCCTTTGAGCATAGTTGCGCGTATGGGTCTCATTCCCAGGCGCGATTGTACGTAGTTGACCATGCTGGGAAAAACATAGTTGTCGGAAGAAGATGCGCCGATAATCGTATCAACCTCGGAGGTTTCACGCCCGGCACCGGCAAGGGCGCGCCGGGCAGCAATGACCGCCATATCTACCAGCGACTCGTCCGCGGGAGCCTCCGGGCTATCTATAAGGCCAGGGGCATATTTCCCCGCAATTTTGCGGCAGAGTTCCAGGGTGCTGGCGCGCACATGGCGCGTACTCAGGCCGGTGGCATGTTCAAGATCGTCGGCGCTGCGCGGATCACCCAGACGAGTCGCAACATACGCGAAGAAGTCATTGGTAATGATGCCAGCCGGCATATAGCTGCCCAGACCAATCAGCCGTGCCTTCGCCCTGGTATAGATATGAGGCACAATAAATGTATAGTCGGGCCACTGATCTACCTGCGCCTGAGCCATCTGTATAACCCTCCATAGAGAGATTGATTACGGCCATCATTATCAACAAAGAGCTAGCCAGAATGCGCTTTACTCAAGCGGTCTTGATTGACGCAACACTTTGCAAGCCCAGTTCCTCAATAGCTTGCTGGCGCATGACGAATTTCTGAATCTTGCCGGTGACGGTCATCGGGAAGGAATCGATGAACTTGAAGTAGCGTGGAATTTTGTAATGGGCGATTTGTCCTTTGCAGAACTCTCTTAACTCTTCTTCGCTGATCTGTTCGCCAGGTTTAATCTTGACCCAGGCCATGATCTCTTCGCCATACTTCTGATCAGGTACCCCGATGACCTGCACATCGCTGATTTTTGGGTGGGTATAGAGAAATTCTTCGATCTCACGCGGGTAAATGTTCTCACCACCGCGAATGACCATATCTTTGATGCGGCCCACGATGTTTATGTAGCCATCTTTGTCCATTGTCGCCAGGTCTCCACTGTGCATCCAGCGCGCCTGGTCAATGGCCTGGGCGCTGGCCTGGGGGTTATTCCAGTAACCGAGCATGACACAATAGCCGCGCATACACAACTCACCGGGTGTTCCGAGCGGGACAATCTTGCCGGTAGCAGGGTCGATGATCTTAATCTCCATGTGTGGGTGAATTACCCCAACCGTGCCGACGCGCTTCTCCAACGAAGCATCGATAGGGGTTTGTGTCACAACGGGGCTTGTCTCAGTCATGCCGTAGCAGATCTCTACTTCGTCCATGTGCATCAGCGTGTTGAGCTTCTTCATTACTTCGCTTGGGCAGGGAGAGCCGCCCATGATGCCCGTGCGCAAGCTGGTCAGGTCGAACCTGGAGAAGTCGGGGTAATCCAGTTCGGCGATAAACATGGTGGGAACACCATAGAGCGCCGTACATTTCTCCTCCTGTACAGCCTCCAGAGTAGCCAGGGGGTTAAACCCTTCTGATGGGTAGACCATCGTCGCTCCGACCGTAATGCAGGCCAGGTTGCCCAATCCCATGCCAAAGCAATGATAAAGAGGCACAGGGATACAAAGCCTATCCGCGCTTGTGAAGTTTTGCAGGCGGGCTACAAAATAAGCATTGTTCAGGATGTTGTGATGACTGAGGGTTGCGCCTTTGGGAAAGCCAGTTGTTCCACTGGTGTACTGGATATTGATGGGATCATCAAATTCTTGATCGCGCTGCAAAGTGGCGAGTTGCGCATCGCTCACCGCTTCGCCACTGATCATTAACTCGTCCCAGGTAAATATGCCCGGTGTCCTCTCTGGCCCCAGGCGAATAACTGTTTTCAGATCGGGCAGTTTCGCGGAATTGAGCTTCCCCGGCGCGCATCGATTGAGTTCAGGCACCAGGGAAAAGAGTATCTCCGTGTAGTTGGAGGTCTTGAACTCAGGGGCGAAGACAAGAGCGCTGCATCCTGATTGTTTCAAGGCATATTCCAGTTCACGAAGACGATACGCCGGGTTGATGTTGACCAGGATAACGCCCATTTTGCTGGTTGCCAACTGGGTGATGCACCATTCGGCGCGTGTAGGAGACCAGATGCCGAGGCGCTGCCCTTTCTGCAACCCCAACTGCATCAAGCCCTTAGCACACTGATTCACCTGGGCCTGTAGTTCGTGGTACATCAATCGTATATTCTGGTGACGAGAGATCAGGGCGGGATGATCGGGATAGCGTCCGGCAGTTTGATCGAACATATCACCAATCGTCAAGCCCAACAGTGGAGTATCACTGGTGCCACTGGTGTAGCTCCCCTGGCGTTCGGTTTGCGCGAGGATTGCGCTAGAGTCAGATAGCGTTACGTTCATCCTGTTCATTTTCTTGCCCCTCCAGTTCATGTACAAACTGTATAAGCATACTAACTGCTACAGGAAATCCAACAATCAAGAGGGTGGTGCGATGGGCCGCCTTCTGAGGACCTTCTAGTATAAGTATATCATAACACTGGTTTTCCTGATTTACAAGGAAATATCATTGGCAGAGATTTTCCCTTGCGCCCAATCTTACAGTGCGGCCATCTTTTCTCCCTTGACTTAGAGTTAACTCCAGGGTGTATGCTACTTGTGAGTTCTGAAGCGATGAGGAGATTACATATGACTATTCAAGAAGTTGCCGACCAAACAGGAATTTCCGCTTACACTATTCGCTTTTATGAGAAGACAGGGGTGTTGCCACGCATCAAGCGTCTGCCTAATGGTATACGCCAGTTTTCTGATGCCGATGTGGCCTTTCTGCGTTTTCTGATGCAGCTCAAGCAGACTGGTATGTCACTGGAAGACATCATGGAATTTACCGAGGATGGCTGTATGCTTGAGCGATTACAGCGAGGCGATGCTATCCCTCAGTTCGTGGTAGAGAAACGAACAGCTATCCTGCGGCGACATAAGCAGCGCCTCTCTGAACAGCGGCGCAACCTTGATACTTTGCTTATGGCGGTAGAGCAGAAGCTCGATTTTTATGAGCAGTACCAGGACGAGACGCTGCTGTCTAACCAGGAATGTGAATGACGGTAGAAGTTGGATTATTGAAAACGAGAATGTTCGTTGTATTCTATTCGTTCAGATTTGAACGCGAAAGGAATTTAGAAATGCGTGCAGTTGTGATTCCATCTTTTGGAGACCCAGAGGTACTTACTCTCCGCGAGATGCCCGATCCTCATCCAGGGGCGCGGCAAGTCGCTATTCGTGTGGCCTATGTGGGAGTGAATTATGCTGACATTCTAGCTCGTCGTAATCGCTATCATGCTGTTGAGCTTCCATTTGTGCCTGGGATGGAGGTCTCTGGATATATCCAGGAGATTGGCGAAGATGTTAAAGGACTGCGCGAAGGCCAGCCCGTTGCTGCCTTCACATTGGGAGGGGGCTACGCAGAAATCGCGCTCGCGCAAGCTGATCTCACATTTCCTCTGGATGACATACATGGTTCGTTAGACCTGGCTACGGCTGCGGCGTTCCCGGCGGTTGTCCCAACGGCCTATGATATGCTTATGTATTCAGCTCATTTGCAGGCGGGAGAAACAATACTCATTCACTCGGCGGCAGGTGGCGTGGGCAGCGTGGCAGGACAACTTGCCCGCTACCTGGGCGCGAGTCTGGTGCTGGGAACGGTAGGGAGCGAGCAGAAGGTTGCCCACGCGCAATCCTCTGGTTATAACCATGTCTTTCTACGCGATGGTTTTGTCGAAGCCGTACAGTCAGTGACAGCCGGGCGAGGCGTTGACGTGGTGCTTGATCCCTCGGGAGAGCCTACGCGCAGTCAGAGTTTGAGTCTTCTTGCTCCATTCGGACGCCTGGTCGTTTTTGGCTACGCCAGCGGCAATCCTGATGTGCCGGTAGAGCCAGGCGTACTGATGGCCGGAAACAAGGCTGTAGTGGGCTACAGCATCTCCGCATTGAATAGGACAAATCCTGAGCATACCGCCGCAACGATACGTCGAGCCATTGATCTTCTTGTGAAAGGTCACATTCGCATCAATATCACCGATATCCTCTCATTAGAGCAGGCGGCTATGGCCCACCGTCGTATGGAGAGCAACGCAACCACCGGCAAGTTGCTGCTGCGGGTCCAGTAGGGCCAGGGTAATTGAAAAGGCGAGGAAAGAGGGAAGGCGAAGCACATTCGCTAAGCAGGAACACTATGCTATGATGGTCACATTGGAATTTTCTCATCTGCTTCCAATATAATTTCAATGTTTCAATGCTATTCTTCAAAGTGTCGGGAGCGAGCATCCTTTCCAATAGAAGAGAAACAGGGAAAAAGCAATGCATATTCTTGTCGTAGAAGATGAGCAGCGCCTGGCGCATCTCCTGCGCCGCGTGCTGCTGGAGGAGCGTCACACTGTCGATGTGGCGTATGATGGGAACGCGGGGTTGAATCTGGCCCTATCAGATACCTATGATGTGGTGGTCCTTGATGTGATGTTGCCGGGAATTGACGGGCTTGAGATTTGTCGCCAGCTACGCGCCGAACGTATCGTGACTCCTGTACTCATGTTGACCGCGCGGGGAGCCATTGAGGACCGCGTGACGGGCCTTAACGTGGGCGCGGACGACTATCTGACCAAACCTTTCGCAATGGAGGAATTGCTGGCGCGTATCAATGCCCTGTTGCGGCGGCGCGACCGTCCTTTCGAGGAAGCTCCCCAGCTTACGGTGGGCGATCTGACGCTCGATCTCGTGCGGCACGAAGCGCGCCGCGCCGGGCGAGTCATCGAGTTGACGGCCAAAGAGTTTGCCCTGCTGGAATACCTGATGCGTCATGCGGGACGTGTACTCACACGGACGCAAATCGTTGATTCCGTCTGGCGCTATGATCTTGAGGCGCTCTCGAACGTGGTGGACATCTACATTCACTACCTGCGCGACAAGGTTGACCAGGGCTTTTCGCGCCAACTGATTAAGACAGTGCGCGGCGTGGGGTATAAGATCGAGGCGTAACATAGCAGGAAAAGAGAGATCGTATGAACTGGAATAGACCTGCCTGGTGGCCTTCTCTCAAGAGGGGTCGCCTGTCACGAGAACCGGGCGCGGCTTTGTTCCAGGGGTTGCGCGTGCGCCTGACGCTCTGGTATTGCCTGGTGCTGGGGGTGGCTCTGGTACTGTTTGGGGCGGCGCTTTACTTTGGTACGCAATACTTCCTCATTACGCCTATCGCGTCAAATGTGCAGATGCACGCGAATGCACATGAGAATCAATGGGTAACGGGGGGGTCGGATCACGCTTGTCCGCTTGATGATGCACAGAATCAATTGGGCGCGCCTCCCGGTTTCCAGATGCCAGAGCTGGTGGTGTGCTTTGACCAGAACGGCAATTTGTTGTCGAACGAATATACGAAAGGCGTTCCATCCGCTTTTTTAACTACCAGTCTGGTAAGGACGGCCTTACAAACAGGGCAGCCAGCCACCGCTATCGTCGATGCTGGCGGCTCGACCGGGCAGTTTTACCTTTACGCGAGGGTAGTGCCTAACCCGGTGGGGGGTGGGAATGCTGGAGCATTGCTGGTTGGTGAGCCTGTCCAGCCGCAGGAATCTGCGCTGGCTTTGCTACTGAAGCTCTTGCTGGGCATTGGTGGTGTAGCACTACTCGGCGCGGGAGTGGGCGGGCTATTCCTGTCGAATCGCGCGCTGGCTCCGGCGCGCCTGTCCTGGGCTAATCAGCAGCGTTTCATCGCCGATGCCGCGCATGAATTGCGCACTCCGCTGACACTATTACGTGCGGATGCCGAGGTGCTGTTGCGCGGTCGCAAGCATTTGGAGGAAGAAGACGCAGCGCTACTGGAGGATATTGTGGCCGAGGCGCATCACATGTCGAACCTGGCTACCAACCTGCTAACGCTGGCCCGGCTGGACACCGGAACGATCCACCGAGAACACGAGGTCGTCAACCTGGCCGCGCTGGCACAGGAGGGAGCGCGACGAGTGCAGGCGTTTGCCGAACAGCGAGGCGTGACCGTCCAGGTAGAGGGCAGCGGCGATGCCTATGTCATTGCAGACCCGCTGCTTTTAGAGCAGGCCATGCTGGCGCTGCTTGATAACGCGATCAAATACAATCGACAGGGTGGTCGAGTCATTGTGCGCACAGCGGAACAGGATGGACAAACGCTGCTGGAGGTGCGCGACACCGGCATTGGCATTGCTGCCGAACACCTGCCGCACCTGGGCGAGCGTTTCTACCGCGTGGACAAGGCCCGCTCGCGTGAAGCGGGGGGCACGGGCCTCGGTCTATCAATCGCGCAAAGAATCGCCTTTGCGCATGGCGGGCGGCTCTCCATATCAAGCGTAGCTGAACAGGGTACGACGGTGACGCTTTCGCTACACCCGGCGCGCGCAGTTGAACACGAAGATTAAGAGGAACTATGAAATTACGTCACTATTTGCTGGCCGGAACCGGCCTCGTTATTGTTATCATCGTCGCCGGTATGATTTATACGGCGCACTTCGCCAGTACTGTCAATCAATCACAGACCCATACCGCGCCCGGAGCTGCTACAGCTACCGGGACGCCTGTTCCCTCAACTGGGCTGAGTGCCTTTCAGATCATGTCTGACCAGACCACAGCATCCTACAGCGTGTACGAAAATCTGATCTTCCAGAATAAACCGAATAACGATGCTATCGGCACGACGCACTCCGTCTCTGGCAGCTTCAAGATACGAAGCGGCGCATCTCCGCTTGTTGCAGGCATGAATATCCAGGTTGATCTAAGGACTCTGCAATCTGATTCATCGAGGCGCGATGGCTATATCCAACAAAATTCGTTGCAAACAGACACTTATCCTTATGCAACCTTCGTCTCTGTCAGTACGCAAGGCTTGCCAGCAAGCTATACTGATGGGCAGACCATTCATTTTCAACTGACCGGCAACCTGACCATGCATGGCAAGACCAATAAAGAAGTCTTCGATGTGCAGGGCAAGGTAGTAGGCAATACCATAACAGGTACAGCAACCAGCGCCATTTACATGACAGACTTCGGCATCCAGCCGCCCAACCTGGCAAATATCGCCATTGCTCAAAATAAGGTGCTTATTACGCTGACCTTCACGGCGAAAGAGGCGTGAGAAGACTCATTTTATGAAAAAATATATGCAAGAGGCGTGTGGAATTTTCATACGCCTCTTGCATATATAAAGAACAAGCTTGCTGAAATCCAATATGGTACAATACTTATGGATTTCAGGCACTTGAACATGTATAAGATTGTTGGGAATGCATATGAAGGCGAGGCTATGATAAGGAAGTGCATGTATGGATGAAACATTATTGCCTCTGGTTGTACGCGCATTACAGGATAACCCGCGCCCCCTGGAGTTTTTCTTACGCGAACAGAGCCACCTGCCGGGACCGCGCGCTAATTTGAAACTGGTAGACGATGTTGCTCACTTGCTGGCGGAAGCTATCAGCGCCGGGCCGGAGGATGTCAGGCGCGTTATAGAGCATTTGACGCGCGATGAGAAAACGTTGGAGGTCAATACTCCTGGCGAATTTGTCGTCTTGTGCGGCGTCGTAGCCTCCGGTGTGTGCGCCTCGGTATATGCGGCATGGCGTCACGAGGTGCTTGCGCGTTTGAGCGAGTTTGCTTGTAATGCCTCCTGGCGAGTGCGTGAAGGAACGGCGATCGCCTTTCAACGACTGCTGGAAGCGGCACCAGAAGAAACAAGAGCCTGTTTGCGTATCTGGGCCAGCGATGGCAATTGCTGGCAGCAACGCGCCAGTATCGCGGCCATCGCTGAACCTGCCCTCATGAATGATGAGGCGATAAGAGAAACGGCCTTCGAGATGCAGCAAGTTATTTTGAGGCGTTTTCACTCCATTCCCCTATCCGAACGCAAACGCGAGGATGTGAGGGTCCTGCGCCAGGCAACGGGTTATACGCTCAGCGTGATTACTGCCGCCCTGCCTGTAGAGGGTTTTGCCTTGATGCGCGAGTGTGCCTCCTGGGGCGATGCCGACATCAACTGGGTTTTACGCGAAAACTTAAAAAAGAAACGCCTGGCGAAGTTCTCTGACCAGGTGCAGCAACTGGCAAAGATTCTTTGACAGCATGTACCTTTTCAACTATAATCTTATGGTTCAAAATACCAGATAGCCCGCAGACATCCTCTTTGTAATATGAGTTTGAAGTAATGAAAGGAGTTCACTCCATTGGGTGCAACAACAACAGCAGATTTTTATAACGGCATGGTTATTCGTTATAACAACGATTTGTATACGGTGACGGAGTTCCATCATGTCAGCCCCGGAAATTGGCGCGCTTTTGTGCGCGTGAACCTGAAGAGTTTACGCACCGGGCGTGTTATCGAGCAGCGTTTTCGTGCCGGCGAAGAGATTGACTCGGTGCGTGTGGAGCATCAGGACTGGCAGTTCCTGTACATCGACGGCGAAGATTATGTGTTTATGAATACCGAGACCTTTGATCAGCAGCCTCTTGCGAAGTCGATGCTGGGGGATGCGATACGATTCCTCAAAGAGCAGGATATTGTGGAATTGCTGGTTGACAGCGAGACCGATACGATTATTGCCGTCGAGCTGCCCAACTTTGTAGAAGTGCTGGTAGAGAGCGCCGAGCCGGGCGTCCGTGGCGATACTGCCAATAACGTGACCAAGCCCGCTATTTTGGAGACGGGCGCAAGCATCAATGTTCCCCTGTTTGTCAACCCTGGCGATAAGATTCGTGTGGACACCCGCAGCGGCCAGTATGTCTCGCGCGTGAAATAACTTCCTCCTAGCGGAATATCAATGCCCACAGGTGCGGCCCAAAAATAAAGAGCGCGATAATGATAGCCATTATCGCGCTGAGCAGCACCGCTCCGGCTGCCACATCTTTGGCTATCTTTGCCAGTGGATGGTAATCGGGCGAGGCCAGGTCTACACAGATTTCCATCACGGTGTTGAACATCTCCGCCACCAGTACTCCCGCGATTGCCACAAAGATAATAGCAAACTCGACCGCCGAGATATGCAGCAGGATGCCAAGCACAATAGCAATAATGGCGAGGGAGATATGTACCTTCATGTTGACCTGGGTGCGAATGGCGTGCCACAGGCCGCTGAAAGCAAAACCAAAGCCGGCGACAAATTTTGCCGGTCCTGTTTTATGGGGCAATGTTGGCGGCGTACTCATTGCGAAAGTGTATCCCAATCAATTTCTTGCATGATGGATTCTTGCAAACGCACCATTGCCTGGTAGCCCGCTTCGGTTTGATCGTCATAGCCAACCAGGTGCAGCGTGCCATGTGAGAGCAGGTAAAGCAGTTCGTAAACGGCTTGATGCCCGGCCTGCTCAGCCTGCCGTTTGACAGTAGGCCAGGAGATAACAATATCTCCCAGATTGGTAAGCATATCCGATGGCGTGATGAACGCCGGATGTGTACCTTTCTCCACCGACTCCTCGCCAAATACCTCTTCCGCTTGCCAGAGTTGATCGGCGAGCGCGTCAACCAGCGGCTCATCGAGTAAGGGAAACGAAAGTACATCGGTAGGTTTGTCCTGCTGGCGATACCGGTTATTCAGTGATCGTATCTCCGTATCGTCAGTAATCAGCAGCGAGAGCGTGACGGTTTGAGAGATGTTGACAGCCTGCAATGTGCGGCTCACGGTCTGCTCCAGCAGCCCGCTGGAGAGTACCTGTTGGAGCGCCGCATCGCTTTCCGCGTCATCCAGATTACTATTACAATCCAACAGTACAGTATTCTCTTGCATATTACCTCATAAAGATGAAGAACGGTTGCGGAAAGCCAGGGCGGGGGCAGAGCCGCCGCCTTTCACTCGTAGGTTGTTTGGAAAGCAGCCTGAGAAGTGTGTCGTTGCGTAGGGGCGTGGGTGAGGCGGAGTGGGGAGGGGACGCTTGCGTCGCCCGCGTCCTGTGTCTTTGAGCGCCCGACCCACCACCCAGGGC
>JBOGTO010000329.1:0-9938 GCA_050695155.1 Ktedonobacteraceae bacterium
CTTTAGGGCCGCCCGCGTCCCTGTTCGTGCGATTCACTGCGTGGGGAAACGCCCCCAACCACGACAGGCGGGCGGCCCTAAAGGCCCCCACCCGTCCCCGCACCACCCACGCCCCTACGGATAAGAAAGGAATCTGAACATATGGAACTTGGTTTGAAAGGGCGCACAGCCGTGATTGTGGGTGGCAGTATGGGCATCGGCAAAGCCGCCGCAAGAGGGCTGGCTGCCGAGGGGGTCAACCTGGCATTGCTGGCGCGCGGGCAGGAGAGTCTTGATAAGGCAGTTAGTGAGATCGCTGGCGAAAGCGGCGTAGATGTAGTAGCAATTCCGACCAACATGAGGGACGCGCAATCGGTCAACGCTGCCGCCGAAGCAGCCGCTAACCGGTTTGGCACCATTCATATCATGGTTTATACTGCTGGTAATCGTATGCGGCGTCCCGACAGGCAGATTCTGTGGGAGGACGAGGATTGGCTGGATGATGTGAACGTCAAACTGATCGGAATGCTACGCGCCATTCGCGCCTTTCTGCCCCACTTTGCTAAAGATGGCAGCGGGCGTATAATCAATGTTGGCGGTTCGGCGGGTATGATGGAGTGGGAGAAGGCTATGACGCACGGCATCAACAATTCGGCTATGCGGCACGCCTCAACCTATCTGGCGCGCGACCTGGCTGCCGACAAAATTACGGTGAATACCATCATGCCGGGCCTGGTTGCTACTGAGTGGCGCGAGGGGTGGGCCGATGCCAGGGCGAAACAGCAAGGCAAAAGCCGCGAGCAATTCCTGGCCGATTATTGCGAACAAAAAGGTATTCTGGCCGATCGCTGGGTTGATATGCGCGAGGTCGCTGACCTTGTTGTTTTCCTGGCTTCGGATCGCGCCCAATACATTAATGGCACCAGTCTGGTAATTGATGGTGGCTTGAGCGTCAATGCTCGCTAATAGAAGATGAGGAGGCGCTTTATGTCTATTACAAGCGTGAAACAGATTTCTCATGTAGCTTTGAAGACGCGCGAAGTGGAGCAACAGACCGACTTCTACACGCACCTGGTGGGCCTCGGCGAGACCGAACGCGATAGCGCTGGTCGCGTCTACCTGCGCTGCAACACCAATCACCATGCTCTCGTACTTATTCCCTCCAGCGAGGCGGGGATAGACCACTTCGCGCTGGATGTCGGCAGCGCGGCTGAGTTGGAGGAAGCGGCTAACGCGCTGAGCCGCGCCGGTATTGCTTATGAGACGGTGGGCGCGGCTGAGTCCGGGCAGGGGATGGCGCTGCAGCTGCGCGATCCCGATGGCTACACGGTTGAGCTTATTGGAGGCATGGCGCAAGTCAGTCCAAACTATGGGCCGCGCGCTGTGCAGCCGCGCAAGCTTGGACACGTTACGCTGCTCGTGGATAGCTGCAAGCGTAGCGCCAGTTTTTATAGCGAAGTGCTGGGCTTCCGCGTTTCTGACGCTGTTGAAGATGTCTTCCTGTGGATGCGCTGCAACCCTGACCATCACGGACTGGCCTTTGCGAAGGGCGAGCCGGGCAAGATGCACCACCTGGCGTTCGAGGTGATCGATTTCTCCTATCTGGCGCGGCAGGCCGAACATCTCATGCAGCATGGCTATTCGCTGCTATATGGTCCTGGCAGGCACGGGCCGGGCGAAAATCAGTTCGAGTACTTTCGAGATCCAGAGCGCAACATGATTGAATTCATGTGCGACCTGCAACAAATCTGGAATGATGCCGTGTATGTTCCCAAAGTATGGAATACGCAGGAAAAGTGGATCAATATGTGGGGACCGAACCCGCCCGACGATTTTCTGTAGATCCTTCCTAATGACTATTTACAACCAGGGTCGGTAATACCCTGTCATTCCCGACTTTGATCGTTAAAATTCATTAGGCATAAAGGTATGAAGAAAGGCGAATATCACCTATGCGATTAGTCACCTATCATCACGAGGGACAGGCGCGGAGTGGCACGCAGATTGACGGGCAGATTATTGACCTGAACCGCGCTTATGCAGCTTTGCTGCGTCATCAAGGCAATGATGATGAACTGGCGGTCGCCAACGCTCGTGTTCCCAGCGACATGATCGCGCTGCTTCAGGGCGGAGAGACTTCGTTGAAAGCGGCGCAGGATGCGCTAACCTTTATACGCGGCCAGCTCGAAACAGGCGATGCGGCACATAAGCTGGCGGGCATCGTCTATGCTGTCGAGCAAATCGCGTTTTTAGCGCCGGTGCTGCGTCCCGGCAAAATCATTTGCCTGGGCTTAAATTACCGCGACCATGCCGCCGAAGCTGGTATGGCTGTACCCGATTATCCTATCCTCTTTCACAAAGTGGCTGGCTCTCTAACCGGCCACAAGCAGCCCATCATCGTGCCACGTACCAGCAGCAAGATCGACTACGAGGGCGAACTGGCCGTGATTGTGGGCAAGCGCGGAAAATATATTGCCGAGCAGGACGCGCTGGCATATGTGGCTGGCTACTGCGTGGCGAACGATGTGAGCGCGCGCGACCTGCAATTCCGCACCTCGCAGTGGACGACTGGCAAGATGCTCGACACCTTTGGTCCGCTGGGACCGGCGCTCGTCACCAGAGATGAGGTGCCAGACCCTCACGCGCTCTCCATCAGAACTCTCTTAAACGGGCAGGTGATGCAGGACGCCAATACGGCGGACATGATCTTTCGCGTTCCTTACATCATCAGCTACATTTCTGAGATCGTCACGCTCGAAGCGGGCGATGTCATCATGACCGGGACGCCGTCGGGCATTGGCAACACCCGCGAGCCGCAGGTGTTTATGAAACCCGGCGATACGGTCACGGTCGAGATAGAGCGCCTGGGAAGCCTGACCAATCCGCTCGTGGCAGAAGAATAAGCGAGGATTTTATATCTCCCCCGCGCCTCGGCGCAGATGCTGCGGAATGTCCGTAACAACGATGCCAGGTCGGCCAAGCAGAGCGGTTTTCAACTGGAATGCTGTCTGGTTATGCAGCGGGATTTCCCACCAGTGGGCCACTACGAACTCTGGCAAGATGACGGTCAGGGTATCTTCTGGATACATACTATGCACCGTGTCAATGTAGGCTAGCAGCGGGCGCAGCAGGGAGCGATAGGGCGATTCGATTACCACCAGGTATGTCTCCTCGTCCTGCCTGAGATGCTTTTGTAGGCGCTCCCATTTCGATTGTACCGCTTCCTCTTCCTGCTCATCCATAGCAACGTGCGCCGCCGTCACGTAGGGAGAGATTGAACGCGCATAGGCCAGGCTCTGTAGCGTCGCTCGATCTAGCTCGGCAATCGGCACGATAAAGCGATGGTGAATCTCCGCCGGGCGCAGGGCAAGTTCGCCTGCCCGGGTCGGGATAGTCAGATTGGTCACTACAATGGCGGGTCGGAAGAACAATCTGGCCTTCAACTGCAAGATGGTGCGATTATGCAACAGGCGACCGAGCGGCGAGGCTTCTGTGATTTCCGGCAGCATGACCGTCAGCGTCTCATCGGCATACTGCTGGTGTATGGCATCGATGGTATCGAGCAGACAGCGCACCAGCGAATGTTTCCCTGGCTCAACGACATCCAGGGGCGTGCGTTCATACACGGGGAGCGTGGTTTGCCATTCCTCCCACGCGGCGCGCAAGGCCTCGGCTGCCTGCTGGTCGCGCGCCACATGTACCACCGTCACCTGTTGTGAGATCGAGCGAGCATAGGCCACACTGCGCTTCGTAGCCGGATTCAGGTGCGCCAGCGGTATGATGAAACGGTGATGGATGTCCTTTGGGCGAATAGGGATCTCTGTGGTGCGCTCGCGTTCCACATGCATATAATGTTTGTGGATGCCGAGGAACATGGCGACCAGCGTGGGAATGAGGATGACGACGATCCAGGCTCCCGACAGGAATTTGGTGGAGGAGATCACCAGCGCTACTAACAGCGTAGTGAGCGCGCCCAGCCCGTTGATCGTCAGGCTGCGCTGCCAGCCTTTCTTCTCTTTGCGCAGACGCCACCAATGGCGCACCATTCCGCTTTGCGAGAGGGTAAATGACATGAAGACTCCCACCGCGTACAGGTTAATAAGGCTGGTGGTATCTCCCTTAAAGACGACGAGCAACAGGCTCGCCAGGATTGCCAGGGAGACGATACCGATGGAAAATGCCAGCCGGTCACCCCGGAATGCGAACTGGTGCGGCAGGAAGTGATCGCGCGCCAGTAGGGAGGACAGGCGCGGGAAGTCAGCGTAGCTGGTGTTGGCTGCCAGCGTCAGGATGAAGAGCGTAGCTATCTGGAACACGGGAAACATGAAGAAAAGTGGCCCGCTAAACACCTTCAGCGCGACCTGTCCGATGACGGTCGGGTTTCCGGTTGGGACAGCCTCGACGTGATAGGACATCGCCAGTATGGTCGTACCGATGAAAAGCGTTCCCAGGATCACCACCATCCAGGTGAGAGTGGTCGCCGCATTGCGCGCCTCGGGCTTCTTAAACGCTGGGATGCCGTTGGAGATAGCCTCGGTCCCGGTGAGCGCCGAGCAGCCCGCGGCAAAGGATTTTAGAATCAGGAAGATCGAGAGCGGTTCGGTGGTCTTCGCGTACTGGAACTGGCCGATGAGAGGATTATGCTGGATGGCAAAGGACTTGAAGACGCCCACCACAATAAGCAGAAGGGCGCTGGCAATGAAAACGTAGGTGGGGATGGCAAAGATCGAGCCAGACTCGCGCACGCCACGCAGGTTCACCATCATAATCAACAGCACCAGCACCACATCGATACTCACGATGATCGGTACTGGGGATAGGGCAGGGAAGAGCGTAGCGAGCGCCTGTACGCCGGCGGCTACGCTGACCGAGACGGTGAGTACATAATCGATCATAAGCGAGGCAGCCGCCACCAGCCCGGGCAGGACACCCAGGTTATCTTTCGCCACGATATAGGACCCGCCGCCATTGGGATAGGCCGGAATCGTCTGGCGGTAGGAAAGAGCGACAATAGCCAGCAGGCACACGATGGCGACGGAGATAGGCAGCGTAACCCCCAGGACGCCTGAACCGGCGGCGATCAGGGTGGCTAGAATGGCCTCGGTCGCATAAGCAACCGACGAGATCACGTCTGACGAGAGGACGGCCAGAGCCTTGAACTTGGTCAGCCGTTCGTTTTCCGCGCGCGAAGTAGGAATGGGAGAGCCGATTAGCACACGTTTGACGCGCCCCCACACACCGCGCGGGTCCTGGGTCACAGCCGTCGCTTCGAGGACGCCCTGGCGTACTCGACGCAAGGTCGGCTGCCGTGGATAGACAAAACGGATACGCTCATTGCCAGGAAAAGCTCCTGGCCGCACCTGTGGACGAACGAGCAGGGTGGGATCGGCTACATCAGACGGAAGTGGCTGCCCGTTGCTCGAAGCTCTATGCTGATCGCTCTCCTGGAGCGGCTGGTCTTTTTCAATCATTGTATCTACTTCCTTCCCATGCTTGAGCGCCTGGGTGTCTGATGAATTTTCACGACCGAAATGAGTCACGATTTGTCATCCTTTGCTACGCTCAGGATGCCGGGGTCGATTTTGATTGGGAGTGTTCATCAGGAGAACCAACATACCCGGCCAACACCGCATCTGGGAGCGCCTGTTCTCCGCGCGCCGGTGATAGCTGCGTGTGCTTCTCCGCGCGTTGCCGGTACCCTGGCAGCAACCTGGAGAAGCGTTCGCGCAATCGTACCACCCACGAGGATTCTCTCGTCGGGAGATAGATGAGAAAGAGCGAACAGGGTCTCATCGCCATAAGTTGCTCGATCATCCCGGCGCTCAACAGACTGCCCTTCCGGCCACGAAGCGCCAGGATCACACCATCACAGGCCACCTGTTGTCCCAGCACAGCTATGCTCTGCGCCACATCGCTGGTAAAGGCCTCGAGACGCTCAAGAGGGACGTGATGGCGCGCGGCTTTGTGCTGTGCGGCCTCTAAGAAATCTTTGGACTGCTGGATATGCTCCAGGCGCGCCCCTTTGCCATTCGCTTGAGACGCGGGAACCAGGGCAAGGGGAACAAGGATAGCATGATGACTGGCCGCCAGCAGTATGGCGGCTTCCAGGGTTTCCATCTCTACCCCGTGCGTAAACGGAAGCAGCAATCGTGTTGTTTTAGTCATCTCTTCAAGCTCAACTGGCTAGAACACAAAGTCAAATGGCTTTCATGTTCTAACATAGCTCAAAGAGCATCAATACGAACTCAGGAAAAGCATGAGGTATCTAAAGATTCGCTCAAGATAGGCTGAAATTAGCTGTGGCAAGATCGAAGAAAGCATGGCAGCCGATGAAGGTTGCCATGCTTTCTTTGATCTTGCCACGAGTCTTATTCTGCTGGCTCGGCTTCGTACCAGTTTCTGCCCACTTTCATCTCGACTTTGATGGGGACGAGTAGCTTTTCTACGTCCTCCATTTCGCGCCTGACCAGCTTGCGGGCTGTTTCTAGTTCGTTGTCGGGTACCTCGAAGACCAGTTCGTCATGCACCTGGAGGATCATGCGCGTAGCCAGGCGTTGTTGGGCGATGGCGTGCTGGATGCGAATCATGGCGATTTTAATCAGATCGGCGTTGCTGCCCTGGATGGGCATGTTGATTGCTTCGCGTTCGAGCGCCTGGCGTTCGTTGAACGGCAGCCCATGCATATCGGGGAAGAAACGTTTACGCCCATACATGGTATTGACATAGCCCTGCTTGCGAGCCTGTTCAAGCGTGCGCTCGACGTATTCTTTGATATGGGGGAACGTTTCGTGATAGCGTTTGATGAAATCGCTGGCCTCGCCGGTACTCATACTGGTAATCTGCGCCAGCCCAAAGGCCGATTGGCCGTAAAGCACAGCGTACACCACCGTCTTCGCCAGGCGGCGCTGATCCTTTGTGACCTCGGCCAGCGCGGTATTGAAAAGCGAGGCCGCTGTGATATTGTGAATGTCCTCGTTCTGGTTAAAGGCTTCAACCAGGCGCGGCTCGTGCGTGATATGCGCCAGAATGCGCAGCTCGATCTGCGAATAGTCGGCTGTCAGCAGTAGATAGCCGGGGTCGGCGATAAAGGCGCGGCGCAACTGCCTGCCCACTTCGGTGCGTATGGGGATATTCTGGAGATTGGGGTTGCTCGAAGAAAGCCGCCCGCTCGATGCGGTGGTCTGGCTAAACGTCGTATGCACGCGCCCCGTTTCCGGGTCCATCAAGGACAACAGACCGTCAACATAGGTGGATTTGAGCTTGGTGAACTGGCGATACTCTAACAGGTGATCGACGATGGGATGCTTGCCGCGCAGGTTTTCGATCACGTCCGCGCTCACCGAATAGCCCGTCTTATTCTTCTTGCCCGATGGCAGCTTGAGTTCGCCAAAGAGGATCTCGCCCAGTTGGCGCGTCGAGTTGATGTTAAATTGATGCCCGACCGAACCGTAAATCTCTTTTTCGAGCGCGCCGATTTGTTCGCTAAAACGCGCATCAAGCTGGCGCAAGAAGTCGCCATCCAGCGCGACGCCGTAAATCTCCATCTGCATCAACACAGGTAAGAGAGGCATCTCGATGTTATAGAACAGGTCAAGCAGATTGTAGCGGCGCAAATCCTCGGAGATGGATGCTACCAGGCGCAGCGTCATGTCCGCATCCGCGCCCGCGTAATCCGCCGCCAGCGGGATGGCTACCTGCGCCATGCTGATGGCTTTGCTGCCGCTGCCGATCAACTTTGCTATTTCCGTCATCACATGCCCCAGGCGCTGGAATACCTGATCTTTCAATCCCAGGCCGCGCCTGCCGGGGTCGGTCAGGTACGCGCCCACCATCGTGTCAAAAGCCAGTCCTTTGACCGTGATGCCGTTGCGCAAGAACATGAGCAGGTCAAACTTGGCATTGTGACAATATTTGCGCGCGTTGGCATCTTCCAGCACAGGTTTCAATTGTGCCAGCACGTATGCCAGTGGTAACTGCTTACCCGCTTCCTGGCCGTCAACGGTCTGCGTATGTCCAACGGGAATGTAGTAGCCTTCTCCCGGCAGCATAGCGAATGACATGCCTACCAGGTCCGCGTGCCAGGGATCATTAGAGGTCGTCTCGGTGTCGAGGGCAAACGCGCCTGCGCGCCGCATACGCTGCACCAGGTCTTGCATCGCTTCCACGTCGTCGATGATGGTTGTTCTGGTTTGCATTGATTCTTTAGCGTCGATGAAAAGCGTATTAAGCTCTTCAGCTTTGCCATTTTGGGGCATGACAGGATGGCGCAACTGCTTTGCTGGCGCGGTCTCCAGTGTTTCAAAGAGACTGGGCTGCATTAGCTCGTCCTGCTCGACTATTGAGACGCTTGACGCGACCGGTGACTGCCCGGCATGGGGCGTGCTGGCTGGCGTACCGGATAGGCTGATAGTGGCGATAGCGGGCGGCGCGGGTGGTTTGAGAATAGAGACGATGCCGAGCGGGGGCGCGTCAATAAGCTCTTCGTCCTGCGCTGGTATCGGTTCCGGTTTCACTTTCTCTACCACGTCGGCTGTAGTTCCCCCACCCGCGCCGCCGGGTATCTTATCTACCAGCGTGCGAAACTCCAGTTCGCGGAACAGCGCTACGGCCTGCTCGCGCCGCACCTGCCCGACACGGCACGCTTCCAGGTCAAGCTGCACGGGGGCATCCAGTACAATTGTTGCCAGGTGTTTCGATTGCAGCGCCTGTTTGCCCTGTTCGCGCAGCAAGCGTTGCTCTTTGGGCGAGAGTTCGTCGATATGCGCCAGCACGCCCTCCACATCGCCATACTCTACCAGCAGTTTGGTGGCGGTTTTGGGGCCAATGCCAGGGACGCCGGGGATATTGTCGGAGGTGTCTCCCACCAGCCCTTTGAAGTCTGGCAGCTTCTCCGGTGGCAGCCCATAGCGATCCATGACCTGCGGAACGCCATAATCCGTTACGTCGTTGATGCCTCGTTTGGCGACCTTGACGCGAACGTGGTCATTGACCAGTTGCAGCGTGTCCATATCTCCGGTCAGAATGACGGTATCAACTCCCTGCTGTGTGGCCTGTACGGAAAGTGTGCCGATCACATCGTCAGCTTCGAAGCCATCTTTTTCGTAGATGGGGATGCCGAAAGCCTCGACGATCTCGCGTATGCGCGCAAACTGCGATCTCATAATATCGGGCAGCGTTGGGCGATGCGCTTTGTAGGGGGCGTATTCCACATGCCGGAAGGTAGGCGCGGAGCGGTCAAAAGTGACGGCCACATAATCCGGTTTAATTTCCGACAATTCCTTAATAAGGATCGAGGTAAAGCCGAAGGTGGCATTCACTACCTCGCCCTTGCTGGTGGTCAGGTCTTCCGGGACGGCGTGAAAGGCGCGATGGATCATGGCATGTCCATCGACTACCATCAGCTTCTGGCGTTTTGTTGTTTCAGTCTGTGTTTCATTCATCATTATGCTATTCTTTCGTTCAGGGCAAAATCCGGTAGTGACCCTGCTCTCCGTCTTCCCATACACACAGGTTGGCGGTTGATGGTTGCCCGTCTTCTGCTTGCACGAGCGCGAATACCATCTGCGTGATGCCTCGCAGGGGGCTGGCCGCTTGCCAGGGTTCGCGCAGCCAGGCTGCCAGTTCCGGCGTTACATCGGCGGGTGTGGGTTTAGACTCGCGTATCGTCCAGGTGCCTATGTTCAGGTAGGTCTGCGCGCCACCATTGAGTGTGTCGTGGCGCAACATATGCGTATGGCCCGCTATAGTGTAGCGCAGTGCGGGGTTATCGCGCAAGATATTCTGCATACCCATCGCTACACTTTCACCCATTGCATACGGTTTGGGCTGCAAAATGGCTTTGACTGCCTCGGTGGGCGGCAGCGCCAGGGCATCGCGCATTTCGAAGAACTCTGCTATCGCCTCAGCCTGCCACGCGGGGTGAGTACTCAGCCCGGCTTCCACGGCCTGCCATTCAGGTT
>JBOGTO010000330.1:0-6586 GCA_050695155.1 Ktedonobacteraceae bacterium
CGGTCGCCATGTTCGGTTACTTTGCCTCTCTCCTTCTATCCCACTGCAACAGGGGAGGCAGTTGAAGCGGAGGACAGATTAAACATAACTTCATGTGTTAAGATTCTGGCCGGTAAACGGTCGAGCAAGCCATTGATGTCGCTGACCTGGCGTTGCAGCCAGGCATTGAGGTCCTGGTTTTCAACGGTTTGCCGGGCCAGCGTGGACATGGCGTGCCGCTCGGTGGCGGGCATCGTCAGGGCCGTGTAAAGCGCCTCGGCTGTATCAGTAATATCAGTGGGCGTGATGGGCAATGAGAACTTACCCAGTTGCTGAAACGCGCCTGCGGTGCGCGAAAGCACCAGCACGCCATCACATTTGTTGACCACCGGCCCCTCTTTGGCGACCAGGTTCATGCCATCGATGATGGGATTGACCAGCAGGGCGTCATAGTGCTGCATAGCAGCCAGCGCCTGGATGCGGTCATTCTCGTAGAATGCATGAATAGGCGTCCAGTCCTCTGTGCTGTAGCGCTGGTTGATCTCCTCGACCAGCTTCTTGACTTCACTGGTATAGCGTTTATATTTCGCTAATGTCTGGCGCGATGGCACCAGAAAAGCCAGGAAGCGCACCTTGCCATGTAATTCTGGGTGTTCTTTGAGCATCATTTCATACGCCTGAAAGCCGCGCAGGATGTTCTTGGTTGGCTCGATGCGGTCCACACGCATGATGGTTTGCTCCCTCAGCAGGGGCGAGAGCTTATTCACGGCGCGTCTTCCGGCCAGTCCCTGCGCCAGGCGTTTTTCGTCCGCTACAGAAATCGAGATGGGATAGGCATGGACCTGCGTGCGGTGTCCCTGCCACCAGACCGCGCTTTCTTCAAAATCAACCACCGCCCCTTCGAGCAGCGTGCGCGCGCCCTCCAGGAAGTTGTGGGCGTCGCGTTCCGTCTGGAAGCCGATGATGTCGTTGCCGACCAGCCCGTCGTAGATGGCTTGCGCTATGTTGCCGGGCAGAAACTGCCAGCAGCGAATATCGGGCCAGGGGATGTGAATGAATTGCTGCATGATGATGGTCGGGTGTTGCTCGCGGATCATGGCAGGCGCGAGATAGAGGTGATAATCATGCAGCATCACAACCGGTGTACCTTCGCCCCGGTCAATCTCAGCGCATACCGCGTCGGCAACAGCGCGATTTGCTACACAATAGCCGTTTTTCCAGGCATCTTGCAGCTTCTGCGCGGACTGGAAGTTCTCGGTAGGGTCATACAGGTAGTGCTGCAAGAACCACAGCAACTGATTGCTGATTTCCTCGTAGTGTTTGCGGTAAGCCGCTTTGGGAATAGCCACGTAGCGCAGCAGCATGTTTTGCCCCGGTAAAGGCGAACGCATCACGCCCCCATTTTGCTGGGCATCTTTCGCCACAATGCGATCCGCCTCGGTCATCGCCATTGCCACCCAGGTGACATCCATATTGCTATTCGCGCCGGTCAGCGCAGTGACAACGCCCCCTGGGCCTCGACGATGCTTTAGCTCCTGCTCCTGACTCAGGTAATACTCGACGGGGCCGCGATTGGTGGCTACAATCAAACGACTCGCATGTATCGACTGCGGCGTTCTTGTTGGTATACGTAGAACTGTGGACATCGGTTTATCCTTTCTTATGGCACCGCGCATCAGGGTAAGATGACCCTTAATGATGAAAGTCTTGACCTGCAATTATCCACGCAGCATTGAGTGGGTAGTAATGAGACCCCCTCCGGGTATCTCGTGAGTTCTTCCGCGTTCGTATCAAGAGTAACGCGGATAAGACACCCACCATGGGCGTCGCTATTGGCCTTACGAAGAAGCTTTCTGGTACGAGTTGAAACGCAATCATCTCTCTTCATATATCGTGATATGTAAATGGTATCTATGCTATAGTACCACATCGAACCTGACCAGTGGGTAAGATGTGCTAGACTAATATGACTATCATCCCACTTGTTTCGCTTGTTTCCCATGATAGTATTACTATTGAGGGTAATGAAAGGTTTCAAAAATCATGGTACGTATAGATCAACGCTCTTTGACGGAACTTCGTTCCGTGCATCTCACAGTTGATTTTTTAGAGTATGCCGAGGGTTCTGTACTGATTGAGGCAGGCAAGACGCGCGTTTTATGCGCCGCCAGCGTCGAGGAAAAAGTGCCGCCGTTCTTAGAAGGCAAGGGTGTGGGATGGGTCACGGCGGAATATAGTATGTTGCCGCGCGCCACGCATACCCGCAGTTCGCGCGAGCGAGAGGGGCGCGTGAGCGGGCGCACACAGGAAATCCAGCGCCTCATCGGGCGTTCGTTACGCGCGGTAGTAGACAGGCAGGCGCTGGGGCCGCGCACCATCACACTCGATTGTGATGTCATCCAGGCGGACGGCGGCACGCGCACCGCCTCGATCACCGGGGCCTATGTAGCGCTGTACCGCGCCTGCTCGCAGCTTGTCAAACGCGGTGTATTGACGGCGCACCCCTTGAAAACGGCAGTTGCTGCCGTAAGCGTAGGCGTAGTTGGGGGTGAAATCATGCTCGACCTGTGCTATGAAGAAGACTCACGCGCCGATGTCGATTTCAACGTCGTAATGACCTCCGAACACGAGTTCATTGAAGTACAGGGAACCGGCGAGGGCGATGTCTTCAGCCGCGCCAGCATGGACGCCCTCACCACCCTGGCAGAACAGGGCATCGACCAACTGCTGGAGATACAAAAACGCTATATCTGACGTGGACCAGGGCGGGGGCAAGCCGACGGTACCAAAGTACCGCAATATCCAACAATTTGTATCATATCCGTTATACATTAGTGACAATAACGGGGTTCAAAGGGGGCAGTACCCCATGAAATAACATCGACCTGCCGGACCAGCGGCGGAATCGAGAGGAGCGCATATTGAAACCGAATACGGACCGAAAATGGTACTGGCGCATCATTGATCTTATCAATCCACTGCGCGATCCCAGCCTGACGGTAGCAGCAGTACTCACCTTCATCGAAGAGGCAGGGCAGCATGATGCCTGGTACTGGATCATTGTGGTTTTGCTCGTCAACTGGCTGGCCGTGCGTGGCGTGGTCTGGCTCGTCGTCAATTTCACTTTTGCCAGCACGTTCATTAGTCGTCGCGTGTGGTGGGCCATGCGGCATCCGCGTCTGGCCTGGCGTATTCTGGACGCGGTAGGTCATGAAGAGATCGTGATCGGCGGCATTCCCGCTTTTTCCGATAGTATGCTTTTGCCCGATGGTTCGACCGTTTTCAATATGAGTCCTTCGCTGGCCGCGAGCGGCATTCAGGTCATTGGTGAACTCCCGGCTGGTACGGAGATCCCCATGCTGAATATGCCCAACGGGCAAGTTGCTCCCAATTTCGCAGCCCTGACCGGCAATTCCGGCTTTTATAACGTTTCCACCTCTGGCGCGCTCCCCGGCATCAATGGCATGAACGGTCAACCGATGCCGATGGGCTTCCCGCAACTTGGCCCCAATGGCATGATTAGCCAGCAGACGACAGATGGTTTCCCACAGGCATTCCCGCAGCGTCCATCTGAAGAGGAAGAGCGCTTGCGCCAGCAGATAGCCGCCGTTACGCGCCTGCTGGATGATTGGATGCAGTTCACCGAGGAAAAGTGGCGCACGGTAAGCGATAGCCAGCTTGGCTGGAAACCTCTGCGCGGCAGATGGGGTAGTTGGGATGATATTTTCCAGGATGCTTATGCAGCCAAGACGGCTGATATGATGGCGCGCGCCGCCCAGGTGGCAGGCGAGGCTACTACGCGCCGTTTCGATACCTCTAAAGAGAAAGGGTCGGCTGCCTCGGCTGTGGCCTGCTTCATGCGCGATATGATAACCCTGCGCCAGGGCTTAGAGATGGTGCGGCCATCAACCACCAATGAAAGCGAAACGCCCAATGTACAGCCAGTCGTGCAGCCCACGCAACCATCCTTTAGCGGCAATTTGCGCGGCGGTTTCGCGGGCGCGCCACAACGCAATTCGCTGATTCGCCGCCCATCACCAATTTACGTAGACGCCGATAGCAACACATAAACTTCAGGATTGCTGCCATCCGTCGCTTTGCCCTGTCAGATTTCATCGGGCGAATATAATCGGGACTGTCATTCTGAGCGCAGCGAAGAATCTGTACCCTGCCAGAGATTCTTCGCTGCGCTCAGAATGACAGGCGAAGCGCAGGATGACAGGTGGCGAGTGGGGGCTCTATCCCTGCCCTGAAAACTTGCCCCGATTCAATCCCCGGTGTACAATATTTCCACGAGAGGTTTTGTCACAACGGAGGTTTTTTATTTATGCCCAATGCGTTAAATGAGCTTACCATCATCGAAGACGTGATGGCGCGTGAGATACTGGACTCGCGGGGTAATCCCACTATTGAAGTTGAAGTGCTCTTGATGAGCGGCGAGCGCGGCGTGGCGGCTGTGCCTTCCGGCGCGTCTACGGGCGCGCACGAGGCCGTCGAACTGCGCGATGGTGACGCGCATCGTTATGGCGGGAAAGGCGTGCTGACCGCCGTCAATAATGTCAACGCCACTATCCGCGAAACGCTAATCGGACTGGACGCCACCGATCAGGAAACGCTGGATGCCATGATGATCGAGCTGGACGGCACGCCCAACAAAGGCGTGCTGGGTGCGAACGCTATTCTGGGCGTCTCGCTGGCGCTGGCGAAAGCGGCGGCTATTGCCCTACAACAGCCCCTGTACCGTTACCTGGGCGGCGTTTCGGCGCATGTGTTGCCCGTTCCCATGATGAATATTTTGAACGGCGGCAAACATGCCGACAACTCCACCGATATGCAGGAGTACATGATTTTGCCGGTGGGCGCGCCCACTTTCCGCGAGGCCCTGCGTATGGGTGCCGAGGTCTACCAGTCGTTGAAGAAGGTGTTGCACAATAAAAAGCTAAACACCAACGTAGGCGATGAAGGAGGATTCGCCCCTTCGCTTAGCTCCAACCGCGAGGCGCTGGAAGTCATTATTGCTGCTATTGAAAGCGCGGGCTACAAACCCGGCGTTGATGTCTGTCTCGGCTTAGACCCCGCTTCCTCCGAATTTTATACCAATGGCAAGTACGTGCTGGCGCGCGAAGGCCGCAGCCTGACCTCAAAAGAGATGATCGACCTTTATGAGCAGTGGATACATGAGTATCCCATTATTTCCATTGAGGACGGTCTGGCCGAGGATGACTGGGATGGTTGGGCGCAGATGTGCCAGCGCCTGGGCAATCGTGTCCAACTGGTGGGCGACGACCTGTTCGTGACCAATACCACGCGCCTGCTGCGCGGCATTCAAGAGCATTCGGCCAACTCCATTCTCGTCAAGCTCAATCAGATCGGCACGCTCAGTGAGACATTGGCCGCCATCGAAATGGCGAAACGCGCCTCGTTCACTGCCGTCGTCTCACATCGTTCAGGCGAGACCGAGGATACCACCATCGCCGATCTCGTGGTCGCCACTAACGCCGGCCAGATCAAGACCGGCGCGCTAGCCCGCAGCGAGCGCATCGCCAAATATAATCGCCTGCTCACCATCGAAGACGAACTGGGCGAGAAATCCGCCCATTATGCCGGCTTCAGCGCCTTTTACAACGTTCCCGCTTTGTATGCCAGGGCATAAAAATCATAAAATTACAAAAATTGCTCCGCAATTGGGCTGAGCAAAGAGAGGTAGTATGTCGAAACAGAGTACTGATTCCACAACAACCGCGCAAGAGCGGCGTTCAGCGCATGTCATTCATTATAATATCAGCTATATTGTTCAGGGGGCAGAACATGGTACCGATGGCGCTATTGTGCTGCTCCACGATATTCTGGGCGGCGCTTTCGCCTGGGATAACGTTCTGCCAGGTCTGGCGGGTAGTAACCGCGCTGTCTATGCCATCGATATGCTTGGCTACGGGCAGTCGGAGCATCCCTGGCCCGCCGATACTTCTATCTGGGGGCAGGCCGATTGTATGAACTTCCTGCTGCAACAACTAAACCTGACGCATGTGATACTGGTTGGTCAGGGCATCGGCGGCGGTGTAGCGCAGGTACTCGCCACCCGCCTCTGCCCGGAACGGATCGCCGCGCTGGTCTTAATTGATACCACCTGCTATGAATATACCTACGCCCCTAACTGGCCCCTGCCGGATATGCAGAAGCGCCAGGACCAGAATGCGCCCATGCAAACCAAACTTGAAGACATGATGCACGACCTGCGCGAGACAGTGCCGAATGGCGCGTACCATGCCGATCAGCTCAAAGACAAAGATGCTCTCAACGTCTACCTCGATCCGTGGGATAGCCACCTGGGCAAGGAAGTGCTTTTCCAGCATATTCGCCTGCTCATCCCCAGCTATAGCAACTCGGTCTCATCCGACCTGAGAACGATGGGCAAACCCACCCTTATTATCTGGGGCGAGAAAGATGCCCAGATTCCGCTGAAATTCGCGCAGCGTCTGCACCGTGAGATAGCGGGGTCGCGCCTGGTGATCGTTCCCGATGCCGGTCATATGATCCTTTTCGACGCCCCCCAACAGGTCGCCAACGCCCTGTCAGATTTCATCGGGCGAATATAGATTGTAGGACA
>JBOGTO010000331.1:0-6462 GCA_050695155.1 Ktedonobacteraceae bacterium
CCCCTCCCATCCCGACCCAACCCCCGCCCCTACATGATTGCGTTATCATCTATGTATCCAGAAGGACACAAACTCATGGTTGTAGGAGATGTTACCACTGCTGTAGATGTACTGGTCTTAGGCGCAGGCCCTGGCGGCTATGTCGCGGCCATTCGCGCCGCCCAATTGGGGCATCATGTTACCCTTATCGACCAGTCGTTGCCCGGCGGCACCTGTCTGCATCGCGGCTGTATTCCGCTCAAAGCTTTGCTCTCCTCGACCGAACGCTACCAGCAAATGTGCCAGGAAGAACTCGCGTCGATGGGCATCTCTGCACAATCCGTCATATATAACTGGGCTGAGATGCAGGCGTGGAAACAGAGCGTGGTAGATCGCCTGGCCGAAGGCGTGCGCCGCTTAATGGCTGGCAACCGCGTCGAATACGTGCATGGCACTGGCTGGTTTATCAACGACCGCGAATTGCGTGTCGAGGGCGAATATGGCTCGTTGCGTTTCAAATTTGAACATTGCATCATCGCTACCGGCGCTGACGCCGCTTCCATCGATGGCTTCCCGTATGATGGCGAACACATTTTGACGCCTGAGCAAGCCTTGATGCTGTCGGCACTGCCAGAGACGCTGGCTATCTTAGGGGACGATTATATTGCGCTGGAACTGGCAACGCTCTTTGCCCGTCTTGATGTGCATGTGAAACTCTACGCGCCGGGCGAGCAACTTCTACCAGGCGTTGAACCGGCGGCTGTGCGACTGGTACAGGTCGGACTGCGCAAACTCGGAGTTCAGGTTGAGACAAAAGCCACCATCGCAAACATAGCCGAAAGGCCGCTTGTAATTTTGCAAGGAGTACAGCCCCGCACATCTGGATTGCACCTTGACGCTGCTGGAATCGCGCTTACTGAAAATGGCGGTATTCTCGTCAGTAGTACGCAACAAAGTAGCATTTCGCATATCTACGCCATAGGCGATTGCACGGGCGGACGCGCCCTGGCAAGTATCGCCATGAAACAGGGCAAAGTGGCCGCCGAGGCGCTTTCAGGCCAGCGCGTGCAATTCGCGCCTCTTGTAACTCCACTGATCATACATACCACGCCCGAACTGGCAACCGTTGGCTATTCAGCCGCTCAAGCGACCGAAGCAGGTTATACCATCACCACCGGCAGATTTCCTATAGCCGCAAACGGACGCGCTCTGACATTGGGTGTGGACAACGGCGTAGCTATGTTGGTAGCTAGCGCCGATGACGGTGTATTGCTGGGCGCAACTATAGTTGCCCCGCGCGCTGGAGACCTCATCGGTCAAGCAGCCCTGGCAATTGAGATGGGCGCAACCCTGACCGACCTTTCCGAAATACTGTACGCCCACCCCGGCCTGAGCGAAACTATACTTGAAAGCGCGGAAAATGCGCTGGGGCGAGCGATACATATTGTGGCAAAAGGATAAGGTTATTTTGTCTCTTCCCATGCCATCCTTAGATGTTCCAGTGATGAGTTGCCGCCCGAACACACAATTCCCACCTTTTTCCCTCGCAACTCTTCGCGTATACGATACGCCCCAGCCAGGGCAGCCGCGCCCGCGCCTTCGGCCAGCGTATGCGCGCGTTCGATCATCCATACCATCCCCCGCATAATCTCGGCCTCCTCGAGCAGCAGGAAATCGTGCAGTCCATCGCGCATAATCTCCTGGGGCAGTTCAAAGGCCACGCCTGTTGCCAGCCCTTCGGCGAAGGTGCGATTGGGCGCGGTAACGAGGCGTTGCTGTTTCCATGTTTCATAGGCTGCGGGAGATGCTTCCGATTGCACGCCGATTATCTGTATAGCAGGATTGACCGCGTGTGCTGCAATACATACGCCTGCCGCGCCGGAGCCGCCGCCAATCGGCACAAAGATCACGTCCAGGTCCGGCACATCTTCCAGCATTTCTAATCCTTCGGTGGCGACGCCCGCGATAAGCATAGGTTCGTTGCCCGAATGGATGTAGCGGTAGCCGTGTTCGTGGGCCAGTGTCTCGCAGTGCAATTTGGCCTCATCGAAATTCGCGCCATGCTTGATGACTTCCGCGCCCATTCCTTCTATCGCTGCCACTTTCCCAGGATTCGCATTTTCAGGCACAACGATACGCGCCTTGACGCCAAATAGCCGCGCAGCATAGGCTACCGACTGACCGTGATTACCTGTTGAGGCGGCAATCACGCCGTGCGAGCGTTCGTCTGGCTCGAGTTGTGAAATAAGGTTGATGCCGCCGCGCACTTTGAACGCGCCCACCGGCTGGTAGTTCTCGTGTTTTATATAGACTTCCGTGCCGAGCAGCGCATCCATCGTCGGGTAACGATGCAGCGGTGTGCGCGCCAGGTAGGGACGAATGCGGCGCTGTGCCTGCAAGACATCCTGGAAAGTTGGTATATGCATGGTGGACAAGATTAAGAACTCCTTTCGCTCGCTGGTCATTTGTCGTTTCACATCCCTTTATTGCATAATGGAAGAAAAACCAGCAGAAGTAAAGGGGCAAAGCAATGACTGTATCACCATCCAATCCCGAAGTAGCCGCCATCCGGCAAGATGTGCAGCAATCCTACGATGCGCTGAACCAACTGATCGACGGTCCGCTAGCACAACTTCCATCAGAAAAACTTTATCAAGCACCCGGCGACGAGTGGACCATCATGGAGAACCTCGCCCATATCGTAGAATTCATGCCCTACTGGGGCGATCAGGTAGCCAGACTGGTAGCCCACCCCGGCCAGAACTTTGGCCGCGTGCAGCAGGACGAACGCCGCCTCAAAGAGATACGCGACCACGCTCACGATACCCTCGCGCAAATCAAGACCTTGTTGCCTCCCAGCTATGCCCGCCTGCAAGAAGTGCTGGCAAGTCTGCAAGACAGCGACCTGCAACTAACAGGCGTACATTCTCGCTATGGCGAAAAGCCGCTTGAATGGTTCATGGAAGATTTCGTGACCGGGCATTTGCGGGCGCACCTGGTGCAAATAAACGCTGCCCTGATGTACTTCGATGAATGAATTAAGAAATTTGCTGCAATTGCTGGCGCACAATCTCGTACCGCCCGGCAAATTTCTGAGTATAGTTTGTATTGCTATCTCTAAGGCAATTTATAACCGCTCGCTTCTTGCATCTCCCCTCCACTTCCTGTATACTACGCAGGTACAAACAAATAGACATCCTCCAGCGGTGATGAAGAGGAGTAGCTTGCCGGGGATAGCAGCGAGCCGGTAGATGGTGCAAGATCGGTAGTCTAAAGCAGGCGAAGGGCGCTTCGGAGCTGGATTGAATGAGTGGCTTCACTTCCACGAGGTGAAGAAGCAGGGTGGAACCGCGCATCATGCCGCACAACGCTGTAGCCCCGGGCCAGCACACAGGCATGGATTCGTCCCTGGACGTTGTTGTTGAAACGTCCGGGGAATTTTTTTGAGGAGGAATCCACTCATGACACAGACAGAGGCACAAAGCGTGTCCACCGGGGACACTCCGCACGTCCCCATCGAAAAGATCGTCTCATTGTGCAAGCGGCGCGGCTTCGTCTACCCCAACTCCGAAATTTACGGCGGGGTCTCCGGCATCTACGACTTCGGGCCGCTGGGCGTCGAACTGCGCAACAACATCCGCCGCTTCTGGTGGTGGTCGATGGTGCAGACCAACGACAACGTCGTCGGCATCGAAGGCAGCATCATCACTCACCCGCGCGTATGGGAGGCCAGCGGGCATGTCGAAAACTTCGTTGACCGCCTGGTGGACTGCAAGAACTGCAAACGCCGTTTCCGTATCGATCACCTGCCCGAAGAGAACGTCAGGCAGAACAAATGCCCCGTCTGCGGTGGCGAACTGACCGAGCCGCGCAAATTCAACCTGATGATGGAGACCTACATCGGCGTGGTCGAGGGCGAGCGCATGAAAACCTACCTGCGCGGCGAAGCTTGCCAGAACATCTACCTGGACTATGACAACGTACTCAAGTCATCGCGTGTGGCGATACCCTTCGGCATTTGCCAGATCGGGAAGGCTTTCCGCAACGAGGTCACGCCCGGCAACTTTCTCTTCAGACAGCGCGAGTTCGAGCAATGGGACCTGCAATTCTTTGTGCATCCAAGCCAGATGCAGCAGTGGTTCGACTACTGGAAAGAGCGGCGTTTCGAGTGGTACAAGAGCATCATCAACCACAAAGATCGCCTGCGCTTCCGCCCACATGCGCCGGACGAACTGGCGCACTATGCGAAACAGGCTTTCGATGTCGAATACCAGACCGTGCTGGGCTGGCAGGAATGGGAAGGCATCCACTGGCGACAGGACTGGGACCTCTCGCGCCACAGCGAGTATAGCGGCCAGGACTTGAGCTACACCGATCCCGAAACCAAAGAACGCTACATCCCCTGGATCGTCGAAACGTCGGGCGGCGTAGATCGCACTTTCCTCAACTTGCTCATCGACGCCTACGAGGAGGAGCCGCCATCGGGCAAGGACAAAGAGGGCCGCACCGTGCTGCGCCTCAACCCCATGCTCGCGCCCGTCAAAGTGGCTGTGCTGCCGCTGCAAAAGAACAAGGAAGAGTTGGTGACAACCGCGAAGGAACTGCATCACAAACTGCGCCGCCTGATGGTCTCGCAGTACGATGAAGTGAGCAACATCGGTCGCCGCTATCGCCGTCAGGACGAAATCGGCACGCCTTTCTGCGTCACCATCGACTTCACGACGCTGGAAGACCAGACCGTCACCGTGCGCGAGCGCGATAGCATGGCGCAGATTCGCCTGCCTATGAGCGAAGTCCCCGCCTACCTGCTCGAGCGCGTGCGCTGGGATTACACCGTTTGATTGTAACAAAAAGTGAAGCAGTGGTGGGTAACGGCGTGTGTGCCATTATCCACCACTGCTTCACTTTTTGTTACAGTTAGCTTCTCGCAAAAAGTAAGCGCTATTTGCTACAATCTGTATGGCTGGTTCATGTATTAACGCTTTTCGACACGAACATAACGGAGAGAGATATGTCCTCAACCATACATATTCTGGGATTCGCAGGCAGTTTGCGCCAGAAATCTTACAACAAGGCTTTATTGAGAGTGGCGCGCGAATATTTGCCAGATGATGCTGAATTAGAAATCATTGGCCTCGACGATATTCCTTTGTTTAACGAAGATCTGGTGGCTGAGCCGCCGGAGCCTGTGCGCGTCTTCAAAGAGAAGATTCAAGAAGCTGACGCTTTGTTGATTGGCGTGACTGAATATAACTACTCGGTATCCGGCGTACTCAAGAATGCTATTGACTGGGCGGCGTGGCCGATTGCGACAACGCCGCTTAAAGGCAAACTGGCCGCTATTATGGGAGCGGGCGGGCGTTTCGGTACCACGCGCGCCCAGCTCAACTTTCGCCAGACTTTGCTCTACACGGATACGCGCGTGCTGCTCAAACCGGAGGTCTACATTGAGAAAAGCTGGGAGAAGTTCGATAGCGAGAGCAATTTGACCGACCAGCACGCCCGTCAATCGGTTGAGGCTCTAGTAACCGCGCTGGTACTGGCTGCCAGAGCGGAAAAAGAAAAAGCTACCGCGCTCGTCAACAGTTAAATATGGATCATATAGCGTTTATGCGGAAGTCCTGGGGGCTGACCGAAAAGATCGCCACAGGCCAAAAGACCATCGAGTCGCGCTGGTATAACGTCAAGTACGCTCCCTGGGGGAAAATAGCCCCTGGGGAGGTGATTTATTTCAAGGATAGTGGCGAACCTATCAGGCTGCGGGCGCAAGTCGCAAAAATCCACACTTATACAAACCTCATCCCACAGCAAGTTCGCGCGCTGCTGGAAGAATACGGCGAAGCTTGCGGCATCGAGTCAGATCAGATACCAGCCTACTATGCGCGCTTTCAGTATAAACGCTATGCGATCTTCCTCTTTCTAACAAATCCTCAACGTATCGCGCCCTTTGAGATAAGCAAAGCAGGTTTTGGCAAGAAAGCTTCGTGGATAAGCGTGGAGAATGTGGAGTTACTGCGCGATGTTCTCCATCCCCAGAGATGAAGAACACTGTCATGCTGAGCGCAGCGAAGAATCCCACTCGCCCCATGAGGGATTCTTCCAGACCTCCCCAGGCGGTCTCCTGCAAGGACTGACAGCCGGGATGGTTCAAGGGAGCTTGATAGGCTATAACATTTCATCTGGAAGGAGAGAGACGCGATTTATCGCGTCCGAGCCGGGCAGTTGACAGATCGTGGTAAAATAATCATCTCACGGCCCCATTATAACGCATTTGTCAACCATTACACATCGTCCAAAAGCGCGATGTATTTTTGCGCGTTTTCAAGTATCCTGTATTTGAACCCAACAGAGAGTCGATTCCATGCCGGATGCCCACCAGGGGCATCCCTACATATGTGTCAGCCCCTCCCCAAGGGCTTTCACCAGTAGGTTTTTTGCGTTTTGTAGGGGCGGGGGTGGGGTGGAGCGGGGAGGGGACGCTTG
>JBOGTO010000332.1:0-3142 GCA_050695155.1 Ktedonobacteraceae bacterium
GCACAAGGCCCCCACATCCACCCGTCCACCCCCCTTGTCCCTACATGATGCGACGCCCACCCCTTATTACTCCATCCGGTTGCCACAAATCGTCAGGACGGGGGCGGCATTCCATGACCCGATTCGGTTGTCAAAATTCATTAGGTGGCGAGAGATACTGATAGTTACTGCTAAATAGTATCAGTTTGATGTGCAAAGTATCTATATGACATGGGAATCAGTTTTCATAGCGGGTATTGTTTTTTTTGTTAAGCTTATGTACACTAGCATTAAGCTTCTCAAATAATTAGGATGGTAGAGGCCAGTTCCCCTTTTCCGTATTTAGATATACGCGGCTCGTACTAACTACCGCGCAAAGGACCTCTACGAAGGAGAGAACATGGCAAAAAGTCTTCGTTGTTACATGTGTTCCGATCTCCACGCGGCCAATCGCACCTACCGCAAGCTGCTCAATGCCATTAAGAACAATGTCTACGAGGCACAGGTGGTGCTGATCGCGGGCGACCTTACTGGCAAGGCTATTGTTCCCATTATCGCGCAGAGCAACGGGCGCTATACGGCAGCATTTCTTGATCGCGATTATGTGATCGAGACGGAGGCCGAGTTGACGAAACTGAAAGATAATATTTCCGACATCGGCTATTATCCCTATGTCACCAACCAGGATGAGGTAAACGCGCTGCAAAGCGATCCCGCGCAGATGAGCGAACTTTTTCGCCAGCAGATGATCAAGCGCGTAGGCGAATGGGTGGCTCTGGCCGAAGAACGTATCGGCAAAAGCGGCGTGCAGTTTTATATGATGCCGGGCAACGACGACGACAGAGGCGTGGATGAGATGATCGCGCGCTCCAGTTATGTTGTGAATCCGGTGGGCAAAACCATCAACCTGAACGATTTCCATGAAATGATTAGCTTTGATTATGCCAATCATACCCCCTGGCATACCCCGCGTGAATGGGACGAGGATGAGTATTATGAGCGCGTCAAGGCCAGCGCGAGCAGCTTGAAAAACGTGCGTAACGCGGTATTTATGATTCATGTTCCCCCTTATGACAGTGGTTTAGATACAGCCCCGGAACTCGATAAGACCATGCGCCCCAAAGTGACGATGGGCGATGTCTTGCGCGTGCCGGTGGGCAGCACAGGTGTGCGCAGAGTGGTTACGGAATTGCAGCCCCTGGTTTCGGTGCATGGGCATGTACACGAGGCCGGCGGCCAGAGCAAAATCGGGCGCACCACCTGTTTTAACGCTGGAAGCGAGGCCAACCAGGGCATCCTGCGTGGCTTTGTCTTTGATCTTGGTAAGGATAAGCTGGACCGGGCTTTCCGCGTCCAGGGGTAAACCTGGGAGCAAGAGGCGCTGCGCTCTCTTTTTCTGTTTATTCACACCGGCGCAATGACTCTCGCTCCTGTTTGAAAGGGGTAAGCACTTATGGAAAAAGCCAGCACTCCCAGCGGCTTATTCGTGCGGCAAGCATCTGGCCTTGTGCGCGATGTAAGCATGGCGAACGCGCTCTTTTTCAACATCTCGGCCTTTGTAGGTACGGCCATCGGTTGGGCCGTTGCGTTTTACGCGCTCTACCCGGAATGGCAGGGGTTGGGCATCTCGGCCTTCGCCTGGATGGCGCTATTGACAGGCGTTTTCTGTTACTTCCTGGGTATGATCTTTGCTGCCCTGACCACCGCCATGCCGCGTAGTGGCGGCGATTACGTCTTCACGTCGCGTATCATCAGCCCGTTCCTGGGCTGGATTGAAAGCTGGACGCTGGTTGGTTCAGCGCTGACCATTATCGGCTTTGAAATCATCGTCGCGTCACACAACGTGCAACTGACTGCCATCCTGTTGGGCGTGGCCTTCCCCGGCAGTACGTTCTCCAACGCGCAAAACTGGTTTCAGGATAACACCAGCAAAGCTATACTGGGTGTGATTATCCTGCTGGTGATCTTCGGTATCTCGATTTTACGCACGCGCGTCTTCCATCGCGTGGTGACGGGACTGACCATCTTCGCTATCGTCTCGGTGGCGATCAGCTTCTTCGGCGCGCTTTTCATCTCTGAGAGCGCCATGAACCATGCCTTGCCCGTACTTGGCACCTCTGCCGGCGCTATTATGAGTACGGCTACAAAGGCGGGTTTCTCGCTCGGCTCGCCCGACTTTTCCTTTAATCCGGGTTTGATCGGGCTGGCGGGTCTTATCAGCGTGGTACTGTTCCAGTTTATCGGCTTCCAGTTCTCCTCGTATATCGCGGGTGAGGTCAAGGGCAACGTCAGGCGCTCCATTATGTTCGCCGTAATTGGGGCGTTGATCTTCGCGGTATTCATGAACTCGCTCTACCAGGATGTGCTGGGCAACCATTTCGGTTTCAGGACAGTCAATGCCTGGGGCTACCTCTACTGGAATGGCGCAGGCGCGCCGCTCAACGGACAGCCGCCCTTTACGCCTGTCATGGCGACAGCAGTGTACCCCGGCGCGTGGCCGCTGTGGTTCATCGTCTCCGTTGGCAATACCGTGCTGAACGTCTTGCTCTGCCCGGTCTATGCCGTCTTCCTGTCGCGTATCGTGTTGGCCTGGTCGCTTGACCGCCAGGTGCCGGAATGGTTCAGCGTGGTCAATGAGCGCACGAATGCGCCCCTGCGCATCATCATTCTCGCGGTGTTATTGGGGGCTGTGTTCTACTTGCTGACGTTCTTTAACTTTACCCTTGCAAGTACGACCTTCTTTGGTGTGTTGCTGGCGGCCCTTACCTGGATCATGCCGGGTATTAACGCCATTCTGATACGCTGGCGACGGCCAGATCTCTTCCAGCTTACCAATACCACGAGGAACTTCCTGGGATTGCCTCGCCTGGTCTGGTTCGGCATTGTCTGGCTGATCTTTATCATTCCGGTGTACCTGGCTGCCTTCGTCTACCCGGTAGTGCAGGGTCTCCAGAAACAGGGTGGCGCGTACCTGTCACTCTCCAGCGCCAATACCAGCGGCATTGGCTGGGCGCTTGTTTTCCTGGCGGTCGGTATCATCATCTACTTCGTGATGCGTGCCATAAATACCAGTCGCGGCATCAACGTCAAGATGATCTACCAGGAACTGCCCCCCGACTAAGCATGTAAAGCAAGCAGGCGAAAGGCAGGAGTTGCGCAGTGC
>JBOGTO010000333.1:0-10147 GCA_050695155.1 Ktedonobacteraceae bacterium
GAACAGTACAAGGGCGAATTTAGTATTCGTACTGACATCTATGGCCTGGGCGCAACTTACTATACGTTACTAACTGGCATCGTCCCTCCCGATGCTCTCTATCGATCAACCCAACTGAATAATGGGGAGATCGATCCTCTAAAGCCAGTGAATGAGGTGATCCCCGGCATTCCCATAGTAGTAGCTGAAGCCATTCAACAAGCGATGTCCATCAATGCTGATGATCGTTTCTCCTCGGTTGAGCAGTTCCGCGAGGTGCTGGTATCCCCGGCAAATCAAGCGGCACCGGAATTATCAGATAGCCTGCCCTCAACCTCACCGTCCCCACCTGCCATTGCATCAAACCAGCCAGATAGCCTCCAACCAGGGGAACTCGACGGCTTACAACTTGTGGCATCCAGGCAAGCGGATGAAACACCCGCTCCAGCGCCTGTGCCTGCGTCAGAACGCCCACATGTTACCCGCGTTGGGAAACCTGGTGTACAGCTTATCTTACTTGCCTTAGTGTTAGTAATCAGCCTGAGCGCCGGAGCAGGCTTCTGGTTCTACGTGAGAGACCACCGACCTGCTCATTCCACTACCCCAACGCCCTCCCTGAAACGAACTTCGCCCACACCCATATCCACCGCTACCCCTGTGCCATCCCTCTACCCGGCGCTCACCGGAACATACACAGGCACTATTTACGATGTATCGGCCAATGCGCGCGCAAATATGTCCCTCACAAGTATTCGACAAAACCAGCTAAATGTTAGCGGTTACCTCGCCCTGGGTCCCAATATGCAGGGCAGTGGCTCTTTCAAGGGAACCATCGATACCACTAAGCACTTTCAGTTCATTGTGACAAACGCGACAGGGAAGGCAAGGATGTTTTTCGATGGAGTAATGCAATCAGCGACCAGCCTGAGTGGAGATTATTATAGTTGCAGCCCTGTTGGCCCTCCACAGGGTAGTCAATGTAGCAAAGCGCCTGGCAGCTATGGGATTTGGAGTGTCGCTCTGACCTGATCGAGGGCGACAGAGCGGGAGATTAGCATAAGCCAGCGCTATAAGGTTGAGATTTCTCAACCTTATGTGTTCTTATAGCACAGTTAGATACCAATTGAATACCGGCTACGTCACCAAAAAATAATCACAGCATGATACATCTAATAGGATGGGTAGGAAGCAGATCTGCGCGACGGGTAAAAATCGAGGCAAACGAGGTCAAAAGCCGGGTAAGTACTTGTACAGATCAGTAATTGTAAAAAGGTAACTTTCCACTGGATAAACTTTGAGACCTTAGCGACTATCCAAAAAATAGTGTATTACTTTTTAACAACTCTCAGGATTACATATAGTCCCACTTGTTCCATTTTATTACGTAATTCTACTCAAAATATCAAATATCCTTGACATATCTAAATTTATTAATTATAATGGTGTTCGGGTGTGATTGTTGAGTCACTGTTAGAATTTATCCCGCAAGGGGAGACAAACAAAGTAAGTGCAGCTCACATGTTGAGTTTGGTTTTGTGAAGCGTCTCTGTAGTGTAGCCACAAGTTTAGATTGGCAAAACGACATGCTTTTCATCTTGTGAAAGTGAACGGAGGGGAAGCTGCATGTTCCATTTATTTCTTTTTCCAGGTACAACATTTGTGTCTGGGATACTCGCTAATTTCTCTTCCCAGTAAACGATTTCCCATTTTTTAAGCATCATTATGTTGCCTGTTAGCTAAACCTGGTGTGATTCTGTGTTCGCAATTTCTCAAGTTTGCCAGGTATCGTTTCACTCTGTTCATTAATGATGCTAAAAATATCTCCGTCCTCTACAACTTAAGAAAGCCGTACAGACATCTTGCGATTCATGCACCAGGTATGATTCTGGTGTTAATGATCTCCAGTAAGATGAGGATGTAGGGCGAGCGCGAAGATGCGCTTCTATTGCCCGGATCAAACGATGATCCTGATGGTCGAAGTTGACCTTTGTTCGAGATGTCAATATTGCCCGTAGAACCTGCGTTGCGTTTGATAAATAATGTTGCCGCGATATTCAGAATCAGCAAGCGAGGATAGAGGCTATGGAGACACAAATAGTGGAGATGAAAAACACTCCCATACACATAATGGTTGTCGATGATCATGTGATTCTGCGCCAGGGGATAGGCGTGATGCTGAATCAGGAAGATGACTTCGAGGTTGTGGGAGAGGCTGAGAATGAGAAAGCAGCGGTATCACTTAATAAAGAATTAAAGCCTGATATCGTCCTGGTCGATATCGCCCTGGATCATTCCAGCGGGATGGATGTTGCTAAACAGTTGATGCGCTGCTCCCCGGAAACGCGTGTTGTGCTATATGCCGGGTCCAATGACGAAAAACTGCTTTTCGAAGCTGTGCGTATCGGTGTACACGGCTTCTTGCAAAAAACGCTGTCTATAGATGATCTACGCCGCGCATTGCGAGCAGTGCATTGTGGTGAGCGAGTTCTTGGTGAATCCCAGGCAGTTACGCAAATGGTCATCGAGTTTCATCGATTGGCTATAGAGCAAAACCGCCTGGATTGGGGTCTCAGCACGACGGAGATCGAATGTTTACAGCTTGCCTCCCAGGGATGGACCAACAAGGAGATCGGAAAGCAACTATTCTGGAGCGAGGTTCAGGTTAAACGTAAGATGCAGGATATATACCGGAAGTTGCAGGTCACGGATAGAGCGCAGGCGGTCGCGGAAGCCATCCGTCATGGCCTGATCTAACCGCAAGATGATTATAGAAAGGAGAGGGTGATGGTCGAGTGTCCACAGTGCGGAACTATGAACGAGGACGACATCAAAAATTGCAAGGGATGCCGTGTCAACATGTACTGGGCTTTCCAGCATTATGAGGAACTGGCATCATTACGCGAAGCGAACAAGCTGGCACCTCGTCCTGATACCTCTCCTTTCTTAATCGAAACCAGTAAAAGAATCGATGCAGGACCCGCTGTAGGTTGGTTGCGCAATACGATCAAGAAGTTTGGCTTTAAGGGCGCTGGTAAAAAGGTCTCTACAATGGGAGAGTAACACTTTCTGTAAGCTCTGTATGCTATAATCCCCTTTGAGTACGAAAACTTCCCCACCTTCAGGGCAGTACGTAATCAGAGGAGAGATCATGAATATCGCCCAGCTTCTCGTTGAATTGCTCAAGGAATATGGAGTCGAGTACATCTTTGGCGTACCCGGTGACACCACGATGGTGCTTTATGACGCGCTTTACGCTGCTCGTGGCGAGATCACACACGTCATGGCGCGTGATGAACGCTCTGCGGCCTTTATGGCCGATGCCTACGCCCGCCTGTCGCATAAACCCGGTATCACCGAAGCGCCCAGTGGCGGCGGCGCAACCTACGTGATTCCAGGGGTGGCCGAAGCCACTGGCTCTTCGGTACCCATGATCGTATTCACCTCCGATGTGCCAATCACCGATGAAGGCAAGGGAACGCTCACTGCCATCGACCAGCAGCGACTGTTGCAGGCCGCTACCAAGTGGAGCGCCGTAGTAAAACGCCCACAGATGCTGCCCGACATCGTGCGCAAAGCATTTCGCGCCGCCACCAGCGGGCGCGGAGGGGCAGCCCATGTCGTCCTACCAGAAGACGTGTTGATGGAAGACGCACCATCCTCAGCCATCTATGCCGAGTCAGCATGTCGTCACTACCCCTCCTATCGCACACAAGCTCCCACCGCATCGCTCGCGGCTATGCTGGATGCGTTGCTGGCAGCGCAGCACCCCATCATCGTGGCAGGAGGAGGAGCGGTGCTTTCGGGTGCCTGGGATGAAATTACGCGACTGGCTGAGACCTTGCATATTCCTGTCGCCACGACCATCAATGGCAAGGGCAGCATCAATGAAATGCACGCCTGGAGTGTTGGCGTAATCGGCGGCAATGGCGGTCGGCCTTATGCCAATCAACTACTGGCCGAGGCTGACTGTATCTTCTATCTCGGCACAAAAGTCAATTCGCTTGTCACCCTCAAAGGCACGATTCCAGCGCCTGGACAATCCGTGACTGTGTTGCAACTCGACGTTGACCCCAATGAACTGGGCAATAACGTCCCGGCAGCTATTGCAGCGTGTGGCGACCTCAAAGAATCTCTATCCGCATTATTAGAAATGGCGAACCAGCGCATCACCGGCGCGCCGCAGCGTCAATGGTCGGTGCAGACGCTGGAACAACGCGCCGCGCCATTCTGGGCAGAAGTAGCTGAGCGAGCCGCGCAAAACGATGTGCCGATTTCTCCCCAGCGCCTTATCGATACCCTGTGGCGGCAAACTCCCGATGATGTAGTGATCGTCGCCGACCCCGGCACGATGACGCCATTCACGGCGGCCCAGTTCCGTACGCGGCGCGCCGGGCGTTCCATCGTCATCCCGCGCGCTCACGGTGGATTAGGCTATGCCCTCCCCGCCACAGTCGGCGCGGCTTTCGCCCGACCCCATGAACGCATTGTTGGCCTGGTGGGCGACGGCTCCTTTGGCATGTCGGGAACAGAACTCGCCACTATTGCTAGCCTGCGCCTGCCCATCACCACCATCCTGTTCAATAACGGTTCCTTCGGCTGGATCAAGATGCTACAACGCCTGTACTATGGAGAGCGCTACCTGGGCGTCGATTTCCCTGGCAAAATGGACGCCGTCGCCATCGCGGAAGCCTTTGGCATACGCGGTGTGCGTATCACGCATCCCGACCAACTTAGCCCCGCCATCGCTGACGCGCTGACCAGCAGCGAGCCTGTCTTTATCGACGTTCCGACGAAATCGGAACTGGAAGAGGTTCCTCCAGTACATGCGTGGCAGCAGGCGCTTCAGCGTTAGAGTCGCTTTCGTGTATCTACGGAGAGAGCATCGTGGCAACTCGCATTCCATTTCATGAGCAGCTTAAATATGAACGCGAACGGCGGGGCTGGTCGCAGGCGGATATAGCCGAAAAGACTGGCTGCGATACGAAAACCGTAGGGCGCTGGGAAAGAGGCGAAAGCCTCCCGCGCCCTTACCATCGCCAGGCGCTCTGTGACCTTTTTGATAAGAACGCCGAAGAGTTGGGATTAACAGAATTGACGCCCGCGCCCGTAACCGTTCCAGCCAGTCAAACGATGGGCGAGGCCACAGAGGCAATGGAGAACAGCCCTTTGCCCCGCCTGCGGGAAGACTGGAGTGAAGTGCCTGTGGTTGTGAGCCTGTATGGGCGCGAGAGGGAATGCAGCGAACTGGAACGCTGGTTGGAGGATCGTCGCTGCCAGGTGATAACGGTGCTGGGCATGGGTGGCATGGGCAAAACCTCGCTGGTGGCGACAGTGGCAAACCGCGTGAAGGAGAGCTTTGATTATATTTTCTGGCGTTCCCTCCAAAATGCTCCTCCTATCGAGTTGATTGTCAAACAATGCTTGCGTTTCCTCTCGCAGCAGTTACCCGCCGATTTGCCAGAAGATATTGACGAACTACTGCCATTGCTCATCCCTTATTTGCGTGAGCATCGCTGCCTGGTAGTGCTTGACAATGCCGAGTCTATTTTGCAGGCGGGTCGGCGCGCCAGCCGTTACCGCGAGGGCTACGAAGGCTATGGAAAACTGATTAAGCTCTTTGGGGAAACACAACACCAGAGTTGTCTCGTGCTGACCAGCCGGGAGAAGCCGAAAGAAGTGGTGCGGCTGGAAGGCAAAACGACGCCGGGACGCTCACTCTCTCTTTCGGGCATCGGGCAGCCCGCCGGGCGGGAACTGCTCAAAGATCGGGGACTTTTCGGCTCAGAAAAAGATTGGGCCGACCTGGTTGAGCGTTACGCCGGCAATCCACTCGCTTTACAACTGGTTTCCGAGCCTGTGCAAGAAGTGTTTGGGGGCGACATCGCGCGTTTCCTCCACGAGGAAGTGAGCGCGTTTGGCGATGTGAATGATCTGCTGGACCAGCATTTTTATCGCCTGTCGGATGAAGAACGCGAGATCATGTACTGGCTGGCGATTGAGCGCGAGGTGGTGCCGCTTGAGGAGTTGCGCGAGGACTTAGCGCAGCCCATGCCGGCAGGAACGCTGCCCGAAATACTGGATTCGCTGCGGCGGCGCTCCATGATCGAAATTCGCGGTTCGGCACATTTCACGCTGCAACCGGTCATCATGGAATATGTCACGGCCAGCCTGATCGAGCGAGCCTGCTGGGATTTCGCGGCGGAGACAACGGGCGTATGGATGCTTCACGCGCTGATTAAAGCGAAGAGTAAAGACTACATCCGCGAGAGCCAGGTACGCCTGCTGCTCGCGCCCGTGACGCAGCGATTGCTCGCTACATGTGGGAAGAGCGGCATTGAACGAAGCGCAAAGAACTTGCTCGCCGCTCAACGCCAGGGGAATATGCAGCAACCCGGCTATCTGGCGGGAAATATGCTCAATCTTTTGAGCTATGCAGGATGCAGCCTGCGTGGTTTCGATTTCTCGCATGTGACGGTGCGGCAAGCCTACCTGCAAAATGTGCTGCTGCCCGATGTCAATTTCGCCCACGCTCACTTCATCTCAACGGTCTTTACCAGCACCTTCGGCAACGTGCTGTCCATCGCGTCCAGTCCGGGAGGGAACTTGCTGGCGGTAGGAACCTCTACCGGCGACATCTGGCTCTACCAGGTGGCGCGCGGTATACTGGTTCTCACCTGTCAGGGGCATAGCGACGGCGTATGGAGCGTGGCTTTCAGTCCCGCCGGGCATATGCTCGCCAGCGCCAGCGATGATGCGACGATGCGCCTGTGGGACATCGACACGGGCCGCTGCCTCCACATCCTGCGCGATCATACCAACCGCGTGCGCTCCGTCACGTTCAGCCCCGACGGAAAATTGCTCGCCAGTGGCAGCGATGATACGACGATTCGCCTGTGGGATGCCGCGAGTGGTCGCGCTATCAAAACGTTGCAGGGTCATAGCGGTCGTGTCTGGTCTGTCGCCTTTGCGCCCGGCGGCAAGCAGCTTGCATCGGGCAGTACCGATCAGACGATTCGCCTGTGGGATGTTTCCGGGGGCGAGTGTACCGACATTCTGTCCGGTCATAGCAACTGGGTCAGGTCGCTGGCGTTTCATCCTGATGGGAGCCAGCTTGCCAGCGCGAGCGACGATCAAAGCGTGCGCCTGTGGGAAGTGAGCAGTGGTCGCTGCTTTAAGACGCTGCAAGGCCACACCAACCGCGCCTGGTCGGTGGCCTTCAGTCCCGATGGGCAGACCATCGCCAGTGGCAGCGAAGATCAAAGCGTGCGCCTGTGGGATGCTGATACTGGCAGGCACATCAGGACATTGCAGGGACACACACAGGGTGTACGATGCGTCATTTTCCAGGCGGATGGGTACACGCTGGTCAGTGGCGGCGATGACCAGACCTGCCGCTTATGGGATACCGCTAGCGGCTACTGCCTGAAAACCCTGCAAGGCTATACCAATCGCGTGTGGAGCGTAGCCTTTGGGCCAGATGGAGCAACGCTTGCCAGTGTCGGTGAAGATCAACAGATGCGCCTGTGGGATGTAAGCAGTGCCGCCTGCCTCAGAACTTTGCCAGATAACGCGCGCGGCAGCATGGTCATCGCTTTCAATCCCAATGGGCATACGCTGGCGAGCGGTGGACAGGACCAGCTCGTGCGCTTATGGGATAGCGCCAGTGGCCGCTGTTTACAGACGTTGCAGGGTCATACCAACTGGATAAGAACGGTTGCCTTTAGCCCGCGTGGAAACCTACTCGCCAGCGGAGGTGAAGATCAAACGATCCGTGTATGGGATGTGAGCAGCGGTCAGTGCCTGCGCGTACTGGAAGGCCATAGCAACTGGGTGAGGGCTGCCGCTTTTAGCCCCGATGGAGACCTGCTTGCCAGTGGGAGCGATGATCAGACCGTGCGTATATGGGATGTAAGCAGCGGTCGCTGCCTCAACATCCTGCGCGGCCATACCAATCGTGTGCGAGCCATCGCCTTCAGCCCGCGTGGCGATACGCTCGCCAGTGGCAGCGAAGATCAAATGCTTCGCCTGTGGGATGCGCATACCGGCCATTGCCTCACAAGCCTGCAAGGCCATAGCAGCCGCATCCGGTGCATTGCCTTCAACCCGGACGGAAATCTGCTTGCCAGTGGCGGCGATGACCAGGATATCCGCCTGTGGGATGCGCATACCAGTCACTGTCTCAGCATCCTGCGCGGCCATAGCAACCGCATACGCTCTGTGACTTTCAGCCCCGACGGGCATCTGCTTGCCAGTTGCAGCGACGACGGCACGATCAAGCTATGGAACATCCACACAGGCGACTGCCTCAAAACGCTCATCAGCGAGCGCCCCTACGAGCGCATGAACATCACCGCCGCCCAGGGCTTAACCGAGGCCCAGAAAGCCTCCCTGCGGGAACTGGGCGCTGTGGAAAGATAAAGACCCCGTCCCGGATGCGCCACAAGGGGCATTCATGTTCAGCCACCCGTGACGCCCACAAGGGGCATTCATGTTCAGCCGCCCGTGACGCCCACAAGGGGCGTCACTACATTTCGCCACGCCCCTCTGCCGCCTCCCCTCGCATTGCCAGAGGCGCGACGGCGGGGCGGAGGGGCGGTATTCCCACATGTAGGGATGCCCCTTGTGGGCATCCGGCTCTCGCTCCATCAGAAAATGTCCCGTCAATGCCCTCTAAATATAGCATAGATGTCCCCTGAATAGCGTTTATTTGCCCCGCCTTTCCCCGTACACTTACCTACGTGATCTGATCGCGATGGGCCCATTCGATTGCGAACACAACCCCCTGCGACGGCAGGGACATGTGAATCGAATAGTGCTTGCTTGTAGAGCAAGCCCAAAAAAGGAGTATCCATGAAAAAGATACGTTACTACCTCGCGGTCATTGCGCTTCTAGCGACTCTGAGTGTGCCTGCTCTAGCGGGATCAATGGCAAACGCGGCTTCCGGCGCTTCATTCGCGGCTGGACATACGACGCAATCAGTTGCCGTTAAACGCAATCCTCCCTGCCCCTCGGGTGGAGCAAGCGATTGTTAGATCCAAGCGATGAATGTTGACTAGCTCAAAGCGGAGGTGGAGCAGGATGATCATCATCTTGCTTCGCCTCTCTTTTGCTCATAATTCTGGATAAGTGTTCATGGTAGGTGATCGTATCAGGATGCTCTGACCCAAGTATTTTCTCACAGATGTCGATTGCTTTCTGGCAAAATGCTCTGGCCTGGGCATAGTGATCCTGCGCAAAGTAGAGTTCGGCCAGGTCGTCCAGTACTCCAGCGGTAACAGGATGTTCCGGTCCAAGTGTTTTCTCAAGGATGGCGAGGGACCGCTTCCAAAACGCCTCGGCCCGCTCATAGTCTCCTTGTTCATAATAGAGTTTTGCCAGCAAATTTAGGTTATGGGCAATGACGGGATCGCCAGGTACTAAGACTCGTTCACTAATTGCCAGCGCCCGCTGCAAAAGCTGCTCTGCCTGCTCATAGTTGTGCTGCTCTGAATGGAGCTTTGCCAGGTTGAGGAAAGAATTCAAGGTGTCAGGGTGTTCAGAACCGAGTACTTGCTCGCGGATGCTGAGTGCCTGTTGCAGGAGAGGTCTGGCCTTCTCATACTCGCCCTGTGTACGATAAAGTACGCCCAGGTTATTAAGGCTTATTGCTGTGGCGGGATGTTCCAGCCCAAGCGCCTTTTTGCGGATCGCCAGGGCCTGTTGGTGGTACTTTTCCGCTTGCTCGTAGTCTCCCCGGTTACGAGAGAGAATAGCCAGGGCGTTGAGACTTTCGGCAACATCGGGATGGTCAGGGCTGGACACCTGCTCACGGATCGCCAGGGCCTGCTGGTGGAGAGATTGGGACTGGAGATGGAAGCCGTGGAAATACAGGAACGCTCCAGCTTTGTAGAGCAATTGTGCTGCTTCCGGGAAGTGGAGTTGGTATTGTTCGATGAGCGTGGCGCATTCCTGGACATGGGGCATGTAGTTCTGGTGGGTTGCGCCTGTGCCATAGTCGGTCTCCGGGAAGGCGGCGTTGACGGCTCGCACGGTGCGCTCTGCCCAGAGGCGTTGGGTTTGTTGATCCATGCTTTCCTTGAGAACTGCTTGCACAAGACGATGGATACTGAGCATGTTGGTGTCGCCATCGCGCCGCACCAGTGAGTACCTGCGCAGCACCTCCAACTC
>JBOGTO010000334.1:0-39074 GCA_050695155.1 Ktedonobacteraceae bacterium
TTTGGCGTCTCCTGGTTTATTGCCGCGCTCATCGGTGGCCTGCACTACTGGCTTATCCGCCGCGATATGCGCAGTGATCCTGCAACTGGCGGGAGCAATGCCATCCGTTCCTTTTTCCTGAACATGACGGAATTGATCGCCGCGCCGCTTGCCATTGGCAGCGGTGCAACCGCGATCAGCCAACTTGGGCAGGGATTTGACGTAACTTCCAGTTTCGCCGTCGCCATTGCTGTGCTTGCGCTGGTTGGTGTACTGGAATGGGAACGCAGGCGAAGCTCTGCGGGTACACCCGTAGGCTTATTCTTCCAGCGTTTGGGCAAATATGGGATACAGTTTATCCTTTTGATCGTATTGATCGTCAATAGCACCTATGCCCTTAACGTGCTGGTAGATGCGCTTTTCTTTGGTGGGGCGACGTATAACGTCTTCTATTGTGGCGGCTCGTCGGGATGCCAGGGACCAAACGCTCTCGTCAACGTACTGGCGGCGTTGTGGGTTGTGTTCTTCTGGATAGCGTATGGATTTGCCGGTCGCAAAGAAGCTCCGTCATTGTTGCAGCGCATCGCCTACTATATAAGCTTTGCCATTGGTGTGGGTTTCGTACTCTACGGCATTGGGCAGGCCATCGCGTTGGGCATTCTGAACTTCTCCGGCACGCATGTTGCGCCCTTTGATGTGATCCAGACCTATAACTTTACGGCATCGCTCATTGTGGGTCTGCTAGTAGTAGCTGTCTATACATTCTGGCTGAGAAGCGCAACCAGCTTGCCATCAATACCATCTACAGCGTGGCAAACGGCGTTTTCGATCCAGGAAGCCATTGTAGCCGGATTGATGGCGCTTGCATTCTATGCTGGCGTGGCGCTGGTGCTGCTTGACATTTTTGAAGCGCCTGTGAGCATGACTACCTGGGCCGGTTCGCTGGCGTCGCTGATTACCGGTATCGGCTATATCGCGCTCGATATGCACCTGTATCGTCGCAGGAAGCAGGATGTTCCCGGTGCGGAGATTGCGCGGCGCGGCTTCGTCTTTGCACTGCTTGGCGGTGGTGTGCTGGCTACGGCCATTGGCGGAGCGTTTGCCCTGTACGCCACGATTTCCGCCGCGCTTGGCTCGCCGCTCGATAACTGGCAACACCTGGCGCGTGCGGGCACGGCTGCCGTCGTCGTCGGTCTGGTCATTCTCGCCATCTACTTTGTACTGGCGAATCGCGAAAAGCTGCTGGTTAGATCGAGGAAACCCGCCGCGCCAGTCGAGGCGGCGCAACCAGTACTGGCAGAGACGCAACCTTCTCCCCTTACCGTCGAAACATCAATGGCGCACTTCACAATTGAGGATATCCTGGATGAATTGCTGGGAGGCAAGCTTTCGCGCGACGAGGCCGCCGCCCGCATCCGTGAAGTAGCTGGGGTCAATATAGTAGCAGCCACTAAGCGCGACTAATAGCGGGACAAAACCAGCGAGACAGCGCTGTCTCGCTGGTTTTGTCCCGCTATTAATGTCCTTTGCGCTCTCGATTGACCTTAGTAGCCAGATCGTTGTTATCAAGGCGCAATTTGGTATGGATGGCTCGCACACCGGGGAGTTCGTGCAGAGAGCCAGTAGCCTTGCCCAACGCTGAAGCAGAATCGGCGTGACAAAGCATATCGATGGTTTCACCATTCTGCGTTGTATCGATACGCAACTTCTCGATCACGACATGGGAGGCCGAGCAGGTTTCATAGATGGACGCCATCAACTGGCCTGTTACAGCATCTGCTTCAATTTGAATATGCTGGCGGTTATCCCGTGAGCGAGACAGTACCAATTGCTCTACATAGCGGAAGCCAACCAGCACAAGCAAGACCAGGGCGGTAGTAACGATTGCTTCCACCAGCAGTCCAGACCCGCAGGCAATGCCGATAGCAGCCATCACCCAGATTGTAGCAGCCGTAGTCAGCCCCTTTACTCTCTCGCCTTCGCGGCTCATAAAGATGGTTCCCGCTCCCAGGAAACCAATACCTGCCACGATATAGGAGGCGATGCGCGTAGGATCGAGTGTTACGTGTAGAATGTCGAGCAGGTCTAAGAATCCATAAGCCGAGACGATAGTAAAGAGCGCGCACCCCAGCGTTACCAGCGCAATCGTGCGCATTCCAGCCGAGTGTTCATTCAATTCACGCTCCAGACCCACCAGCGAACCCAGCACAATGGCTACCACCAACCTGAGCAATATAACTTGAAACGGGATCATAGCTGATACCCTCCTGAGAGAATATATTGCTATTATACCAGCTTCCCCCTGGGAAAGAGCGAAGAACATATGTAGCAGTCCGTATTTCTTATCCTGTAATGGCCGTCCACATAATGCCCGGCACCTTTAAGGGTGATGGTGAGGCATCGAATGCCACGAGTTTCGGGAAGACCTTGCGCGCGGTTTGGCCCTGCGTGACGAACCAGGCGGGTTTGGGGGTGGCGCGGAACGGGCCGCGCAGCACCGATTTCTGCGGGCGCGCGAACATCAGCGTGTTATGTACCACGCCTGTGCCGGATTGAATATCATGGAGTGGGTGGCCGGGGAACGCGCCCCAGGTGGTCACACCAAGCGCAAAGCCTGTGCCAGCCCAGTAATTGACGCCGACTGTGCCATAACGCAGATTCGACACGGCGCGCTCGACGGCTTCTTTGATCTGCGGGTCTTTGAGCGAGCCTGGGTGTACCAGGATGGTAGCGTTGAGCGTTCCCCATAGTTCATCGTTGCAAAAAGCGATGGCGCGATCAATGTACTCGGCCACGCTGCCTGCTTCGATGGGCGTTTCGGCGAAGAGTCCACAAAAAGCCTCGGTCGTGAAGCAGATGTCATCGCTATTCTGCGCGTCCACGCCGGGGATCAGCGTCCAGGGAAGCTGGTCGGGCGCGGCGGTGCCATATTGTTCGGCGTCGGGATGTTCGGCAACGAAACTGCGCTGGCGTTCTTGCGCGCCGGGGTAGTAGGCATTGCGCGGCGGCACCTGTTGCAACACTTCGCGCATCTGTTGCAGCAATTGTGCGCGTTGTTGCCACGCGCTGTGCTGGATAATTACGCGCGTGGCGTTGCAGTTAAAGCCGGCGTTATTCGTGAGCATTGTCACCAGGTGTTCGGCCTGATAGCTCAGATCGGAGCTGCTCCAGGGGCCAGGCACGACGATGACCGGGCTGACATTGCCCAGTTCGCCGGTGATGCGCTTGTTGAGTAAAGGTTCGTGGCTGGCTTTGCGCGCGGCTCCTTCTGACCCGCTGCCGAAGACGATGGCGTCGAAGGTTTTATCTGAACCGGTAATATGTATCTCGTCCACCAGTTCGGAATTGCACAGGTACTCGCCCTCGGACGCTCCACCGTACACGATGCGCAGGAAGCCGGGTTCGATCAGCGCTTTGAAACTTTCGTGCAGCAAGGGACCGATGTAGGCGTTGACCGGGTTCATCTTAATGATGACAACCTGGTCTTCCTCGAACAACTTGTAGAGAATATCTAGTGGCGCGATGCTGGATACGTTGCCCGCGCCCAGCACCAGCGCCACTTTGCCCTCGTGGTTTTTACGCTGGTAGATTTCGGCCTGAGTCTGTTTCATCGTGTCGGCGCTTACGCCCGGCTCCATCCAAATTTCGGCGGTCACACCCATAAAGAAGATACGGTCATATGTGGTAAGTGGGAAGACTTGCGCCACTACCTGCCCATCTGACCGCGTGGTGACTGGCCCTGGAATTTTGGGACGCCCGGCTCCGGCGATCTCGCCCAGCACCTGGCGTAACTGGCGCAAACTCTTCATGACAGGCCAGACGCCCGCGCCCCATTCCTCGGCGACCGCAGGCGAATCGGCAGGGATACCTTTTGCTTTGACCGATGCTTCGATCCAGCGCGGCGCGCTGGAGCAAAAATCTCTGATGAGCCTGTCGAGAATGACGATACGCTCGATAACAGATAGCGCCACCCAAGCGTTTTTCTGAGCATGTAATTCCCGCAAAGCCGCGTCCATCTCCTCCCGCGAGGACGCCGAAATACTGCTCGAAGCGGTCGGGAACCGGGGGGAACCATGTTGGATGTCGATGGTCATGGTATATCTCCTGTACTCCCGCAATCCTTGCAGGGAGTGTTGGTTATGTGAGTCATACTAGCGCGGCACGTAACGCATATTATACAACCTGCGCGCATAGATTGCCTGAACCACACTTTCATATTGTTCAGCTTTCCGCGCGGCGCAGTGAAGAAGCCTTGAGCATCGCCTCGCGGCAGGCTCCAGAAGCCGCTTGAGCAGCCATTGGTAGCAGATCAAGCCGCTCCACAAGCGAATATTTGCACACCATTTTTGTAAATTCGGCACGGGAGAAGACAAGCAAATTGAAGACGCGCACTCGCTCCTGCAATCCTTGCGAGAGAGAGCTATTTTGTAGTAGTATAGACTTATGACTATGACCAACAAGGAAATCTCCGGTGGTGTTGTCCACGAATTGCCAGAGGACTTACGGAAAACCCTCGCTTCTGACGCGGAGGCGCTCGCGGCATGGGAGGAGCTGACGCCTCTGGCGCGCAATGAATGGATATGCTGGGCGATCTCCGTGAAAAAACCAGAAACCAGAAGGCAGCACGTTGAAAGGGTGCGCACGGAACTCAAAGAGGGCATGCGCCGACCTTGCTGTTGGTATGGCTGTATTCACCGCATGGATAAGGCAGTAAGCCCTTCGGTACAATATGTGCTCAACAGACAATCGAAAAAATCATCATAAACAACGGCTTTCATCTCTAGAGGGTTAATTTGCTTTTGACTTGTTCAGCCCCACAGCTTCCAGAATGAGTGCTTTTAACGCGGCTTCATTGAAGGGATCACCCTCGTGAAAGTCGATAGCACGAACCGTCTTGCTATCCAGGCGCGTGTTAAAGAGCTTGTGCGGATCTTTCATCTGAGCACCTTTCGGAAATGTCAACCTTACGGCGTTCTTGAGGGTATCGCAAAAGCAGAGTATTCCATCTTGAGACCACACGGGGACTCCCTCGGGCCTTGAGGGCTTTTTCCACTTCACTTCTTCAACTAAGGCAGGATCAGCTTGCTTGATCAAAGCGCGCAGCCGTGACAACATCTCACCCCGCCAATCATCATACTTTTTGAGTATGGCATCTATCTGCTGAGCAGCAGACTTGTCTCCCATATGAATCCCTTTCTATTATGGTTGCTCCAGCATTATATCATTGCCATCTTTACTTGTGGTTTGAAAGATAACCTGGCTCAAGAGGGTTGGCTGATACTGAGGTTTTGTAAGCTACTAGAGTTGCTATTCTCCCTATCTATAGCATAGAATATAGGTATCCTTACTTTCGTGCTGGAAGGTGCTAGTTTTTTATTGGAGGCCCTCGTTGGACCAGGATTCGTTGAATACAATTGAAGATGTACAAAAGGCAATGTTTGCCCAGAACTATATAGCCGATCGGAGCCTGGCAACGACGGTGTACCTGGCGCTCAAGAGGCGCAAGCCGCTTTTGCTGGAAGGCGAGCCAGGGGTAGGTAAGACTGAAATCGCAAAGGTGCTGGCTGCCATACTCGACACGCGCTTGATCCGTTTGCAGTGCTATGAAGGTATTGATGTGAGTACCGCCGTGTACGAGTGGAACTATACGCGCCAGATGCTGCATATTCGCCTGATGGAGGCGGGCGGCGCGGGTCGCCAGGAAGAACTCAAAGAGATTTTCGGCCCCGATTTTCTGATCCAGCGGCCACTTTTGCAGGCCATTGACCCGGCCAATACCGAAGCTCCCGTACTACTGATCGACGAGCTTGATCGCAGCGACGAAGAGTTTGAGGCGTACCTGCTCGAATTGTTGTCCGATTTCCAGATCACCATTCCCGAAATTGGCACGATTGAGGCTGTGCAGACGCCCATTGTGATTATCACATCCAACCGCACGCGCGAAATTCACGACGCGCTGCGGCGGCGCTGCCTCTACTACTGGATCGATTTTCCTACGCTGGAGAAGGAGTATCAGATCGTGCTGGCGCGTATGCCTGGCGTGCCGGATCGATTGGCGCGCCAGGTGTGCGCCTTTGTGCGCGAACTGCGCAGCGCCGACCTCTTCAAGGTTCCCGGCATCGCGGAAACGCTCGACTGGATCAGTTCGCTGCTGGCGCTCAACCAGATGGAACTGGTCGAGGGGTCGGTGCGCGATACGCTGGGCGCGCTGCTCAAGTACCAGGATGATGTACTCAAAGTGGGCGGCAGCGAATTTACGCGCATGTTGAAGAAGGCCACAGGGGTTTCTTGATGAGTACACAGCCCCAGGAAAACGGCGATTACCTGGCACTTGCACCCCTGACTCCCATCGAGATCGAGCGCGGGGCGCGCCTGCTGTACCGGCTCACGGAATTTGGGCGTATCCTGTGGGAGGTCGGTATCGACGTGGGGCCGCGTAAAATGCTCGACCTGGTCGAAACCCTTAATTATATTGACCTCACCAACAAAGAGGATTTTTATCATACGCTCAAATGCTCCCTGCTGGCAAAGCACGAGCAGGAAGCGGTTTTCGATCAGATGTACATGTACTACTGGTACATCCGCGATGCGCAGAACAAGAAAAAGGCCGAGGCGCCGGGTACAGCCAAACGTGACGATAAGCACATGCGCCTGCCGCCCTCGGAACGCAAACGGCTGGCAGAACATCTCAACACGCCGCAGGAGCAGCGTAAAGACTTACGCGCCGAAATGCGCGAGAGCGAACGCAAGCGCCGCGAAGACGAAAAATTGCATGATCCCGACGATGACGATACCGCGACGCCGCAGGGACTGGCCTACAGCGCGCTCGAAGCGTTGCGCAAGAAGGATTTCGAGTCGTTCACCTGGGACGAAGTGCAGGAGGCCAAGCGGCTCATGTCCGAGATGCGCTGGCACCTGGGGATGCGTCCCACGCGCCGCAAAACGCCTTCACGTCGTGGGTCGTACCCCGACATGCGGCGTATCGTGCGTCGCAACCTGAAATATGGCGCGGAACTGCTCGAATTGACGTGGCGCAAGACAAAGCATAAGCCGCGCCCGCTGGTCATCATCTGCGACATTAGCGGCTCGATGAGCCTGTATTCGCGGCTGCTGCTGCACTTCATCCATACCATCTCGAATGGTTTGTTGAATGTGGAAGCCTTTGTTTTCGGCACACGACTAACGCGCATTACGCGCCAGTTGAAGAAACGCGATGTTGACGATGCGGTACGCGATGTCTCCAAGAATGTGCAGGACTGGTCGGGCGGCACGCGCATAGGCGACGCGCTGCACTTCTTCAACCAGAAATGGGCCAGGCGCGTACTGGGCCGGGGCGCGGTCGTGCTGGTTATTAGCGACGGCTGGGATCGCGGAGATGCCGGCGTGCTAGAGGTCGAAATGGACCGTTTGCAGCACAGTTGCCATCGCCTGATCTGGCTGAACCCGCTGCTGGGTTCGCCGGAATATCGCCCGTTGACCATTGGTATGAAGACGGCTCTGCCCTATATCGATAATTTCTTGCCAGCGCATAACCTGGATAGCCTGATCTACCTGGGCAATCTGCTGGGAACTATAGATGATAGTCGTCCTTCGCGCAGCGTCGCCGCCCGGCGTAAGGCGGTAGCCGCGTGGAGCAAAGGTTCAGTTAAGTCTTAATCAGGGCCATCACAGAGATGTGCCTTGAAAGAGGATGGAGGTAACTCATGCGTGACATTCTGCCCGATGTAGAGCGTTGGCGTGAACGTGGCGAAAAGGTCGCCATCGCCACAGTGATTAGCATGGCTGGTTCCGCGCCACGCGGCCCAGGCGCAAAGTTGGCCGTCAGCGAGAGCGGCGAACTGGCCGGTTCCGTAAGCGGCGGCTGTGTCGAACCGGCGGTCGTGCATTCCGCTATGGAGGTCATAAAGACAGGCAAGCCAGAGATGCTCGAATTTGGCATCAGCGAAGAAGAGAATTTCGAGAAAATTGGCCTGGCCTGCGGCGGCGCTATCCGCGTTTTTGTGCAGAGGTTGGATTGGTAATTTGGAATGACACAGATTGTGCGTAGGGGCGGGGGTGGCGCGGACGTGGGGGGGGGGCCTTTAGGGTCGCCCGTTGGCGCAACGTATTACCAACATTTGGACAAGATGAACGGGTACGCGGGCGGCCATAAAGGCCCCCTCCCCGCATCATCATCCACCCCCGCCCCTACGGATTATTGGAGAGTCATTAAATAGGGATAAGATCATGAACGAACTCTATGAAGAACTCAAGGAGCTGCTGAAGCAGGAAAAGGGTGTTGCGCTGGCAACGGTGGTGGGTGGTGAGGAGCAGGTGGGCGCGAATATGCTGGTGTATCCAAACAGAAGTGTACGGGGCGCGCTTGGGAATGCCGCGCTTGACGCGCTGGTCATTGAGGATGCTTTACAGGCTATCTGGACGGGCGATGCGCGCACGCGGACGTATTCGGTTGAGAGCGAAACGGGCGCGCTGGCATTTGATGTCTTCATTGAGGGTTTCCCGCCTCCGCCAACGCTCATCATCGTAGGGGCCGGGCATATTGCTATTCCCCTGACCATTTTTGCCAAAACGCTCAATTACCGCGTGGTGGTGGTTGATGCGCGCGCCGCCTTTGCGACACGCGAGCGTCTCCCCCAGGCCGACGAGCTGATTGTAGAGTGGCCTGACGAGGTGTTAGAGAGGATGGACCTCAATCCATCGACCTCTGTTGCTGTCCTGACGCACGATCCCAAGTTTGATGAGCCGACGCTGAAAGTGGTACTGGCTCGCAAGGTAGGCTATGTTGGCGCTATCGGCAGCCGCAAAACGAAGGCCGAACGCGACGAACGCTTGAAAAAACAAGGCTTGACCTCTGAGCAACTGGCGCAAATACATGGCCCAATCGGGCTAAATATCGGGGCGAACAACCCGGAAGAGACCGCTCTGGCGATTATGGCCGAAATCGTCGCCACACGGCACGGCAAGGGTGCCTCGTCAATCATGAACTGGAATAAAAAATAGGAAAGGCCGGACGCCCACCAGGGGCGTCCCTACATCTGGGAAAACCACCCGCCCCCGCCCCTTACCAGGCGAGGTGGGGCAGAGAGGGAGCTGCAAGATATGTAGTGACGCCCCTTGTGGGCGTCAGGGGTGGGGCTGCGTATCGCTTGCAATGTTGATACCCCCGCAACTCTGCAACTTTAGCTCCTATAAATTCGTTTAACAATAATGTATAATACCCTATGATAACTTTCTTATAAGATTTATGCTGATCGTCTGAATGATAATACTATGTGAGAGGATACTTTATGCGTATCTGTACATATTGTGGCGCGGAAATACCTGATGATGCGCGGTTCTGTGGGAGATGTGGGCGAGTTCCCGCTGATGCTCAATCAACAGTGAGATATGCTTCTAATGATCCCGCGCAGCAGCCGAACGTGCCGTCAAACACGCCTTATCCAAGCAAAAATACTACGCGCAGACCGTATCAATATCCACCCGCCACACCCGATCCCAGGTCACGCAATGGCGGTATCAATAGCGGCGCAGAGGTCGAGTATCAATATCCTCCCATCACGCCTGATCCGCAACCGCAGCCCGGATACCAGTCACAGCCGCAGTGGTCGGCGGCAGAGCCTCCCAATGCGTACAATCAACAGCAGAACGCGAGTCCTGCTTCCTGGCAACAGGGATCGTCGTATCCCGCGCAGCCTCCCAATGCGCCTTCGTATCCTTCTCAGCCGCCGTTGTATATAGGTTCATCTAATGCTGGCCCACAGGGGAATGCCCCTAAGCGCCCACGTCGTCGCAAGGGCTGCATGATAGGCTGTTTGAGCGTACTCATTTTGCTGATCTTGTTTGGGACATTCGGCATAATCACTATGCAAAAGGTGCTGGCCTTTGGTTCGGCCATCTCGACGCAGTCTCCACTCAGTACGCAAACAAGCTTTATGAACACCAGCGATCGCGTCAATATCCTGATGATGGGGTATGGCGGGTCGGGTCACGATGGAGCCTATCTCACCGATTCGCTGGTAGTCATGAGCATTATTCCCAGCACCCACCATACAACGCTGCTCTCTGTGCCGCGTGACCTGTGGGTGCAGTATCCCCCAAATTCGGGTAACTACGGCAAGATCAACTCCATCTATAGTGTGGCCTCGAATGGCAATGCGAACCCTGTCGCGGGTGGCGCTGCCATCACGCAGAAAGTCTCGCTCGTTACCGGATTGAATATCCAGTACTGGATGACCATCAATTTCGCCGGTTTTAAGAAGTTTATCGATTCAATCGGCGGCGTGGATGTGAACGTACCCGACTCGTTTAATGCCTGCTATCCCAAGAACGATGATGCGTCGATCAATGCGAGTTGGATAAAGATCCAATTCAACAAAGGGGTACAGCATATGGATGGTGCAACGGCTATTGAGTATGCCCGCGCGCGTGAGCCACTGGATGTGTGTGGGATGGGTACCTCCGAGAATCAAGCCGAACTGACCGATTTCGGGCGTTCACGCCGCCAGCAGTTGATTATGCAGTCAGCGCTGTCCAAATTGAAGGACTGGCATACCTGGCCCAGCATGTATGGCGCGCTGGATGCGCTGAAGGGTACTCTCTATTCCAATCTGTCGCTGGCAGATCTGGCATCTTTCGCTCTCAAGATGGATTTGAATGGAGCACATAAGCTGGGCTTGACCAATGATAACGTGCTGGTTGATTCGTCGGCAGATGGTCAATATATCCTTGCTCCCAGGAATAATGACTGGCAGGCTATTATAGATTACGTGAAACAGGGGCTTTACAACTAACAACGAACTGAATAGGGCGAACTCAGGGTTATGGGAGGCGAAGACGATGCAGCAGCAAAACCCCCGCCTGTTTGGCGGATATTACCAGGTGGGGCAGGTGATTTCCACCGGCCCGCTTTTGACGATCTACACTGCCTATAATCGCTACAGCAGTGACGTGGTAGGGCTGTACGTCGTCGAACTGCCTCCCACGATGGATGAAGAGTCGGCTGAGCGTTTGCTGCAAGTCTTTGAACAGCGCCGCCAGGTAAATTCTCCGCATGTCATGCATGTGTATGACTGGGGAGTTGATGGCGCGAGCGCGTTCATCGCCACCGATCCGCCGCGCGGATTGACGTTGCGCCATGTGCTGGATACGGAAAACCTTGAGCTGGAGCGCGCGCTTGACCTGGCGCGGCAGATGGCGCGCGGGCTGGAGGCTTTACAGGCGCAGGGCATGATAGACATTGATATGCGTCCTCAACTGGTCACGATTGATATGGCGGGAGAAACCTATCGCGCGCAACTTGATGATATTGGCCTGCGTCACTTGCTTCAACAGTTGGGATATACGAATAGCCAGCACGGGGGCAATATTGGCTACCTTGATCCGCGCTATGCCGCGCCCGAATGCATTCAACACGCATCGGTTGGCGCGTGGAGCGATGTCTACCAGCTTGGCCTGCTGATCTATGAGATCGTGACCGGGCGACTGCCATTCGTGGGACGCACTCCGGCGGAAACTGAGGTGATGCAATGCACCAACCTCGTTCCCCCTATGACACAGTTCAACCACGAGATACCGCAAGCGTTGCAAGACCTGGTGGATCACGCCCTGGCGAAAAATCCGGCGCAGCGTTTCCCCAACGCCGCCGCTCTGCTACAGGCATTGGAAAGCCTGCCTGTGGCTAATAGATCGCCTTTGTCGCAAAATAGGAGCGATGGCGGTGAGTCGCGTGACGATAAAGAGACGGTTGAGAGCGAGAGCGTCAACGATGGAGATGGCACCATCATTCGTCCATCATTCGATACTTCATCCTTTGATACAGAGGAAACGGGCGCGCTGGCTTACCTGTACTATGAGCCTGAAGGCGCGGGCGGCGCACCCCGGCGTTTTGCTATTAAGAGTAATTACACCATCGTAGGGCGGATAGACCCGAAACGCGGCGTAACTCCCGAAATTGATCTGAGCGCAATTGACTTCCAGATGACGGTTTCGCGCCAGCACGCGCGTATTCGCTATGACAAATCCATCTTCACCATCGAGGATTTGAAGAGTCGTAATAAGACGCGCCTGGGAGAGTTGACGCTGCCCCCCTTAAAAGTAGAATTATTGCATGATGGGGATGTACTGTATTTTGGCTCTGTGCGCCTGGTATTCAAAGCATCTCTTCCCAGCTAAGCCTCTTTCTAATTTTGAATAAGGTCTTCCACCTGCGCATGATCAGTGCGTGGTACAACGATCACATAGGTGCCAGCGATCCAATCGTAGAACGCCTGGTGCTTCTTACTTACAAACATACTCACCAGGTAGGCTGCCACCAGAACCCAGACCAGCACCAGCCCTGCTATAATAATGGGCGAAGGCGTAGCGGGAGCAAGGGGCCAGCCTGGTATACGCCACAGGCAAGCGTGGGTCAATTCCCAGGGTACAAATTTGAGGAGAGAGCGTACAAACGAGCGTGGCAAGCTCAGTCGATTACCGCGCGCATCGATGACGCGCAATCCCCTTTTCCGTTTGCCCCATGTGGCCTGCCATGAGGAGCATTCAAAGAGCGCAAAGTAGAGAATGACCGGCAAAACCAGCAGGAGAAAGGCGCTGAATTCGCTGATATTGGGGTTGGCAAACATCGCCTGGAATGCGCTTCGGAGAGGTCCAAATCCAAGCCCAACACCTATAATGACCAGTATGACAAGATAGGCCGCAATGATGAGGTAATCAAGCAAAAACGCTACAATGCGTTGCCAAACGTTTGCAAACGTCATATCTGCGTCCCCTGTCCTGGTGAGCAAGCTAAACTTTGCTCTCAAGTATTGCCAGACACTAAATCCATGATAAACGCAAACGTTCAAGCACGCGCTTGATTGGCCCCTGATTCCAAAATTCCTCGATGCCGAGTACGCGGGTGGCGCGGATATAGACGAACAGACCAACACCCAGTTCCAACAACAGCTTGATGAGGGCAATGACCGTGCCGAAGCCTCCCAGCGTTTGGCCGGGATTAGTGGTGACGAGCAAATGATCGAGGATGAAGCGTAGAATGAGCAGCGCTAGGCCCATTGCCAGCGATGCCAGCAATACTCGCCCGGCAAACCTTGCCAGCGCACGTAACTCCAACTGCCCGATACGTTGTTGCAGCAGCCAGAGTAGCACAAATGCTTCGAGCAGACCTGCCAGCGAGGTTGAGAGGGCCAGCGCGCCCAATCCCCACGAGATAGTTGTGACCGAGGTCTGATTCAGGAAGATGATACTTAAAAAGAGAATACTTAACGCGATCTTCAAGATAAATTGTGCAATGCTAACGATGACCGGCGTCCTGCTGTCGCGCATGGCATAGAACGAGCGTGTCAATATCTCGACGGAGGCCAGACCAGCCAGACCGATAGCGAAGAATGCCAGCGGCACGGCTGTACTTTCGGCGCTATCCAGCGAATACGCGCCGTGCTGCAATAATACCTGGATGATGGGCAAACCCAGTACGATCAGTCCCACGCTCGAAGGAATGGACATGAAGAGAATGCTGCGCAGGGTATCCTGTATAATGGCGCGTACCCGGTCGAAACGCCCGCGCGTCACATTTTCAGCCAATGTTGGGAATGCTGCTGTCGATATAGCCATGCCAAAAATGCCAAGCGGCAGTAAGATCAGTTGCAGTGCCTGGTAATACTGCGTGATATGCCCGTTCTGATCGGGAAGTGCGAGCGGGGCGACCATCACTAGAATTAAGCCGCGATCAACGAAGGTGGAGACGTAGAGCATGGCGGCGTTGACGACGCGCGGCACCATCTGGCGACCAATCTGTATCACGCCGGGGTGATGGTAGTCAAATGAAAACTGATAGCGCATACCCACCTTGAAGATAGCGGGAATCTGTATCACCACCTGTAACAATGCCCCAAGTATGACGCCCCAGGTTGCGAAAAAGACGGCGGTGGTCTGGTGAGACAGGAAGGTGGCCGTAACCTGAGTGGTGGTCAAATGCGCGATGTCGATATGGGACACGATAAAAATACCGGGAAGCAGGCCCAGGATGAGACCAACGTTGTACAATACGGTGCCGATGGCGGGCTGCAAAAAATTCTGCTTTGCGTTGAGGATGGAGGTGATAATCACTCCTCCACCCAGCACGATCGATTGCAAAAACATGATGCGCGAGAGCGAGATAATCAGGCCGAGTTCGGCTTGAGGCACACCCGGATTATACAACGGTACAAGCCAGGGCGCGAAAATAATCGCCAGCAATGCCAGTACCATCATGATGGCAATTGCCAGGTTTAGCGCGGAACTGGCAACGTGCCACGCCGTTTTCTCATCGCGCTCGCCAATCATGTAATGGGTGAAGACGGGGATGAACGCCGAACTGAGCGCGCCCCCGGCTACGATGTTAAAGATCAGGTCGGGTACCAGAAATGCCTGTAAGAAAGCGTCGGAAGTGACGCCTGTGCCAAATACATAAGCAAACATGCTTGTGCGCAGCAGACCGAGAATGCGGCTGGCGATGAACGCGCCCGACAAAATCATGGTCGCTCTGCCGATACGCGCTTTCTGGATCATTCCGGTATCCTGCGAGGACTGCCCGGCTGGCTGGAGTTGATTATCAGCGCGTCCCGGCAACGCGGCGGGGCTATGCTGCATGATTGGCGGCAGTATGGGCGAATGTCTGGGTGATGCCTCGGCTGCTGGCCGAAGCAACGAGGGCGACATTTCTATGGGAGCCTGTCCCATCTGTGGGTCCCTTGCTGGAGGAGGCGCTCCTGGTATTGGCGGTGGTACTATTTTCGGAGGCGCGTTGCCCCTGCGTGGAAACAGGCCAGGTGGGCTGGAATTCATGCGTCGCTGTCCCCGGCGCATCCGATCTTCGCGCAATTGCTGTAATCGTTCCTGGCGAAGCTGCGGGAACGATTGCGACGGCTGGGGCGCGTTGAAATACTGGTATTCCATGCCCTGACCATACCCCAGCGATGCGCCCATATCCCGTACAGGTTGTTGGTGGCGTGCCGCTAATGGGTGCGCAGGTCCGTTCTGATTGTTGGCGGGTGCAGGATAGGCGGGCGGCGGTTGCATATTGGCTGGTTGCGGCGGGCTGGGTGGTTGTTGCGGATTGGATGGCTGCTGAGGATATGGGTTGGCAGGCGGATACTGCGTCGCAGGGTCATGTTGATCCTGGTCGTACTGCCAGCCATAATAGGGTTGTTGCTGTTGTCCCGGTACACCCTGCGGCGGCAGGGGCGGTTGCTGTTGTCCTTCGTTTCCCAAATTCTCGCTCAATTATCAGGATGTCTTTTTGCCCGTCCAGCATATCATAATTGAACGGTTCTGACAACGTATTTTTTCACTTGCCCGCTTGATCCAATTTTCAAAGTAACTTTGGTACCGATCCTGGGTCGTCCGGTAGCTTCTCGGCGAGGCTTTCTGCCTTCTCAGATGCTTCCTCTTGCGCCATCTTAAATTCTTTGGGGTGCGTCTGGCGCCATTCGGCCCAGATAGCAATCAGGAACGCCTGTATCACTCCGGCGACGGGCGAAGCTAGAAGCGCGCCGGGGATGCCGAAAAGCTCGGCTCCCGCGATCAACGCGGCCATAGAGACAAGTGGATGCAAGCCAATGGTCTTGCCGACGATGCGTGGTCCCACCACATCGCCCTCGATGATATGTACGATTATGAAGTAAGCCAGCACAATGACGGCGATGAGCCATCCCTTTGTCAGAGCCAATAGCACACAGATGGCTCCCGACGTAAGCGTTCCCAGTACCGGGATGAACTCTAGCACGAAGGCTAATACGCCCAGTAAAAGGGCAAACGGCACGCCAATCACATACATTCCAGCCCCCACCAGCACGCCAATCAGCCCACACATAATCAATTGACCGCGAATATAGCCGCCGACGACGCGCTGTAAAGTATCCAGCAAAAACCTCATGCGCCCCTGCTGCTGATCGGGCATATTCCGGCGCAACCAATTATTCACCTGCGAGCCACTGGTAAGGAGATAGATGCTGAATACTGCCACCAGGATGAAATCCAGGACGCCGCTGAAAAGCCCTGTGAGCAGCGGAACCAGGTTACCCGCGAAGCCTTCTATATAGGAGATGGCCTGGCTGCTGACTGCATTGAGCTGGTTCTGTGTGATGCCAAATCTCTGTAGTATCTCTTCCAGTTGCGAAGCTTGTCCCGCCCTGGTTGGTGTCAGCAAATGTTGCACGTATGCAGAGAGTGAGATGAACTGCTGGATCGCTGTGCTTATAACCAGATAGAGGAGAGCCACAATCGCGCTCAGCACAAGCAGATAGACGATGAGGATAGCGAGGAAACGCGGCATCACGCGCTCAAGTAACTTCACTATGCCCGCGAGCGCATAGGCAAGCAAGCCAGCCACGATGAGCAAGAAAATCGTCTGGATCACATGCCCCGCCAGCCACAGAATAAGCAGCGCGACGGCAGCCCAGGCTAGGATAGTCAATGGCAGCCCGCATCGCCTGGCCCATTTAGCGATTATTGAGGTGGGGTCAACATTGCGGTTCGCGCGTGGACGAACGTTTAAGGCCATATTGCCTACCTTCTATTTGCAACACTAGTAAGGATAAGATAATGATTACTTTTATATACGTTTGTAACCGCGAATTGGAAGCATTCTTTTTCGGGAATGTCATTCTGAGCGAAGCGAAGAATCTCCACTCGGCAGGAGATTCTTCGCTTCGCTCAGAATGACAGCACCCTTCATCGTTCTGATGAAGGGTGACAGAGTATTAGATTACCAATACCCCGATGGTGACAGCTGCTACCATGCCCATGACCAGATAATCAGCCGCGCTCAATGCGGTATCATGCAACATGGTTGGGCGTCCCTGCACTTCAAAGCCGCGCGCGTCCAGGGCGATAGCCAGGTCGGAGGCGCGGCGTAGCGTGCTGGAAATGAACGGGACGAACAGCGCGATCAGGCTTTGCAGGCGCTCGCGCGCGCTGCCATGCATATAGTCTGCGCCGCGCGAAGTCTGCGCTTTGATGAGCAATTCGACCTCTTCGACCAGCGTGGGAATGAAGCGCAGCGCGATCAACAGCATCAACGCGAAATCATCGACGGGCAGGCGCAGCCAGCGCAGCGGCGTCAAGAGGCGCGTCAGCCCCTCGATCAGGGCAATCGGGCTGGTGGTCATGGTGAGGAGTATTGAGCAGGCAAACAGCGTGAGGAAAACCACGAAGATAGTGACTTCCGCCCACACTCCGTCATATGTAAGCACGATAGGCCCGATGGGCAACGCGGAGCTTGTTACATGCTTGCGCGTGAGCCACCAGAGAATTAGCGCAACGATTGCCAGCACAATCAACGATACCCGCACACGCTTGAACCAGCGATTGCGTTTTATGGCGCGTATGCGCGGAAGAGGCAGCAAGCTGAGCAGGATGAAGAGCGCAAAGGCGAGGCCATACGCGAGAATTATTCCCCATACTAGCGTGTAAGAAAGCGGCCAGGGACCGAACGAGCGTAAAACCTTCGTACCCGAATTGCTGAAAAAAAGCACATTTGGAATGATGCCGATCAGCGCAAGCAAGACTAACCAGCGCATACGCCGCCAGATGACGCCGGGCGAGATGCCAGCAAGCACAATGCCCGCGAACAACAGCAGCAACGCCATGATATGGGGCGTGAAATCCCAAAAATTCTGGTTCGCAATCGTGAAAAAGATGGTCAACCAGAGCATCAAGAGCAATTTTGTTCTGGCTCGCAGGCGATGTAACAGGCTGTTTCCTGGATAGTAGGTGCCTATGGGGATATTCTGAAACATTTATGTCTGCCTTTTCTCTGAAATCTTGCGCATTGTTTGTAGCGAGTCAAAGGCTTCATCGAGCGTGCTTATCTCGTCAGGGAGGGTCATGCCGCCTTTGCGCAACAGTGCGAGCAATTCGCTGAGCGGCGGCGCGGCCAATCCCCATGCGCGCAGCGTCTCGCCTTGCGCGAAGACATTGCGCGGCTTGCCCTGCATCACCAATTGCCCGTTGTGCAGTACGAATAGCCAGTCCGCCAGCGTTGCTACCTCCGCCATGTCGTGCGACACCAGCACAATCGTGACGCCCTGTTGCTCTTTGATACGCTTGAGATAAGCGTAAAATTCTTCGCGCCCATCAGCGTCCAGTCCGACGGTTGGCTCGTCGAGAATCAAGATCGAGGGCGACATTGCCAGCACACCCGCCAGGGCCACGCGCCTTTTCTGGCCGCCGCTCAACTCAAATGGGCTGCGCATAGCGAACTGCCGGTGAGGCAAACCTACCAGGTCGAGCGCGTTCAGTATGCGCGTGCGGATGTCTTTGCGCTTGAGCTTCATACGGCGCGGCCCGAAGGCTACATCGGCGTAGACGGTGCGCTCGAACAATTGTGCTTCTGGAAATTGAAAGAGCATTCCGGCGCGCCGCCGCAGGGCTGTCCTATCAACGCTCTTGCCGCCAACGTCGATGCCGTCTACTATCACGCTGCCCGATGTGGGGCGCAACAGACCATTAAAATGCTGCACCAGTGTCGATTTGCCGGAGCCGGTCACGCCTATAATGGCAACGCAAGAGCCGCGCTCGATTTCCAGGCTGATGTCGGAGAGCGCGGTCTTTTGCAACGGCCCGGCATTTTTGGACTGGTAGATATGGGTAAGATGGCGCGTGATGATGATGGCGTCTTTCAAGTCAGTAGCTCCTGCGCGATGGCTTCCGCTGTCAGCGCGGCAGGTGAGATGTGGAAACCCGCGTCACGCAGGCGCGCCGCCAGCGCGATGGGTTCAGGAATAGCCAGTTTCAACGCGCGCAGCCGCTCCAGGTCGGCGAATACCTGCGCTGGCGTCCCTTCCATCACAATTTTTCCCTGCTCCATCACGACGATACGCGGCGCAAGAGCGGCCTCTTCGAGCAGGTGCGTGACCTGAATGATGGTCAAGCCGAAGTTGTTGTTAAGCTGGTGCAACAATGCTACGATCTCCCGCCGTGATAAGGGGTCGAGTTGCGCGGTAGCTTCGTCGGCAATGATGGACTGCGGGCGCAGCGCCAGCACACCCGCGATTGCCAGGCGTTGCCGCTGCCCGCCGGAGAGTTTGTTGGGTGGCAACCCGCGCAGATGTGTAATACCGACGGCCTGCATCGCCCACGCCACACGCTCCTTGATCTCCTGCGCGGGCAGGCCGCGCACAGTCAGCGCCCACGCCACGTCATCTTCAACTACCGTTGCGATGATCTGGTTATCAGGATTCTGGAAGATCATGCCCACCGTTTCACGAATGGTACGCCAGTTCGCCTGTTCGGCGCTATCACGTCCCGCTATCAAGACACGTCCACTGCCGGGGATCAGCAGCGCATTGCAATGGCGCGCCAGCGTGGATTTGCCGCTCCCATTATGGCCGAGCAAAACGAGAAATTCTCCCTGCTGCACCTGCAAACTCACATTGTTTAAGGCCAGTGTGGAAACTGCGTTCCCCCCGGATTGAGCGGGATAAGTATAGCTGATGGATTGTAAATCAATTAAAGGGGGCTGCTGCATCATTTCGCTTTTTGCCTCGCAATCCCCAGCCTGCGCACTTCTTTTCTCAAATTTTGTGCCATCCAGTGCCGACCGATTCTGCCATGCTCAGGGATGAGCCGCGCCAACCCGCGTAATATGCTATACATAGGACCTTCAAACATATTGCTGGCAAAGGGGCGTACCTTGTAGCCGAGCAGGCGCGTAAAGAGATTCGTTATATAATATACCGTGATAACTACCGGGAAAATTACTATCCAGGAAAGGACGTAAAACCCGATCAACCAGTATTTGAACGCGACCTGCGCGACAGCATTCACCACCGGAAAAATGTTGATTTGCCAGAAGTGACCCAATCCTACACTTGCGGCGATTGTGCCTATGAGAGAAATGAACTGGGCGAAAGTAGTTTGCAGGCTTTTGACGAGATCGGTGAGGGGGATACCAGTTAAGAAATCGGCTACAATCAGCAGGAGATAGAATGCCAGCGCGCCGCTGGTCGTCCCCACTATCACTATCCAGAAGTGACCCACGCGATGCTTCATGGTCAGGCCAAGAAACAGACCCGCGCCGCATTCTAGCAGCATAAGAGGCCACGCCCCCGGCCCGCTCAAAATGCCGATGGTGAAGACCGCCACGCACAGGCTCATTACCCCCACATAGAAGTCATGGCGCAGCACGATGATGGTAAACACGATGGGCGAAAGTATCTGAAATATCGACTTGCCGATGGGCAAGTAGAGCGCGAGTAGTTGGAAAATGACGCCAATATCCGCCAGCAGCGCGCCCTCCGCTATTTCAATAGCCGTTAATCTGCGAAACATGCCTGTCCTTTACCATATTCTGCGTGGTCATATCTGCTGCATTGTACTGTTTTGTGTACCTGCCGACAAGACCTCCAGTGCGGTCAGGCTTGCACCCGCGTTCTGGCTACCTTCTATGAGCTACATGTACCTTTCCAGGTATCAAGCACCTCTCCTGTAGAGGAGAATTTTTGTAATTGGGTAGCTCCCGCGTTGGTCAACTCGGATGCGTACAAGTTGCCCTGGCTATCGAGAGCCATACTTAAAACGCCCTTAATCCCCGCTTTCCACACACTCCAGGCTGCAAGTGTTTTCCCTGTTGCGTAATCGATTTTCAGAATATTTGGGTAGAACTCCTGACTATTATTAGCCAGGGTCAATTGTGTGGCGTACATGTCTCCATGAGCATTAATACTGAGAGCGGTCCATATTGCTGAAGACTTAGAATCACTGCCTGTTATTTGCAATTTACCGATTGTCTGGCCTGTTGGGGATATCTCCGTAATAGAGATGCCGCTGGCAACATAAAGATTATCGCTGCTATCAACTGCCAGGCTAATAGAGGCAGTACTTCCCTGTGTCGTGGCAACATTCAGAAATTTGCCTGTGTTGCTAAACTCTTCAATACGCCAGCTACTGTTATCGTTATCTCCCACATAGATATTGCCATGTGAATCAACGGCGATCCCCTGTGGCTCCTGAAATTGTCCCTGTCCACTCCCCGACGATCCCCAACTGGCAATAATCTTACCGCCTGGTGAGACCTTTACTACCTTATCATGGTCAAGGTCTAAGACATACATATTCCCCTGCATGTCAAAGGCGGCGTCACCTGGTCCCTGAGCCATCCCTAAATTGCCCGGCGGAAAGATGTGCCATTCGCCAAGCTCCTGACCCGCAGGAGAGAGCTTGATGATGCGCTCATGAATTGTAGTGTTATCGTTGTCGGAAACATAGATAGTATCCTGTCGATCAACTGTCACAGACATCGGACAGTAGAGAGGCAGTCCCTTCGGGCCAGTTCCTGGCTGGTTGTTGGTCGTGTCTGGAGTTGTTGTTGCGGTAGTGCCTGCTTTTGCGTTTCCCCCACAGGCTACCAGTGAGAGCGCAAGGGCGAGATAGAGTAGCCATTTGTCTGGAGACCAGAATTTTCGCATAGAAACCCTCCACATACTGTGATGCTGCTCAGTATAATTAAAGGAAAAGAGGAACGCAACAGTTTAGAGGGAAACCATGCCTAATGTCTTCATTCTCTTGCAATTGATTGACACAGAAAGCGAAGCCATTTACAATCCGTCATAGCAAAAACATGCCGCATGTACATGAAAATCTTTATGCTATAATATTCAGTGATGCACAACGAATGAATGGTTTGTGTCCTCAATCCAAAAGGAACGGAGTCTTCCACTATGCTCTCCGAACAGCCGGATTACGCCTCTCGTGGTATGGTTGCCTGTGCCAATTATTTTGCTACTCAGGCAGGTTTACGTATACTATTGCAGGGGGGCAATGCTATAGATGCAGCAATTGCTGCTATTGCCACAATGACGGTGGTATATCCATCCACCTGTTCAGCGGGTGGCGACCTCTTCATGCTCATCTGGCATGAGAAATCGCAACGATTGTATGCGCTGAATGCTAGCGGTCGCGCCCCACAGGGGATGCGGCCAGAGTACTTTGCGGCACAGGGCTTGCAAAGTATCCCCGAACGCGGCCCGCTTACTATCAATGTGCCGGGAGCCGCTGATGGCTGGTTCGCGGCACTAGATCGTTTCGGGTCGCTTTCAGCCGAAACCGTACTTACGCCCGCTATCGAGTACGCGGAAGATGGTGTGCCGGTTACTGCGAAGCTTGCTAGCTGGCTGGCAAGGGCTGAACTCTTGCTCAAGCGATGGGATAGCAGCGCGAATGTCTTTCTGGCCGACAAACGACCGCCAAATGCTGGAGAATTGCTGCGCCAGCCGCACCTGGCGCGTACCTATCGCACGCTGGCAAAAGAAGGACGCGACGCATTCTATAACGGCCCAATAGCTCAAAGCATCACGGATTATGTGCAGAGGGTTGGCGGCGTTTTGAGCATGGAAGATATGCGAAAGCATCATTCCGACTGGGTAGAGCCGATTTCTACCAACTATCGCGGCTATGACGTTTACGAGTTCCCGCCCAACACGCAGGGCATTGCCGCGCTTGAAATGCTCAATATTATCGAGGGCTACGATCTCAAGTCCTTTGGCTATCAATCTAGCGAATACCTGCATGTTCTGCTCGAAGCGAAGAAGCTGGCCTTTGCCGATAGAGATCAGTATGTCTCTGATCCCGCCTTTGTGGATGTGCCTGTCGAACGCCTGCTCAGCAAGGCTTACGCGGAGGAGCAGCGCAAACGCATCAATTTGCAAAGAGCTGCGGCGGGTGTCAAAGCTGGACTTGAGAAAGAGGGCGATACGACATATTTGTGCGTCGCCGATGGTGAGGGCAATGTCGTTTCGCTGATTCAAAGCCTGTATATGGGCTTTGGCAGTGGCGTCGTGGGCGGCGATACGGGCGTATTGCTGCATAACCGGGGCGCGTACTTCTCGCTTGACGAACGGCATGTCAATTACTTGCAGCCGGGCAAGCGCACCATGCATACACTCGCGCCCGCAATGGTGATGCGCGATGAGAAACCATATATGGCGCTTGGAACAATGGGCGGCGACGCGCAGCCACAGATACATGTGCAATTGCTGACGGCCATGCTCGATTTTGGCATGAATCCGCAGCAGGCCATCAGCGCGCCGCGCTGGCGCAGTGGGCGTATGAGGTTGTATCCACCCGTCAGGCGCAACGATCATATACCAGGGCAGCGCGGGCTGGATGAACTCGCCGATCGCGATGTTTCTGAAGTAGTGATAATGGAGAGGCGTTTCCCCAATGGCGCGCCGCTGCTTTTGGAGATGCTCGGTCATCGCATTCAGCTTGAAGATGCATGGGGTGACGGCATGGGCCACGCGCAAGCTATTCGCATCCATCATAACCCCCATCTCTTCGAGGGAGCCGCCGACCCGCGCTGCGATGGTCTCGCTCTCGGCTGGTAGCAAATAAATATACAAATTGAAAGTGGGTAGAAGCTCTCCGTAAGGAAGAAGGATAAAGCATATGACAGTTCAACCATCTCGCATTAGCATTCCAGAAGATATACTGGCTCTATCACATGAGCGCGATGAATTACGCAGAAAGGGCAAATATGAGAAGGCGGATGATCTTAAACGGCAGATAGAAGAGGCTGGTTATGGTATTAAGGACAACCCGCATGGGGCGCACCTGATCGTCTTGCCGGGCGTCGAGATCGATGGTACGCACTACCGCACTTCGCGCCATGTCCCGTCCTGGCTGGATAAAGCGGACACCTGCACATTTTCAGTGAATATCCTGGCGCAAAATAGCTTTGAGGCAGCGCAGCGTTGTATCGAAAGCGTCGCGCGTTTCGCCGGGGAACAGGACATCGAAATTGTGCTGGTTGATAATGGCTCGCTGGATGAATTGTACCCCTGGGCCATTGCAAGGCAGGAGCAGGACCCACGCCTGCATGTGCTGCACATTGCTCGTTCGGTAGGTGAGGCAGAGGCGCGCAACGCTGGTTTGAAGTGCAGCCTCGGCCAATACATCCTGGTGCTGGATAGCGCTGTCGAACTCACCGGCGACGTGTTCACACCGCTGGCCGCGATGCTCTCCAATCATGAAGTAGGCATTACCGGCCTGCGCGGTCTGCTTTCGCAAGATATGCGCCACTTTGAGGAAACTTCCGAACAAGAAGTCGAGGCCATAGCCGGATTGTGCATGGCATTCAGACGGAGCCTGCTCAAGCGCGCGGGTTTCTTTGACGAACGCTTCCGTTTCCCGTATTATATGGATATTGATTTCAACTTCGCGGTGCGAGACTGCGGGAAAAGCGCGCTGGTCATCCCTGATTTACCTGTGCATGTTCATCCACAGCAGGTCTATAACGAGAAGCTTTCAGATGCCGAGCGCACGCGCCTGACGAGGCGAAATTTTTACCGCTTCCTCGACAAATGGGGACACCGGGACGATTTATTACTCGCAGAAGATGAGTAGCATTTGCGCGATTTCGTGATACAATAGTGCCAGGATTAGCAGCTCGTGGATTAATCCTCTTCTGTGCAGCATGGGCGTTAGCCAGATGCTCAATTTGCTCTACACGCTACAGCATGGCGTGATTCTATTCTCTAAGGAGTGTGGACTGTGGTAACAATGACAAAGCGAAGTGATATTCCCAAAGACTATACCTGGGACCTTGAGAGCATATTCCCAACGGATGACGACTGGGAACAGTCGTTTCAGTCGTTGTTGCGCCGCTTACCGGAAATTGAAGCTCTACAGGGGACGCTGGCTCAGAGCGGGCAGGCTCTCTTAAATGTGCTGCAACAGCGCGACGCGGTGTATGAGCAACTGGAAACGCTCTTTGTGTATACTTCTATGCGTAGAGACGAGGATACCACTAACAGCAAGTACCAGGGTATGTATGATCGCGCTATGCAGTTGTACGTGCGCATTTCGACGGCTTTTTCATTTCTCGATCCAGAAATCCTGGCCCTGCCACAGTCCACGCTTGATAGTTTTGTGCAGCAGACGGCGGGCTTGCAGGGATACAGGCATGAGCTAGAGGATATGAGCCGCAAACGTCCCCATGTGCGCTCAGCCGAGGTGGAGTCGGTGCTGGCCGCGACGGGCGAGATGGCCGAAGGGCCAGATTCCATCTTCTCCATGATTGATAACGCTGATCTGCGCCTGCCGCTTATTAAAGATGAAGCGGGGGATGAAGTGCAGCTTACCAAAGGCAATTACCTGACATACATTCGCAGCACAGATCGACGGGTGCGCAAGGAAGCATTTGATGGGATGCACGGCGCATTCCTCAAGCAGCGCAACACGATTGCCGCGACGCTCTCGGCTAAAGTCAAAGCCGACATCTTTCATACACGCCAGCGTAACTATGCCTCATGCCGCGAACTGGCCCTGGCGCAATATAATATTCCGGTCAGCGTCTATGATAATCTGATCAATACGGTCAGCGAGCATATTCCGACACTCAATCGCTATATGGAGTTGCGCAAGCGCCTGTTGGGTCTTGAAGATTTGCATATGTACGACCTGTACGTGCCTATCGTGAAGGATACAGACGACGAGATCAGCTACCAGCAAGCCCGTGATACGGTGGTAATGGGCCTGGCTCCGCTGGGCCAGAACTACATCAACATCTTAAAGACCGCTTTTCAACAACGTTGGATAGATGTATATGAAACGCCGGGCAAGCGCGGCGGCGCGTATAGCGGCGGTGGGTATGCCACTCGTCCATTTGTCCTGCTCAATTACCAGAATAAGCGCGATGGTATGTACACGCTGGCACACGAGCTTGGTCACTCGATGCACTCGTTTTTCTCGCGCAGCCAGCAGCCATTTCACTATGGTGACTATTCTATCTTTGTTGCTGAAGTGGCTTCAACCCTCAACGAAAACTTGCTCACGGACTACCTGCTGCGCACTACCAGCGATCCAGCAGTACGCCTGGCTATTCTGAATCATGCACTCGAAGATATTCGCGGCACGCTCTATCGTCAGACCATGTTTGCCGAATTTGAGCAGCTTGTGCATAGTCACGCCGAAGAGGGCGAGGCGCTGACGGCGGATAGCCTGAGCGAGCTGTATCACGATCTCAACCAGAAATACTATGGCGGTGTTGCCAGGGTTGACGAACTGATCGACATCGAATGGGCGCGTATCCCCCATTTCTACAGCAGTTTCTACGTCTACCAGTACGCGACGGGCATTTCCGCCTCCATCGCCCTGTCACAGCAGATTTTGCGCGAAGGTCAGCCAGCCGTTGACCGCTACCTGAAGTTCCTCTCGTCTGGCTCCTCAGATTACAGCATCGAACTGCTGAAGCAAGCTGGCGTCGATATGACTTCGCCTGAACCTGTGCGCCGGGCCTGCCAGCAATTCGAGTCGTACCTGAATCAAATGGAGGAACTGCTTGGAGCATAATCAAAACGACTACAACCAGCGGCTGATAGAAGAGTTTCGCGCCGACCGTAGCAACAATGGTGAGGCGTTCAAAGGCCGACCCTTACTCTTGCTCACAACTACAGGCGCCAGGAGCGGCCAGCGTCGCACGACGCCCATGATGTACGTGTCCGATGGCAACCGTCTGCTCGTGATCGCGTCAAACGCGGGCGCGCTGAAACACCCTGCCTGGTATCACAACATCGTAGCTCACCCGCAAGTCACCGTCGAGGTCGGTAAAGAGGTTTACGATGCCAACGCTATCGTGACCGAAGGCGCGGAACGGCAGCGATTATGGGCCAGGATAGTGGAGCAATATCCATTTTTCGCCGACCACCAGGCGAAAATAACACGCGAGATTCCAGTGGTCGCGCTGGAACGAAACGTGGAGTAAAGGCGGGTAGGCATCAATATAACGAAAGCATCGGAATGATCCGTAGGGGCGGGGGTGGACGAGGATGAGGGGAGGGGACGCAAGTGTCCCCCGCCATCGTCCGCAGTTAGCGGGCGACGCAAGCGTCCCCTCCTCGCTCTACCCAACCGCCGCCCCTACAGAAGACGCCTGACACTTATTGGGCAGAGTGCGCGGCTCTGCCCCCGCCCTGGTCACTCTTTATTCGAGCAACAAACTCAGATGCTCCCTGAAAAAAGCTTGTTCGCTTTCATAAGGGAGCAACTTGATGGCTTCTTCGGGCGAGAACCAGCTAACCCCGACAAAACGAGGGTCGGTAGGGGCTTGAGGCTGGCTATTGTCCGGCGCGTATGCCAGGAAAAGATGGATCGTTTTCTGCTCAACATCCCCGTTGCTTTTGAGAGATTCGCGCGGAATGATGCCGAGGTGTTTAATCAACTGCACATTGTCCAGGCCCGTCTCTTCGTAAATCTCGCGTAAGGCGGCCTGTTCGATTGACTCGCCTTCTTCGACGTGGCCTTTAGGTAATACCCAGGATTTGGTTGCGCGCGCGTGTTGAGCCAGCCCAATCCTGAGTTTGCCTTTGACTTCGCGCAAGATGATAGCTCCTGCCGAAGTTGCTATTCTCGTTGCCATAGCTACCTTCCTCGTTCGACTCAGGCACTCCTGGTTCCCAGCACATATTGCAGGCGCCACTCTTCATGAATGCCATCCGGCCTTTTTTCCTCTTCCAATCTGGTAAAGACCTCTGCTTTGAACTGCGCTAAGATCTCTGGCGTCATATGCTCCAGCGAGTAGCGCGTGCCGTGCGTCCATTTAGCGTCCCACCATTGCTGCGCGCCGGCATAGATAAACTCTGTCTGCTCATGCAGCACCTGCACATCAACAAAACCAGCTCGCACAAGGTAGGTAGGAAGCTCTGAGAGGTTGAGATTCCCTCCGCCAGCGTTTAAGGGGAAATGGTACTGGTTATGATACTCGGTGAGACGTTTGCTGTACCACTGCGAAAGCGCATCTGGATCGTGTCCCACCGTTATCCCCAACTTCCCGCCAGTGCTGGTACGCAAGACGCGGAAAAATTCGGCTATTGCCTGTTCAAAATGAGGGAAAAGGCTTAGGCCCACCTTCGTTATTCATTTCGTTCATCGCGATTCCTCAAACATCAGGGGTTATCCCAGTGTCGCCCATCTTTCTCAATCAGCTCCTCGGCCTCTTTCGGCCCCCAGCTTCCTGCCGGGTAGGTGGATACAGAGTTGGCCGGCATTTGCTTCCAACCGTTGATGATGCTATCCACGATGCGCCACGATGCCTCAACTTCGTCACGGCGGATAAAGAGTGTCGAGTCGCCAATCATGGCATCGGCAAGCAGGCGTTCGTAGGCTTCAGGTGAAGCAATACCAAAGGCGCTGGCATATGAGAAGTCCATATCCACTGATTCGAGCTGGCGGGATGCGCCGGGTATCTTGGCACCGAATTTCAGCGTAATACCCTCGTCGGGTTGAATGCGAATGGTCAGGCGGTTAGGTACCAATCCCTTTGTCTCCGATGGCTTGTAGAGTTGATGTGGCACGCGCTTGAACTGGATAGTTACTTCGGTACTGCGCTTAGGCAGGCATTTACCGGTGCGAATGTAGAAAGGCACATCAGCCCAGCGCCAGTTCTCAATGAACAGTTTCAATGCCACATAGGTTTCTGTTGTTGAGTTGGGAGCAACACCCTTTTCCTCTTTATATCCGGGGACGTTCTCACCGTCGATTACCCCCGCTGTGTACTGAGCGCGTACCGTGTCGGCGGCGACTTGCTCCTCTGTAAGCAGGGGAATGGCCCGCATGACTTTCACTTTTTCGTCGCGAATGGCATCGGCATCAAAAGCTACCGGCGGTTCCATTGCTGTCAGGCATAGTACCTGCATAATGTGGTTCTGTACCATATCGCGGATCGCGCCAGACTCTTCGTAATATTCGGCGCGCGTACCGATGCCCAGGCTTTCAGCTACTAATATTTGCACATGATCGATATACTTCTGATTCCATAGCGGCTCAAAGATGCCGTTGGCGAAGCGAAACGCCAAAAGGTTCTGCACAGTTTCTTTGCCCATGTAATGATCTATGCGATAGATTTGATTTTCATGGAAGACACGCGCCAGCACGCGGTTGAGCTTTTGCGCTGATGCCAGGTCGCGCCCGAAAGGTTTCTCGATGATGATGCGCGTCCAGGATTCTTCGTCGCCATTGTTGTATGGCCGGTGAGCCAGGCCCGCGCCGCCAATCTGGTGAATGATTTCGGCGTCGGTCGTCGGGGGAGTTGCCAGGTAGAAGATGCGATTGCCCCCGGTGCCTTTTTCCTGATCGAGCCGATCGAGCAGGTCGGCCAACTTCTGAAATCCTTCGCGGTCATCAAAGTCCGACTGGCAATAAAAGAGGTTTTGCGCGAAAGCCTTTTGTCCCTTTTCATCCAATTTATCGTCGGGGTCCATATATTTGTTGACCGAATCCAGCGCCATGGCCCGCCATTGGTCGTCATTCATGGGGCGTCGCGCAAATGCGACGATGCAAAAACTCTGCGGCAGTGGATGATCGTGCATCAGGTGCGCCAGGGTAGGCAGCAATTTGCGCTGGGTCAGGTCTCCTGTCGCGCCAAATATAACTACCGCGCACGGCTCCGGTTTCTGACCATCCTGCCAGATTGTATGTTGTTTCAGTGGTATTTGAGAGTGAACTACTTGTTCCATAAAACTGCTCCTCATGGTTGATAATGTACTGTTGTGAGTATACTCCACACGGGCGGATTCGTATACTACGTTGTAACCCGCCTATTTATATCACTCGCATATCTCTACGAAAGTGACAGCCTGTTGCCAGGTTCTCAAGGATTATATGGAAGCTTATAGAACATTCTTTTATACCTGTCATGTCTAAACACAGTATTATATACATGCTCAAGCACGAAAGTTACAAAATCATCGTCATAACCTAAGCTGTTAAGCTCAGTTTCTAACTGTTGAAGCCTCATAACTTCCCGTATAAAGGTCATATGGTAGCAACTATTCCAGTTAGCTAATAACGAGCGAACGTTCTCAAACACCATGAAAATTTCATCGACTACTTCTAATACTCCGCGCTTACTTACCAATCCATTGACTCCTACCATTAGAAATTTTTCTTAATCTTGCTATGACTGTTTGCCGATATACGAAGATGGAAAAACAAAACTACGTAGTCATAACTATATAGCTATGAGTACAGTTTTGTCAATGCGTAGTTTCTGTTACAATTTGCTCATCAACAAAGGGGGCAAGCCTACTTGAGACTAAGATTGAGGGTAAAAGAGATTGCAGAAGCAAAGCATATAAGCATGGGCAAACTTGAAAGACTCTCTGATTTGTCGCATCCCACTATACGAGATATATTCCGCAATCCGTATAAGGAAGTAACCTCTACGACATTGGTGAAGCTTGCTAATGCTTTGGGAGTGCGGGTATCAGATCTTTATGAGGAGATACCGGACGATTAAGTAAACTCCAAAAACCATTAAAATCCGCTTGAAAATTTGTATTTTCTGCTCCCGAATGTCTTAGAATAACCTCATATCATGATAGAGGAAGCAATATTTCCTGGAGAATTTTATGGAACGCTACGATATAACTATCATTGGTGGGGGATCGGGTGGGTTGACGGCGGCTCGTACTGCGGCGGCACTGGGCGCGCGTGTCTTGCTGGTGGACAAAGAAAAGCTGGGAGGCGACTGCTTGAATTTTGGCTGCGTGCCGAGCAAAAGCCTGATTCATGTGGCAAGGGTGGTACAGCAGGCTAGAGATGCTGCTAAACTGGGACTTATGCTGAGCAGCCCCGGTGTAGATATGGCGAAAGTGTCGGCTTACGTGCAGGAGGTGATTAGTCGTGTAGAGGAGGGCGAGCGTGTGTATAGCGAAGGCGTCACCGTCAAATTCGGTCATGTCACCTTTAAGTCACCGACTGAGCTAGATTTGAATGGCGAGAGCATTGGCAGTCGCAATACGATCATCGCTATCGGTTCGCATCCGGCCGTACCTGTAATAGAGGGGCTGGCCGAAACTGGCTACCTGACGAACGAAGGCGTATTTGACCTGACCAGCCTGCCCGCTTCAATGGTGGTGGTTGGTGGTGGCCCCGTCGGCGTTGAACTGGGCCAGGCTTTTCAACGACTGGGCGCGCAGGTCACGATTATTCAAGGGCCAGCGCGTATCTTGCCTAAAGAGGATATAGAGGTCTCGGAGGCGGTCACACAGGTACTCGCATCCGAGGGTATCGAGATTGTCACTCATGCGCGTTTCGTCAAAGCCGGCCGCAATGGTAACAGGAAAGTAGTCATAGCGAAAAAGGGCGATAATTTGCTTCAATTTGAGGCGGATGAGATTGTGCTGGCTCTGGGGCGGCACCCGAATGCGGATGGCTTGAACCTGGAAGGGGCGGGAATTAAGTACGATGCCGGAGGGATCGAGGTAAATGACTATCTCCAGACAACGGCGAGCAACGTGCTGGCAATTGGCGATGTGATCGGCGGCTATCTCTTTACGCATGTCGCCGCGTATCAGGCGGGCATCGCGGTACGCAACGCGCTTGTTCCGGTGGCGAAGAAGAAAGTTGATTATCGCGTTGTTCCCTGGTGTACCTTCACCGATCCCGAAGCGGCGCGCGTAGGCCAGACTCCCGACGAAGCGCGGAAGCAGCATAAACAGGTGCGTGTCGTGAAATTCCCCTGGGCGCACATCGATCGCGCGCAGACCGAGGGCGAGATAACAGGCTTCATCAAGCTGGTATTGGCGGGCAAGAAAGACGAAATCGTGGGAGCGCACATGGTAGGCGCGCGAGCAGGCGAGATGCTGGGCGAGTTATCGCTGGCTATGCGGCATAACCTGACCCTCAACGATATTCTGGGAACCATTCACGCCTACCCTACTATGAACACAGGCATCCAGCAGGTCGCCTTTGAGGCTTATCTTGAAAGTTCCTCCATCGCCAGAAATCGTAAGATCATTCGAGCCATCAGTAACTTTCGCAGTCAAAAAAAGTAGTATGCCGATGGGGAAAGCAAAGGGCGTCTACCTTTGCTTTCCCCATCGGCATACCCTACTTCTTTTTGGCGTCGGGCGGACGGAAATAGCGAGCATTGGCGCTCATGCGTGTGATGATAAAGGCCAGCACTGCGCATACCACCAGGGGGAAAATGATTGACCAGGTGATGGGCCATTTTATCACGGTAGCCAGCGCCAATGCTATCATGCCGTACACGATGAGAAAAACGGTGGTCAGGCCAGAGACCGACATGGCGAAGCGCGTGCGCAGGTAAGACTCGATCATTTTCCTGCGCAGTTCGCTCTGCTCGCGCATTCGATTTTGCGCCTCAAAGACCTTCTGACGTTCGTTGAAGAGATTCTCGCGTTCTCGCGCCAGTTCCTGCTCGAGCAACTCGTTTTTGCGCTGCGCCTGGCGCATGAGCGCCATCAGTTCAGACACATACTGATCTTCCGTTTGCTTGACCTGAAACTCCAGGGTTTTCACCACGTCATGCAATATGGGCGGCGTATGTTCCGGCGAAAGCACCATCGTTTGTGCGGCTTCCGTCACCAGTTTACCGGCTTCCTCTTCAACGGAATCCTGAAATGAGTGATAGAGTTCCTGGTAGCGCTGTTCCATGTCTTGCGACGCCTGCTGCTTCTGGTTGAGTTCGTCCATCATTTCGCGCAAGTGGCTTTGATACTGCTCAATCTCTAACTGGTGAGCGTGGTGGATGGTATCGACTTCCTGCTCGAATTGTGCCTCTGTTTCAGCATATTGCGCGATACGACTCTGTAACTCCTCAACTTCATGGTGCAAGCGACGATTCTCATCGCGTAACTGGGTGATCTGACGCGCACTCAATTTACCGTTGGCGGTAGTGTCGCTGGATAGACTGGGCAGCATATCGGTTGTGCGGTTGCGTTTCTCGCTCAGGATACCCTGGCGGCTGAGATGGCGCGTATAGCGCTCGTATGATTCTTTGCTGATATTGCCGTTCGTATCATATGTTGACATAATTATGCTCCCTCGTTTTCGCAATTGCGCAGCAACTGATCGTATCGCACGTTATGCGCCCGTTGATAGACGAAATTACATACTCTCTCTTTTTCAATTATGCACATAATATATGAAATTTGCAAGTATTTTTTTCTAAAATATGAAATGTGTTCATGAAAGTGACACTTGTGATAAGATTGTGATGGATATATATGAAACTGAGGCTGTATTTTAGCGTCAAGAAAGGGAGCTATGTCCGTATTCCAGGTAACTTCGAGAAAAGCGCAGCCAAACGGCGCGGCGCGGAGGCGTCGCTCGGATGTTCAAAGATGGGTGTATGCCATCTTTCAGCGAGCTGCTGCCGTGCTAATCGTTACTTTACTTGCTATCCTGCTTGGTAAAATTGGGCTTTTCTATATATTCTTTGTGACACTTCCTATAGGAATGAGTCTGGTAATATCACGGAATCAACTCTCCAAACTCCTTCATGGGACATTTCTGTATGGCGTACTCACACTTTGCCTGGCCCTCATCTATTATGGTAGCGTCACCGGCATAGAAGTGCTTATTCATACCCCTGGATTTGGCATACTCTTCCGCTATCATGGTTCCCCTATTCCCGTCTATATTGTTGCCACTACCACGCTGGCCTGGGCTATCATTCTTGCGCCTTTGTATAATTATGTACAGGGGATTATTGATCGGCGTTTCAACCTGCGTGATTATGAAGCTGTCAGGGCCGTTGCAGCTTTCACCTCAGCGTTGCGCGAAGAGATTGACCTGGACAAAGTATGCGATGGCTTGCTGGCTGTTGTTCAGAAAACTATGCAACCGCTAAGCGTCTCCATCTGGGTGAGTAAGCCTATGCAAGATGATAGGGGAGGTATGCCGGCCCGCACTGGATGGGGAATAAATAACTGGCAGAGACAGCATGAAGCATTCATAAAAGAGCAACCGGCATCCATTGTGGAAGATCTGTATGGTACCTCGCCTTTCGATATCGTCGTCGCTGCCAATGATCCCATTGCGGCTTTTGCCTTGAGTCATCCTGGTCTGATGGAGGTAAGGCAACTGCAACTAGATTCGGATTCGCCTGTTTTGCATATCTTGCGGACGAACGAGGTGGAAATTGCGTTGCCACTGATTAGCCAGGGTGAAGTGATTGGATTGCTGACGCTGGGGCCTCGCCTGGATGGGCAGAAATATGTTCGCGCGGATCGCAGTCTGCTTGATATACTGGCGGCCCAGGTTGCGCCAGCGCTGCGTGTGGCGCAACTGGCACAGGCGCAACAGGCGCAGGCGCGCGAACGCGAACGCATCGAGCAGGAATTACGCACCGCCCGGCAAATTCAGCACATCTTTTTGCCCAAAGAGGTGCCGTCTCTGCTCGGATGGCAACTCGTCCCCTACTATCAATCGGCGCGCGAGGTTGGTGGAGATTTCTATGATTTCCTCCCTTTCGCGGATGGCAGATTGGGTATTGTGATCGGCGATGTCACCGATAAAGGGGTTCCGGCGGCGCTGGTGATGACGGCCACGCGCACTATGCTGCGTACCGCCGCTCAGGAGCAGGCTTCTCCCTCAGAGATATTGGCGCGTGTTAATGATCTCCTCTTTGCCGATATTCCGCCCAACATGTTCGTCACTTGCTTCTATGCGCTGCTTGATCCCAAAAGCGGGCATTTGCGCTACGCCAACGCAGGACATGAGCCGCCCTTTCGCCAGAATGCCGGGAATGCGGCGGAACTGTGGGCGACTGGTATGCCGCTTGGCATGATGCCCGGCACCTGTTATGAAGAGTACGAGACGACATTAGCGCCGGGTGAAAGCCTGCTTTTCTATAGCGATGGTCTTGTAGAGGCTCATAATCGAAGACGCGAAATGTTCGGATTTGCGCGCCTCAAGACCCTGCTCGAAGGGCATGGCGACGGTGTACCGCTCATCGACACCTTGCTAGATGAACTCCAACGTTTCACCGGCGAGGGGTGGGAGCAAGAGGATGATGTGACGCTGGTAGCTTTGCATAGGGCGGTGATACATGAGACACCTGGCGTTAAGGATTTTCAGGAAGTCGAGACATCAGGGTAAGCATCGCCCAGGTATTGTGCTACAAAGTTCCGCATGATTGCTACATACTTTTCTGGATTATCCCCATATGCTGAGCAGTGATTCGACCCCTCGGCAAAGTAAGTTTCTAATGGAATGTTGTGCATTCGCGCTTGCCTGGCAATTTGATAGGAGTGCGTGATGGGTATGAATCTGTCCTCGGTTCCATGAATAAGCAGGATCGGTGGAATGTGAAAATCGCGCGATTTCCGCAGGTACCCCTGCCATCTTTTCATGCTACCTGCCGGATGCGCCATGAGCGCTTGCCCAAAACGCAGGCGATACACAGGTCCACTTGCCACCACTGTTCCCCAGGAGAGCGCGGAAAACATGCTTTTCGTCCAGCGCAGCGAGGGAGACCAGGAATTGGCCTTCTCTATCAACTGCCAGTGTACGAAACTGCGCAAGATGGCATCCAGATGCGCATAGGGACTATCGGCAATAATGGCGGCCACGTCAGGATGCGGCGGTGTCAGCAGGGCGATGGCCGCGCCCATCGAGAAGCCGTGCAGGAGAATTTTGCCGGGCAAGGTCTCTGCCTGCCGAATGGCGACAGCAATAGCCGCTTCCAGGTCATGCACTTCCGCGTTTCCGCCAGAGGTGTTTACGCTCTCGCTATCACCATGCCCGCGAAAATCGAAGAGCAGGATATTATAGCCACTGTTATATTCGAGGGTCGCCACCGGGCGCAAAGTGGCCCCGGAGACACGGTATCCATGACAGATGATAACAGTAGGGGCAGGCTGCGGCTGCGCCCAGAACTCACCGTGCAGCAGTTTCCCATCCCGCGTATGGAAGAGAAGTGTGCGCTGGAGTGTAGCGGGCGGCTCCGCCAGGGATTCGGGCATTTTCCAGGGGAATAGTGTGCTATCAACGACGATATGTGGCCGGGAAAATTCTTCTACAAACAGGCGCGCCAGCATAACCAGGCCGGTGGTTGCCGCGACGCCCATGATACTCCCACCGGTTGCCAGGCTCACTACCCAACGGCGTTTATTCAACTTTGTGTGCTCCTTCTCTTACGTATCAACGGATTCTGTAACAGGTTAGATCAGTTTGCGGAGCAAAAAGTGTCATAGATGACAAGCTAACTGTATTCTCTTCATCAGCCTCCGGGCTTGCCAGTTGGAGTGATTTTTGGTGTGCCGGTGGGCGTAATTGTGCCGCCCGCCGTCGGCGAGACGGACGGTGTGGCTCCAGGCGAACCTGTATTAGTAGGAGATGGCATGGCCGTGTTGGTCGGCGTTGGCGATACCATAATCGCTGTAAAAAACGCGGGCGATGTGAGAGTGCATGGCGGGACATTGGGAATGGTAAATTTCATCTGGATAAGCACGACATGATTAATGGCACTGGCCTGCATGGTAATGGCGAAAACAGCCAGTCCGTCACTGCCGGTCGTTGTGTTCTCTGTGACTGAGCTGCCATCGGGCCAGAGGACCGTAGCGGCCGCGGATGCGCCGCTTACCCCGACAGGATTGCCATCGACGGTGTGGGTATATTTGCCATATACACTGACGACGCTGTTCGGGTTGTAAGCGGGCGAGGTGTCGGTTGCCCAACCACCACAATAATATGGAGCCAGCGCCGGGGTCGGCGAAATATTGGATTGGCCGAATACGACGGTCAGCGTGGCAACCGGCGTACCAGGCGCAATCTGCGTGTTGTCGCTGCTACAAGCTACCACGACCGCAGTCAGTAATAAGAGCAAGAAAATACCCCCACATTTTACTATCAGGGGAAGCGATGTATTATATTTATCTGTTGGTGATCGCATATACGTAAAAAGACCTTATCTACCTGTTTATGCTGGCGCTTAACGCAACCATAAAATAGTATAGCATGACTCGCCGGTTGTCACGGACGGAGAGCGTTTTACTGCCATAAAAGTACTAGCTCAACGTGTTCAAAAACACTGTTTGTTCACAAAGAACGAGTGCGCGACAGTCAATTGTTTTATATTTGCCCTCGATTCGGCGTTCGCCAAAACTAACATGCGAAAAAGACGGTAGGAACGTCGCCCCTACCGTCTTTTTCGCAGAACAGCCTGTTATGAGACGTTCACGGTCAGGTCCATGGCCTGGTGAATCGTGCAAAACAGCTTGAAGCTGCCACTGGTATTGAATGGTCCGATCATGCTGCTGTCATTGCCGTTGAACGTCACATCTACGCTTGGCGCGCCTGCTTCTTTTGTCAGATCGGGAGTACTCCCTTTCCATGTGCCGTTTCTAATGATGTGTTCCACCGCGACATCATCGATAAGGTTGATAGATTCCCCCTTTTTAATCGTGATGGACGGTACAAGGAAGACCGCGCCTCCCATATGCACGGTCGGGCCTGTTGGTACGTTGGCCTCGTCGTAGATGCCACACGCGGCAATTGTCGTCGTCAAAATACCGAACAAGACCAACCCTACGAGTATCTTTTTATACATGTAGTGTTCCTTTCAAAATGATCAAATGAATTTTTGTCTGCAAGCTCACCCATGGGCTTGACTGTAGAGGATCATGTAATAATCCATATTACTATCATAGCAAAACGAAAGGAGAACTGCCAGATGAGAGGAAAAGGCACGTATTTAATAAGTATATCAGCTAGTTTTTGCCTCTTCCTCTATTGTCGAGATCATACCAACCGCGAGGACCCTGTACTATCCTCTCAATTCTGGCGTCAGGCACATCTCTCGATTTCTGAGATTTGAACGAGCGAGCGAGCGGTGTTTTTGCTCCATAGTAATAAATCACATCTATAACCACGAACGCGAAGACGCACGACCAGATGAGGATTCCGAATAAGCCGAAGAACACATAACTTAGCCACGCGCTCACTATCGCTATGACGAGACCGCCGAGTAATAGAACTTTTCGCATAATCTTGCCCCTGAAAAACATGATTTTCATTCAGAATATAGTCACACAGTATGGTACAGTTGATATAACACTTTGCTATATCAACTGTACCATACTATCAGGTTACTGTCAAGGGAAAGAGAACAAAAAATGTCCCAGACCAGTTCACATTGTGATGGTTCTTCCGCCTCAGTTTCGTGCGTATACATCAGCTTAGCGCGGGGCGCAGCGACCACCTCTCTGAGCAGAGACCCGCGCTCCGCTCCCCAGGCGGCTTGAACGGCAAACAGCCGTAAAAATGTCCTTGTTTTGTCCTCATTTCTTGCTCCCAAAAAGGAGACCCGCGATTTCGCTTGCTTTTTGCCGCCTCCCATGCTACACTACAGATACAGTAGGCTAACAGGCCGAGGCGTCCCGTCCGGGATTGAAGCGAAATTCTTAGGAGTGTAGAGCAACAATCGAATACCTGGCTAACAGGCCGAGGCGTCCCGTCCGGGATTGAAGCTCCATATCTCCGACGAATATGCACACCCGACGGCCAAGGCTAACAGGCCGAGGCGTCCCGTGCGGGATTGAAGCGCAGTAGCACAAGCGCCATTCGTTTTGAACTTGTAGGCTAAAAGGCCGAGGCGTCCCGTGCGGGATTGAAGCATCTCTTCGGGTGACTTAATCATACGCATGTCGTGCTGCTAAAAGGCCGAGGCGTCCCGTCCGGGATTGAGGTCAAAAAAAGAGACCCAGGATATATGTTCAGATTGAACGTATATCCTGGGTTCTTGTTGTCGGTTAGTGCGGCTGTCTATGCTAGTGGCAAGCTCTTTACTTTAGAGTGTTATGGAAGAGATGCGGCAGCCGGAGTTTATTCAAACAATCCAACCTGCTTGGCTTCTGCTTCGCCTCTCACTTTTTGCGCCTGCTTGAATGTACCATGTTGCGGGGGCATATTCGCCTTTGCATCTTTGAGTAAGTCGCTGACGGTTAGTATTTGAAGTTGAGCGAGCGGGTTGCGACATTTGCGGGATTGTGGTAGAAATAGAAAATGTCTCAGGCCGCTTCTTAGCTGGCTTGAGACATACTTGTGTGGTTGTTTGGTAGCGCATACGGGAGTCGAACCCGTGATCTCCGCCTTGAGAGGGCGGCGTCCTGGACCACTAGACGAATGCGCCTTATTGGATGCGTCATTATCATAACTGGTGGCGTCGCTTTTGTCAATAGCAAATTCACTCTGCTTCAAGGCTTCTCACAAGTGGTGGGAGGCAAGCAAGGCGACCGCCAGGGTCGCCTCTACTTAAGAACGGCCTGGGGCAGCCCTTTCGTGGTCATAGTAGAGGCGACCCTGGCGGTCGCCTT
>JBOGTO010000335.1:0-4086 GCA_050695155.1 Ktedonobacteraceae bacterium
TACCCATGTGTTACTCACCCGTCCGCCACTCCCTCCCTCGCCTCGCGGCAAAAAAGGACGTGCGACTTGCATGTGTTAGGCACGCCGCCAGCGTTTATCCTGAGCCAGGATCAAACTCGCCATCCAAATGTATATCGAATCTCTTACTGCGAGACTCAAGTTCATTGTGAATGAGTTATCTCCAATTGACAGGTTAATTACTGTACTTTATTTATTCCTTACCACTCTTCAGTTGTTCAGGTACCTGCGATGCTTCCGCACCTCTTCGCGTCCCAACAGTTGTCTGTGGGCGCAAGTGGAATATTACCACTGTGTTTGCGTCCTGTCAAGTACTTTTTTTGCAATTTTGCAAAAGTACTATTTTTCGTTTTTGACCAGAACAGCTCTCTCCCCACCCCTGACGCCCACAAGGGGCGTCACTACATATTTCGCGGCCCCTCTCTGCTCATCCACTTCGCTCTGTGGGAGAGGGGCGGGGCGGTTCTCCCAAATGTAGGGATGCCCCTGGTGGGCATCCGGCTCCGCTCTGAAACAAGGCGATTTAAAAGTGGCTTGAAAGGCGACTGCCAGGGTCGCCTCTACTATGAACGGGCCTGACAAGCCGCTTCGTCGTCCTAGTAGAGGCGACCCTGGCAGTCGCCTTCCCGCCTTGCCTCGACTTTTAAATAGCCCGGCTCTGAAAGGTGCGCCTCTCGACGCAAGTCACGCTGTGAGATATACTGAGATTAATAAGTAGGAGGCAACCGTTTTTCGCGGCACGCATATTTCAGAAGGAGCTTTGTGTATGAACGTAGCAAGAACCCCACATATGACCGATTATGAGGCGGAACGACGTGATTTCCACCTGGAAGTTCCCGAATATTTTAACTTCGCTACCGACGTGATTGGCAAATGGGCCAGCGACCCGCACAAACTGGCTATGTTGTGGGTTGGGCAGGATGGCGAGAGACGCCAGTTGACCTTCGCGCATTTCGCTGAACAATCCAGTCGCGCCGCTAACGCCTTTGCCGCGCTGGGCATCCAGAAAGGCGACCGTGTGCTGGTGATGTTGCCGCGCATCCCCGAATGGTGGGAGAGCGTGCTGGGGCTGATGAAGCTGGGCGCGGTTCCCATCCCTTGCACAACGCTGCTGACACCGAAAGATATTCAGTTCCGCTCGGAAGTGGCTGAAGCGGCAGGCTTTATCACGGATAGCGAGGGCGCGGCCAAGTTCGACCAGGTGCGCGGCGAATGTCCTACCATTCAGTATGCCATTCTGGTTGATACGCCACAGAGCGAGCGCGCTGGCTGGACGAACTATCACCAGGTCGCTGAAAAAGCCTCGCCCGAATATACTGGACCCAAGACGCGCAGCGACGATTCCTGCCTGGTCTACTTCACCTCCGGCACAGTTGGCTATCCCAAGATGGTGCTGCACACACACGCCAGCTACCCCATCGGACACACCATTACCGGGAAGTACTGGTTAGACCTGCACGAAGACGACCTGCACTGGAATTTGTCCGAGATGGGCTGGGCGAAGGCTGCGTGGAGCAACTTGTTTGGCCCCTGGGTGATGGGCGCGGCCATGTTCATACAGGATGCACGCGGCAAGTTCAACGCCATCGAAACGCTGGAGATGCTGCATAACTACCCCATCACCACGCTGTGCGCGCCACCAACCGCCTATCGTATGCTGGTGCTGGATGAGCCGATGGCCTACATGAAGGCTAATCCGCCCAGGGCGCTGCGTCACTGCGTGGGCGCGGGCGAGCCGCTTAATCCAGAGGTCATCAAAGTCTGGCAAGATGCGACGGGCATGACCATCCGCGACGGCTATGGACAGACGGAGACGGTGCTGCTGTGCGCCAACTTCCCGCCGTTGGAGGTGAAACCCGGCTCGATGGGCAAGCCTTCTCCGGGCTTCGATGTGAGCGTAATCGACCACGACGGTAGCGAACTTCCCGCCGGTAAAGAAGGCGATATTGCCGTGCGGGTTAAGCCAGACAGACCCACCTGGATGTTCAAGGAGTACTGGCGCAACCCGGACGCCACCAACGCCTGCATTCGCGGCGACTGGTACATCACGGGCGACCGCGCCTACAAGGACGAGGACGGCTACTTCTGGTTCGTGGGACGCGCTGACGATGTGATCATCAGCGCGGGCTATCGTATCGGGCCATTCGAGGTGGAAAGCGCCCTCAAAGAACATCCCGCCGTCGCGGAGTCCGCCGTGATTGCCAGCCCGGACGAGATGCGCGGCGAGATCGTCAAAGCCTACATCATCCTGGCTCCCGGCTACACAGCCTCATCCCAACTGGCAAGCGACATACAGGATCACGTCAAGCGCGTCACCGCCCCCTACAAATACCCGCGCGAAATCGAGTTCGTGGAGTCGCTGCCCAAGACTATCTCCGGGAAGATCAGACGTGTAGAATTGAGGGATATGGAACGCCAGAAGAAGCTGGGGAAGTAAATATCCATTTTCTTGCGCAAGCCCTCGTTGGCGGAAAACCGCTTGCGAGGGTTTTCTTATTCAGAATGGCTGGATTCGCTTTTCGAAATCACCCATGTTATACTAGCTCCACCGTAAAAGCTGCTCATTTCGCTTCTTTCCGCTTTCACCATCCGGCTACAAAATTCCTAAAAGGATAGCCATTTTATTTTGAATGATGAGGTAATCAATGCCAAAATCAGCCATTCCGATGGGTTCAGAATTTGGCCCTAATCAAGTTGACCTTGCGCGTGTATTAGAGCTTGCCCGGCAATATAAGGGAGATGATGAGGCATTTACAAACGCGCTAGCTACAGAGTACAAGCGACCTGCTAAAACAGCAAAAAATACGATACTCAGCATGAGAAAATATCTCCTGATTGACGACAACGATCAACTTAGCGAAGTAGGCCATTCACTTCTTGCACTGCAATCACAACCTGTTGAACTTTATACCGCGTTCGCGCGTCACATTCTTCTCAATTTACGTGGTATCGAAGTCGTCAATGCTATCGATACTTTGATCAAATCAGGCGAGCGTCCCACTCAGCTAAGCATTGCGGAGATACTACATGCGCAGGGCATTTATGTCCCACCAAGTAGTACACATATCAGCAAGCTATGTGGCTGGCTTCGACTTGCAGGCGTATTTAGTTGCGACGGAAATTTCGAGTGCCTGGAAATGGAGCGTGTCACTCATCTTATCGGCGCAAATCAGCAGGAGACAGATTTTTTAGCTGAGATGCCAGAAGATCAACGCGCGATACTAAAAGCTCTCTGTAATCTACCAATGGAAACAATACCAGATAGGGAGCCTCTACAGGGGAATAAGATCAAAGAATACGCGGAGGAACTCTATGGCACATTGTTTGATCCGAAAAGCTTCAAAGGTGACGTTTTAGAGCCACTTCAAACTGCTGGCTATATCACACTTGTGAATCCAAGTAAGGTAACAGGCAAATCATATCTCGTTTATCGTACTGAGAAATTCGCAAACGAATATTTGCCTGTCCTTGTTAATGCGCTTGCAAATACTGGTCTGGCAGTTCGACAACTCTTACGCAAGCCTTTATCTGAAATATTGCAGGGGCTTCATTCCGAGAATACCGGAATTAAAGGTAAGGCACTGGAAGCACTGGCTTTCTATTTTATGCGCCTGCTTGGTTTAGAGTTTAAGGCATGGCGTAAGCGTGGAAAAAAGACCGGTGGGTTCGAGGTTGATGTTATTGTTGAAGGGGCTCGTCTTATCTTTAGCCGCTGGCAGATACAGTGTAAAAACACACCTGAGGGTAAGGTTTCATTGGAAGATATTGCTAAAGAGGTAGGACTTTCTCTTAACCTCAAATCAAACGTGATTCTTGTGATCACAACAGGATTATTTAGTAGAGATGCATTAGAGTATGCAGACGATATAATGCAAGACATTCCTCTCAATATCATTACGCTTGATAAACGCGATCTAAATATCCTGACAGCATCACCACTTGCTATTGTCGAAATCCTTAACAAAAAAGCTCGCAGGGTTATGGAAATGAAGACGTTACCGAACATTTGAGGAGAATTTTACCACAGGTAATCCTGATACTGAGTCGCTACTTCAAGTTTCGTAGACT
>JBOGTO010000336.1:0-8192 GCA_050695155.1 Ktedonobacteraceae bacterium
CACTACCTCATGAAACCAACTTATCTCACTGTCCAGTAGCGTTCCAGGTGAACGGTTTGCACAGGACGGATGCTGTAGGTATATGCCTCCATGGCGTTGAGCATGGCCGCTTTGTTGGCGAAGTGCAAATCTGTTTGCGAGGTATACATCGCGGCGGCTTCCTGGCGTAGAGGTAGCATTTCTGACATTTCTACCAGCGCCGGTTCAAGGGCGCTGCCGAAATCCTTTATGCGCCTTTCGCGCGCGCCATTGTCGAGGACATAGGGGAAGTCTTCATAGAGTTTGACATTGGCCCCGAGCTGGATCAGGCGGTCGGCGGCGGAACAGACGATCTGGTGATCGACATGCGGGCCAATTGCCAGCGGCGCGTACCATACGGTATCGGGCAACCGTTCATGCAAAGCTACCAGGTTTTGCGCCAGCTCACGATCGATCCACAAATCGCCGGGATGCACTTCGCCTATCAATTGAGAATCTGAAGTGTAGTACGGTGGCGTTCCGCGATAGATGGCATCGGGGTAATCGAGCCACAGGTAGTCCGCGTGCAGATAGTCGAGCGCGGCGGCGTCTTCGCGGCGGCGAGCGGCGACTGCGGCCTGCACATCCTGGCGGAAACCCATCTTGCGATGAGTATCGACGGCAAATGGACTGAGATCAATGGGAGTAGCAGGCGCACCGCCAAAAATGGTGATGACCAGGGGGCGCAAACCCGCGCTCACCTGTACTCCAATCGTGCCACCACATGAGTAAACAGCGTCATCAAAATGGGGCGAAAGAAAAATATGGCGGTGACTCCGCTGAATATCGTCAAAACTTTTGAGTTGCAACGTTGCGCTCCTCCAATACATTGATGCTATGCTTAAATATCAGCCTTAGTATACCCGATGTCGTCAAGAAAACCTATTATTAAATGTAGCACGCGCGGGGAAGGTTAGCCAGTTATGGGAGCCGTATGCCATCCTCTTGCAAATCGAGCAATCCATCTCTTGCCAGCCCTTCCACCAGTTTGAGCAGCCAGGAAGCGTCTGCTTCGCTGTAATCTGCTTTGATGATTGGCCCCAGCTTTGCCAGTGTGATACGCTGGTTCGCGTCTAGCGAGCGCAGGTGATCGATGATGCGCCCGCGAAAATAGCGACTGGTGCTGGTAAAGGGTTTTGACTCGTAGGATGTTTTTTGTTCGGCAACCTTACGCAACTGGCGCAAGACCGTCCCTCCTGGAAAGAGGCTATACTGGCTCATGTCCCTGTATGCCTGGCACTGCTCTTGTAGCGGGCAGCGCGCGCATTGCGGGTTGGCGCTGGCGCAAACTGTCGCGCCGAGGTCCATCAACGCCTGGTTCCAGTTGTATGCTTCGCCGGGAGGTAAAACCTGTTCCGCGAAAGTGAACATTTGCCCGGCGCTGATGCGCGGTTCCGGGTGTTCCAGGCCGAGAAAGATGCGGTGCAGCACGCGATAGATATTGGTGTCAACCGTTGCCACCTGCCGGTGATAGGCGAAGCAGGCGATGGCCCCGGCGGTATAGCGGCCAATGCCTTTCAAGCGCAATAACTCATCAATCGAAGCAGGAATCTGCCCGCCAAATTCGGCGATGACCTGGCGCGCGATAGCTTGCAGGCGCACAGCCCGCGAGTTATAGCCCAGAGGCGCCCATACTGTAATCACTTCAGCAGTTGGCGCGGCTGCCAGATCGACCAGGGTGGGAAACGCGGCCAGAAACTGATGATACTTGGGCAGAACACGCTCTACCTGCGTCTGCTGAAGCATGATTTCTGATACGAGAATGGCGTAGGGATCGCTGGTTGACCGCCAGGGCAGGTCGCGCCGATGCACGCTATACCACTGCAACAGGCCGACATGAACCTGTGCCGTCAATTCCGGCGTGGGTTGCGACAAAATAGGCGAGGGGAGAGATTGCTTACCCATGTATCCTCAGGATGTTGCTCTTTGTGTTGTGACGCCCTCCTGGGATACTTGCGCGTCTCTATTCCCCTGCTCCGGTGACTGGTTGCGTCTCTTATACATCAGCGAAAAAAGAGTTTCTCCGCCCTCTTGCCAGCACTTCGAATCAGGCGAAGGCAGGTTCTCGCATAAAATCCAATCCCCAGCATCTTTCAAGACATGGCCTTTGATGCACTTGGCATACATGATATTCTCATTCAAATCAGGGTCGTCTGGCTTAATGCCCGGCGCGGCAATCTTCGGGACAAAAAACTTACACCACGGCACGATTGTGTACCTTCCTTATGTTCCAAATAGTGTTCCCTGGGCAAGCACTCGTCTAGCCCCGGTACCGATTGTAATATAGCACATAACCCGCTTCATAACTAGTGGGTATACGGCTGAGCGCATCTATAAGTGTCAGGCAGTTTTGAGTGTGATGTGCATAATGCAGCCGTCGGCTGCATTATGCACATCACACTCAAAACAAGAAAGGGTGTGATTACGATAATATATATAGAATATGTCCGTATGCAATAACATTTTTTATCATAAAAATGAGATAATATACCCTATCTCATTTTTATGGAAATGCGTGAAATAGCATCATGCAATTGCTTTTTTTTAATACTTGTGTTATAATATGAGTGTCAAAGGTTACTTCTGACAATGCTTCTCACAAACTGTTGGGTGCAGGATGTTGGGGTTACTGAAAAAATATGTAAAACTTTCTATTATTCAAAGGAGCTTTTTATGGTTGCCCGTTCGTGGCATTGGTTGACTAACTGGACTTCGGATCGGCTGTTCTATTGTTCAAAATGCAATAAGGAAATGCCTTTCAGGAGATCTATCGTTGACGGTGCCTGGGTTTGCCAGCGTTGCAGTCATCGGGCGTAAGCATTTTCTGCACCCATTAACTTAACGATTGGTTACACTCGCGTGAGTGAATTTTAACCCATACGCAAACAATAGTGGCAGGAGAGAAAATAACTCTCCTGCCACTGGTTTATTTTGGGATGTTACTCAGATTCAAGCGCCCCGACTGATGGCGCGGCGAAACCACCATGTGCCGCACTTGGCGGCCACGAGCAGGTAAATCCAGCCCAGCGGTTCCTGAATGACCCAATAGCTGGCGGACATTGCCAGGAAAAAGAGGCAGGCAACGGCGGTAATTTGCTTCAAACGCCAGTTGCGCATACGCCACTGAAAACTGTTGACGTGGCTGGCGCGGTATCGCCATAAGACCATACCAGTTATTGTCAGCAGTGCGATTGTTCCCAGCAGGCCAAGCGCGCCGAGATAGGGCGACAAATTGTGCATATTGAAGATTGTGTCGCTCACGATGTTATGCTTTCAGGCTACATGCGGCCACTCCACTCCGCTAATTATAGTACGTTGAGAACGGAATATAGTATACTGGTTTGAAAGATGATTAAGGGTATTGTTGATGCTGATACAAGGGGTACGAGGGCGACCGCAAGGGTCCCCACACCGCATCCGCTCTACCCCCGCCCTTACCATGACTACGGTCAAATCTCGAACTCAGGAGTATCAAGTGTTAGCTGAGGAATTACTTGTGGTTGATGGCGATGCGCCGTTATTTCGTCCGGTGCGTCCACTGCTGGATGTTGCGCTACGTCTGGATCAGAATGACAATACATACAACTGGCATGGGTGGGATAAACGACAAATCGAGCGTTTTCTGGGGTCGCTGCCTGCGCGGTGCAGTTTGGTGATAGGAGTGTGGGAAACTGTATCTGGGGATGGCGAGACGACGGAGCATGAAAAATTGGCGCTGGGTTGTGTATGCGAAGTGCGTGATAGCGCGGTGACAACGATACGCACATTTGAGTCGCTGACAGAGGCTGGCTTGAAAGCTATCGATCAGCTCGAGCCGGGCATTGATGATGCGCTGGAAATAATGCGCGCGGCCAGGACGCTCTCCCCGGTGGCCTATGCGCTGTTCATGGAGAAGGCGGCGTGGGATGAATGGCTCTTTGCCTGTGGCGACGATGGTGGCGTGCTAGATAAAGGCGACGCGCTGGCTTCGATGGCGCGGCAGGGGCGCTGCGTGCTGATGGGAAGCCAGGTAGCGCCGCATCACCACACGCATTGAAATACCTTACCCCTTAACTGCTCCAGCGGTCAGGCCACTGACGAGTTGTTTCTGGAAGATGGTGAACAGCACGACGATGGGGAGAGAGACAACCGTGCTGGCCGCCATCAAATCGGGCCAGCGGTCCTGAAACTCGCCGATGTAGGTCAGCACAAATCCGGGTGGGATCAGGCGCATATCGGGACTGCTGGTTAAGGTCAGGGCATAGAGCAACTCGTTCCAGGAGTTGAGGAAGGCGAAGAAGCCTACCGCGACGATTCCTGGAATGATAATAGGCATGACTATTTTCCACAGTACTCCCAGGCGACTCAGGCCATCCACGCGCGCGGCATCCTCCAGGTCGGTTGGCATGGTGTCACAAAAGCCTTTCATCATCCAGATACTGAACGGTAGCGAGAAGGTTGTAAATGACAACACCAGCGCCGGGTAGGTGTTGAGCATTCCCAACTGGCGAAAGAGGGTATAGAGCGAGATCAGGATGGTGACATAAGGGAACATCTGCGTTGCCAGGATGACCAGTAACAGGGCGCGCGCGCCCCGGAAGCGGAAACGTGAGAGTACATAGCCAGCAGGCGTTGCCGCCAGTAGCGTCAAAAGCGTGGTGAAGATGCCGACGATCAGACTGTTCTTGAAATATGTCAGGAAACCCTGCTGGTCAGCGAACAATATCTGGTAGCTATGGAGCGTCGGGTTGTGCGGCCACCATGTCGGCGGGTCCTGGAATGCCTCCAACTGCGGCTTGATGGAGGTCGAGAGCATCCAGAACGTTGGGAAGAAAGCATAGATGAGCAGCACAGCGAGGATGATGTAGAGTATGACCCTCTTTGTGGTTAGCGGACGTTTGCCGTTACGCCTGGCCTGTACGGGCGTAGCGGGTGAAATTGCCAGGTCTTGCGGACTAAGAGGCTGTGATATATCTTTGCTCATCGCGTCGCCGTATTCCCTTCCATGACACGAATGTAGAAGTAGGTGAACACCAGCAATATCAAGAGCCACAGGACGCCTATGGTGGCTGCATAGCTGATGCTTTCGTTGAGAAAGCCGGTGCGATAGATATTGATAACGATGTTGTTGGTAGCGTTACCGGGGCCGCCATTCGTCATGGCCCAGATAATAGCGAATTCGTTGAGGCTCCAGATGAACTGTAGGGTGGTGGTTATGACGATGATGCCGCGCAATTGCGGTATAGTGACATGCCAGAGACGATGCCAGGCTCCCGCGCCATCCACAGTAGCGGCATCGAGCAGTTCTTGCGGGACGGTTTGCAATCCGGCCAGCAGCATCAGGGTAAAGAAAGGGAATTTATTCCAGATGGCGGCAAAGATGGTAGCAATGACGGCCAGGTGTCCATCACCGCCAAACCAGGGCAATGGCTGCGGGAAAGGACGCCAGCCAAAGAGATCGATGGATGTCAGGATGTGATTGATGATGCCGTACTGCGAATTGAACATGTAGAAAAACAGGTAGGCTACCACCACATAAGGAATGACCCAGGGTACCAGCGCCAACCCGCGCCAGAGCAGTTGAAAGCGCAGACCCTGATTGAGCAGGAGCGCAAAGGCAAAGCCAATCAGAAAGGCGATCACCGTCGAGAGAATGCTAAAGAGCGCGCTAAATTCGACCGAGTGCCAGAAGTCGAAAAGCGGGTTGGTCAAGATTTTGCCGTAGTTCGCCAGCCCGACCCAGTGATTGAGGAATGGAATAGCCAGATTGAGCGATTGAAACGAGAGCAGTATGGTATTGAAAACCGGATAGAAAATAACGCCGATCAACAAAACGAGCGATGGCACCAGCAAGATAAAAATGAGCCAGGGGCCATTTAATCCCCGGTTAAAGCCGGGCTTGCGCTCAGGCGTAAGGGCAACACCGGTCTGTTTAGCATTTGCATCGAGGGTAGCCATGCGTTGAGTCTTTCACATCTATTTAGAGCGCCTGGCAAACCTTGTCAACCAGGACGCACAAAAACGGAGCAGTATAAGTTTGAGAGGGAGCCAGGTTGACCGCCTGGTTCCCTTTCAATCGTTACTCGAACTGCTTTGGATAACCTTGTTCGCTCCCATCATATCACGTTCGTTCTGAGATGACGGAACGCGGGCCGGACGCCCACCAGGGGCGTCCCTACATGTCGGAATGACCCCATCACCTCACATGAAGCTTGATCATCTGCTCAGGAATAGATCGTCTTGACTTCCGAAGTCAACTGCTGGAGACGCGCTTTGACGGGAACGCCGCCGGCGATTTCCTGTAAGGCAGTGACGACGAAGCTGGCTGCCGTGTCAAAGAGCGGGCCATAGGCTGGCGGTCTCATCGTTGGAATGACGTTGTTGATGAAGGCCAGGCTGATCGGGTCTGAGAAGAGGTTGGCGTAAGGTCCGCCGGGAACCACATCGCTCTTGTGCGGGAAAATCCCTTCTGTGACCAGGTAGTTGGTAAGCACGCTCTTATTCGAGGTCAGGTACTGGATGAACTTCCAGGCCAGGTCTTTGTTGCTGGCCTGCGCGGACATGCCCAGGTTGTGTATATCAGCAGCGGTGACTGGCACGCTCTGACCTGCTCCTACGGGAGTCGTCGTGACGCCGAAGTGCTGGTTCACGGCGGCGACCGTATTAAGGGAGGGATTGGTGTTGCCCAGGATGCCGGTCAGGTAAGGGCCATCCAGTTTGAATGCGATCTTGCCGTTAGCCATCAGTTCGCGCTCAGCTTTGATGGCCTGGTCGGGCGGCGTCAGCTTATTCTTCACCAGGTCCTGCAACCATTGGAAAGCGGCGACCGTGCCATCGTCAGCCCAGTTGATAGTGACATTACCTTTGCCGTCGTCTACCATAGGGTTGCCGCCGAAAGTCCAGATCCAGGGCCAGAAGCCGACGAGGGCATACTCGGTCTTGGAAACGTCTATGCCGATAGGATAGGCGTCGGAGGGCATTTTTGAGCGCAGGGCCTGCATCATAGACATGAGCTGATCCATTGTGGTAGGCGGCTTGGTCGGGTCCAGTCCTGCCTGGGTCATGAGGTCCTTGCTATACCAGAAGCCGTGCGGCGAGATGCTGAACGGGACGGCGTAGACGTTGCCTTTGTAAGTACCCACCTCGAAGCTGTTTGTGAAGGCATCATTGCGCCAACTGCCAATGTAGGAGTTGAGGGGTTGCAGTGCGCCGCTGCCGCCCAGAGCGTAGGGCCAGTTGCCGCTCAGTTCCATCACATCGGGCGGATTACCGCCGTTGGTCATGGTGGTCAGTTGTTGCAGCATCTGGTCGAAAGGAATGGGAATGTTGTTGATCTTGACGTTGTTCGCGGTCTCGAATGCCTGAATGGCATTGTCAATTTGCGTTTTCGTGGCAGATTCGGCGGACGCCCAGTTGGCGTACTTGAGAGTGGTACTGCTGCTGCCGCTGGGATTGGGGCTGCTGCTGCCGCCACACGATTCAAGGAAAGCTACGACGGCGCTGAATGAGACGCCTAACGCAAGCGAGCGTAAAATAAAATCACGACGGTTGATTCTACCAGCGAGTAGGTCTTGCTCCAGTTGGTTCATGTCGCTCATTGACGGTACTCCTAACTTTGAGAGGACAATGAAAGATAATCACCGAGAAACCGTAACGAAGCTGCATTCGATGGCGATATTTTTGCTCCTTTCGTTAGTTAGCTATCATAACCTCGAGATCGCGCTCACGCAGGGCATTGAGTACCGCAGGGTCTGCGGAACTATCGGTGATGAGCATATCAATCTCATCGATGTTACACAGCTTGGCTAGCTCTATGCCACCTACTTTAGAGCCGTCCGCGATAATGACGCGCCGCCTGGCCGCTTGCAACATGCGGCGCTTGATTTCTGCTTCAGGCAGGTTGATGTTCGTCACGCCGCCGTTGGGATCGATGCCGTTGCAGCCGAGAAAAACGGTATGCGCGTTGATACGTTCTAGCATCATGCCTCCCAGTGGATCGACCAGTGAATGTTGCATCGGTCTGAGCGTGCCACCTGTAACGATGACGGTAAAGCGCGGAATGGCGGACTCAAGCTCAATGGCTATATTGAGCGCGTTCGTGAATACGACCACGTCGTACAAGTCATCCCGTCTGGCGAGCGCGCGTGCCAGGGCGGTGGCAGTCGTGCCAACATCTAAAATAACCGTCTCTCCAT
>JBOGTO010000337.1:0-2158 GCA_050695155.1 Ktedonobacteraceae bacterium
CGCCATGTCCCTTGCGGTCGCCATGTCCCTTGCGGTCGCCATGTCCCTTGCGGTCGCCATGTCCCTTGCGGTCGCCATGTCCCTCGCGGTCGCCATGTCCCCATATAATCGCCGCGTTTCATTTTGCGAACACCCACACGTTGCTAAACACGGCCTCCGTTCCTCTTTGTGTGTCACCGCCCACTAAAAAGCCGATCAGACCGGTTGTGAAAGCGGTATCGGTATAGGTGGTGACGATGAGTTGGCGGTTGATGTAGAAGCGGAAGCGGGGGCCGCTGGCTATGATGAGGAAAGTGTTGGTAGTGTTGTAACCGCTCGAGATGGCGCTGGAGGAGGTCCAGTCGATGAGGGTGAGCCAGTTGAGGGGGTCGTTGCCAGTGGCGCGCACGAAGCGATACTGGCCCCGGCTGTTGATTTCAAGCACGTAGAATTGGCGCGTGATGGGGCTGAGACGGAAGACGAGGCCATAGATGTCACCGTAGAGCAGGCGCGCCTGGGCAGTGATGACGACGTTGCTGTATTGTTGCTGGCTGGAATAGCACCACGCGACTTCGCGCGGGACGGAGGCGCGGACGTGATAGCCCCCCGGCGAGAAATAGCATTGCGAGCCGTCGTCGATCCAGCCGCCGCCAGGAGTAGTTAGTTCGTCGGAGTAGAGGACCTGACCCGCGCCTATGGATGTTGTGATGCCTGCCGTGGATTGGGCGCGCGCCTGGGCTGCCAGTGCTGCTTGCAAGGTGGCCTGCGCCTGTGCGGTGGCGGTTAGCCAGGATTGGTCGGCGTTGATGGCCGTCTGTCCGCTCTGGATGGGCTGAATGCGGCGGGTGCTTTGACCCAGGTGGGTGAGCAAACCGAGTGGGAAGGCCAGCAGTATGACTGCCATGCAAATTATAGCGATAAGTGCCTGGCGCGAGCGTGAGTGTAGGTGGCGAGTTCGATGCAGGACTTGTCGCCTGGGGCGCTGTAGCGATGGCAGTGAAGTGGAGGCTAGTTTGTGCGAAATGCCGTTGGATTTCCCGGTGAGCGGTACATGTAGGGGCATAATAGGCGGGCGCTGGCGAGTTTCGTCCAGTGTACAGGTCACGGCGGGCGCTTGAAATTGCACCGTTGGCTCTACCGACGATGTATCGGATGTTTCAAGTGATGGAGTTGCATCGTTTTCGGGAATGACCGCAGCGCATTTCAAATGGGCGCGTGCTTGTTGTAAGGCTTTCCAGTAGGCGCTCGAAAGCTCCTGGGCTTGTTGGTAGCGTTGTACGGGGTCTTTTGCCATAGCCTTGAGGATAACTTTTTCTATCAGGGGTGGAATCGCACTGTTCAGTTCTCCGGGTGAAATGGGCGTGGTCTGGATGTGTTTGAGGGAGATGGCGACGGGCGATTCGGCCATGAATGGGACGCGCCCGGTCAGCATCTGGTAGAGAATCACGCCCAGGGAGTAAATGTCACTGCGGTAGTCGCTTTCGCCTTTGGATTGTTCGGGGGCCATATATTCAGGGGTGCCGACCATCGCGCCCTCGCTGGTAAGCGATTCGGCCTCCATCAGGGCTTTAGCCAGCCCGAAATCAGCGAGATAGGCGTAACCATCGTGGCGCAGCAGGATATTTGAGGGTTTGACATCGCGGTGAACAACTTTGCTATCGTGAGCATACTGGAGCGCGGCAGCGATCTGATCAACAAAGCTGGCGGCTTCTTCCAACGTAAGTTGTTTGCGCTTCAGCAGGTAATCGCGCAGAGTGCCGCCCTCGATATAGGGCATTACCAGGTAGTACCAGGGGCTTTGTTCGCCGAAATCGTAGAGTGGCAGGATATGGTTGTGGGAGAGCGCACCAACGGCCAGCGCCTCACGCTCGAAGCGTCTCACAAACGAGACATCGCGGCCATACAGCACCTTGATGGCGACCTGCCGCCGTACCCGGCGATCATATGCCAGGTAGACTTCTGACATACCGCCCTGAGCGATGCGCCGCCGCAATTCATAGCGTCCGAGCGTAAACCCTTCAATCCCCTTCATCTATCCCCTCACATCCCTGCACACTTTTTATATTTTTATGCAGCTAACGCACTTTGTTCAATAAAATATTTCTATTGTGGTATATTTGGGTATCGCGTCTCTCTTTTTTATAATACCATACTCTGTAAAACTGGTAATTCATGAGGT
>JBOGTO010000338.1:0-2141 GCA_050695155.1 Ktedonobacteraceae bacterium
ATGCAGACCAGTACCCAGAGCTTTGCTGATGGCTTCTTTGGCGGCGAAACGCCCGGCCAGCCGTGTCGCCTTATCCCGGCACTGGCGTATCTCCATTTCGGTAAAGACGCGCTTGAGGAAGCGTTCCCCGTGCCGCTCAAAGACCTTGCGCACGCGCTCAACCTCAATGATGTCGATGCCCACCGCTACATTGACGCCCTGCGGCACATGCAGAGGCGCGCGCAATCCGGCCACACCACCGGGGCCGAACAGCCAGTCGGGTATAACTACGCCGGGCTGGCGTACCAGAGGAGTGAAGATCAGAGGGGTGTCATCGTCCATGATACTCCCCTCTACACCAGGGCGACCGCAAGATCGCGCCTGTCAGCCAATGGTGCAATGGCTCCCTAATCCTCCCCCAGGGCGACCGCAAGGGTCCCCACCCATCCGCCCAACCACCCTCGCCCTTACAATGACCACGACGGAGGAAGTTATGCCCGTAGTCATTGTAAGGGCGAGGGCGGAGTGGGGATGGGTGGGGACCCTTGCGGTCGCCCTCGTCCCACATACATGGTTTCGGTATAATTATCATCTATTTCCCGTTCCCCTCGCCAATGAGCTGTTGCGAGGTCGTGCTGTCTCCGGCGGGCAGCACCGAGGGAGCCGGGCCAGTGCCACGCCCCATGCCGCGATAGATGAAGCCCAGGCGGTTCATCTCCGGCGCTTCGTAGACGTTGCGGCCATCGATCACCACCGGGCGACGCATGGCGGCGCGGATTTGCGGCATATCCAACGATTTGAACTCGTTCCACTCGGTAACGATAACCAGGGCGTCCGCGTCTTGCGCTGCTTCGTAGGCATCGGCGCAGAACTGCACCTGCTCCATACGCACACCTTCGCGCTCCAATGCCTCGCGTCCGGTTGTAGTAGCTACTGGATCGTAGACGCGCACGTCCGCGCCCTGACTCGTCACCCAGCGAATGATGTCAACCGAAGCGGCTTCGCGCATATCGTCGGTGTTGGGTTTGAAGGCCAGCCCCAGCACGCCAATGGTGCAGCCGCGCAGCGTGCCGAGAATAGAGGTCAGCTTGGTGACGATCAGGCGGCGCTGGTCGTGGTTGATGTCCATGACAGCGTGCAGCAGTTGCGGGTGCAGTCCGGCCTCGTCAGCCATGAAAGCTAGCGCGCGCACGTCCTTTGGAAAACAGTTATGGCTAATCAAGCCAGAAGAAGCGATCAGTGTTCCCGTGCTGGTCTCCATACTATAGACCGTTGTCTCGACCTCCTCGTGTTCAACCCCACGGACGACAAGCGTCGCAAATGCTCCGTGTCGCTCATACCCATGCGGCTGGATGTGACGATGATAGCCCGCCAGTATGCGCTCGATCTGCGCGAGGCGTTTATCGCCGAAGGCATTTTTGAGGATGGCTATCTGTTCATAGCCACTTACGCGCAAGATATAAGCTACTTGCGTTGATTTGTTCATCCGGCGTTTGTGAATGGAGGGAATGACGCCAATCGTTTGCAATAACAGCGCCATGCCATCCGCCAGCGACTTGCTGACAGTCGCATACTCCAGCATCAGGTTCTGACCATGTATTACTGTTGTAACTGAGCCATCCCCGCTGAACGCGCCCCGAATCAACTCCATGCGCAGCTCAGGCGGCACATTAAACACCAGCCGGGGCAGCGCCTTGTCCTCTGAACGCTTACCGCAGCGCAGGACATCGCGCAACAGCCAGGAGAAGATGCGCGAAGAGACGATGGTGGTCAGGGCGTTTGTGGCGTTTCTTTCAATGAACTTGAGTCCCCACCGGCGCAAAATGCGCTGCACATCCGCGATATACTCGGTCTCTTGCTCGTGGAAACAGATACCAACCCGTTCGCGGATAGCGCCAGCGCGCCCTGTATCCTGTCCAATATAGCCCTCAGCAAGATAATAGCCGCACAGGCGCAGCAGATCCGCATCAACCGGAATCAGAGCATTGATCTTCGTTGCCGCGCCTTTGGCTGTGTACAGGCGAAGCTTCTCAGCCGGGACATTGAGTAAATCCAACTCGCTCAAATAGCGGAACAGGCGCAGCGACATACGGTTATGACGCTTAATTTCGTGGGGATAGTTGACCATTTCGCGGGGGATGGCATGAGCAAATTGCTTATAC
>JBOGTO010000339.1:0-2807 GCA_050695155.1 Ktedonobacteraceae bacterium
GTCCCTACATGTTGGTTTGGCCCCACCCCTGTTGGTGGAACGGGGTCTATTTGATATGTAGGGACGCCCCTCGTGGGCGTCCGGGGCAGGCGTGGGGAGGCATCAGGAGAAGACTCCTTCTTCACTTTCTGCGATTAACTGGTCGACCACCGCTTTCAAATCGCCGGTGCGTTCGAAGGTGGCAAGCTGGCGGTCGGCGCTTGAACCTTCGTCTAAAATGTGATAGGCGTATTCTATTTCCTGGCGACTGCCGAGTTCATCGATAACATCGGCTATGAACCATTCGACTAACTCGCGTATGAGGCTACGCGCGGGCAATTCTTCCTGCTTGCCAAAGTCGATGAGCTTCCCGTCCAGGCCGTAGCGCACGGCGCGCCACTTGTTCTCTTCGATCAGATCGAGAGGGTAGACGCGGAAGGTCATGTTGTCACAGCGCAGTTTCCATAACTTGGCGATGATGGCCTGGATAATGGCGGCGATACATACGGCTTCTTCGACGCGCGTGCATACGTCGCAGATGCGAAATTCCAGGGTAGGATAGGACCAGTTGGGGCGCACATCCCACCAGATTTTAGAGCCGTCGGGAATGGAATGGGTCTGCACCAGTGTATCGACCATGTAGGTAAATTCCGACCAGGATTGGAAGGTGCGCGGAATGCCGCTGCGCGGGAAGTTGCGGAAAATGATGCTGCGATACGATTTCAGGCCGGTGGTACGCCCCATCCAGAAAGGTGAACTGGTGGAAAGGCAGAGCAGGTGCGGCAAGAAGTAGCGCACAACGTTCATGGCGTCGATCAGAAATTCGCGGTCTTCGATGCCGATATGCACATGCGTGCCGAAGATTAACAGGCGCTGCGCCAGTTCCTGCATATCATTTTTCACCCCGGCATAGCGGTCCATAGGCGTGATGTCCTGCTTCATCCACGAGGAAAAAGGATGCGTGCCGGCAGCGGCTATCTTCAACCCGTTTTTGCCCGCCAGTTCCATGATGGTGCGGCGCAGGCGAATCAGCTCTATGCGCAGATCGGCTGGCGTCTGGCACACCGAGGAACCTACTTCGACGATCGATTGGTGCAATTCGGGCTTGACCTGTTCGCGCAGGATCAAACGCCCCTCTTCCAGTATTTCTGAGATGTAAGAGCGCAATTCCCGCGTTTGCGGGTCGATGATCTGATATTCTTCTTCGATGCCGATGGTAAGTGATGGCGCTTTCATATATAGCTCCTCCTGACAACATGGGCGAGATAAATCCGGCCCCTCCATGCATATCGCTAACGCTTTTCCACGACAAAGGTTGCCACTGCCGAACCTGTGCCGGCAGTGACATTCAATAACGCCTCCTGTGAGAGGCGCGAAAGGCAGCCATCCATGTAGCCGCCATAGAATACAAGGGGGTTGGTGTCGAGCATACGATCAAGCAGCGCAACATGCCCATCAACCATGCTTGGATAGGCTTCGCTGGGAATGGCGACGCGCTCCTGCACGATGTAGGGTTCCTGTAAGGCTGTCTGAATGGTCTGTCCCCAGGTGGCCGCGTCGGCTTCCCAGCCCAGCACAATGCCTTTGCCGCCGTATTCATCGTTTGGTTTGAGTACGAAGTTTTCGCGGTGTTCAAAAATATACGGTACCAGGTCAATCGCCTGGCCCCGGTAGCGCGCCTGGCGTTCCTCGACGCGGTACGTCCAGGGGATGTGCGCGTCGATGGCTGCCAGTTCCTCCATGTTGAAGAGTGCCGCGTTGCGTTCGTCGCTCAGGACGGCGAGGCTGGCTTTCTTATGCAAGATTTTACAGCGAAACGGGTTGACCATGCAGACCGCGCCGTCGCGCACGGCGCGTATGACGGGGTGGTCAAGCCCGCCGCGCTCGACCAGTTCGCTAATCAGCACGCGCTTGTAAATCAGAGTGATGTGGAAATCACCGGCTACCAGTTTGCCATCGCGGTATTCGACTTCGCGCGGGTCGGCGATGATGCAGTCGATGCCCTGTGAGCGGAAATACTCGGCGAAAAGCACAAATTCGCTATAGCTGGGTACTTCGCGCCAGTCGAGAATGGCGATGCGCGGCGCTTTACGATGGCCGGTCCACTGCTGGTAGGCATCGAGCAGCGCGTGCATGACGCTGTGACGCGCTGGTAGTGGGCGCACTTCGTACTCGCGTAAAAACTCGCGCATGACAGGCAGGCCGTAAGATACGTCCGCCAGCGCGTCATTATAGGCAGGACTGGCGGGCGTCTCGGCGTTGTACTCGGTCAGGCGCAGGCCACCGCGATCAGTGACAAAAAAGGTATCGACGCGCGAGGTCGGGCTGGGATCGCGGAAACCGGGGTCGTGGTGAATCAGTTCCTCTTCCCAGTCCAGCAGGCCGAATTGTTTGCGGATAGCGTCATCTTGCATGGCGGCCTGGTAAGCCTTGTCGAACGCGCGCAGCAGCATTGACATACGCGACTGGAGGAAGCGATATTGTTCCGGCGTCATGAAACGCGGGCGCAGCACGGTACATAATGGCCGACCGCCAAACGTCAGACCGCGCTGCGCCTGCTGCGCTTCCAACTGCGCCTGCGATGCGGCCGCCAGGTCGTCGCTCAGCAGATCATGATAGCGTTGAATGGCTTCACGTAATGACATATCGCTCTCTCTCCTCCTCTATATTATCATTTGCCAGGGGCAATCCTAATTATCCTAAGATAGTGTATCACGCTCGGCGCGATCGCGGTTGACTGTCATGAATGCGTCCCAGCGTAGCTCTTTGAACTGGGGGCGCGGTTGTTTGGCGAGGCGGATTGCCATATCTGCCATGTGCTTGACGAC
>JBOGTO010000340.1:0-6099 GCA_050695155.1 Ktedonobacteraceae bacterium
GCCTCGCCCTGGCTTCGTATCAACGTAACATCCTCTCCATTATCCACTCCCGCGCCTGTTCCGCTTGGATATCCACCGCCGCATTCACTAACGGTCCATTCATGAGACGTGGCACCATGAAGCCTCGCAATGGGCCATGTGTCAGGGTGCGTACCGTCATTTCTTCAAAGCGCAGCAGTTCGGGGGCGCATAAGGCCGCGATGGTGAGCGGGTCGTGCAAAAAGGGGTAGGGCGGGTGCCAGCGCGGGCGGTGTTGCTGCCAGATGGTTATCAACTCGCTCAACAGGCGTGTGCGGGGTGTATTGTGGTCGCGCAATCGCTCAATATCGCTTGCTCTCAGTTGGCAGCGCGTAGTGACGTTCCAGCCTAACAGGGTGATGGGGATGCCTGCCGATAGCACGATCTGCGCGGCTCGCGCGTCACTGCGCACATTCCATTCCGGCCAGGGTATGCTGCTTGTGCCACCCATCATGATGATATTTCGTATAGCCATGAACAGGCGCGGCTCCATAAGTAGGGCGGTAGCTACATTGGTTAATGGGCCAATGCACAGCAAGGTGAGGCGACCGGGATAGGCCAGCGCATTTTGTACAATCAATTCCGGGCCGGAGTGGGCGCTTATGTCCTGTTTTTCTTGAGCATGAGCATCGAGAATGACTGCTTGCGGAACGCCGGAGGGGCGATGTCGTGCCAGCAATGGGGAGGCGGTACCTGCTGCTACAGGGACTTCGTCGCGCTCAAACACATGCAGCAGGTGTTTCGCCAGCCGTGCGCGTAGCCGTGTATCGCCAAATACAGTAGTCACGCCCAGCAACATGATCTCTGGTGAGCGCAGGACAAGGGCAAGGGCGAGCGCGTCGTCGATGTCATCGCCAATATCTGTATCGAGCAATACGAGATGTCTGTCGCTCTCAGATTGGCCTGCCTGCGTCTCTGCATCGTATTGGGATTGGCTTATCGACAAGTATTCCTCATTTATGTTACAGTTGTATAGTGAGAACTAACGCCAGATTTGAAGCAAACCGGCGCTTTCATCAACTGGTTATAAGCCTATCACAGCCAGAAAAAAACAGGCAAGAGAGCCAGAGTCGTGTAGGGTAGGGGCGGGGCTTGCGGTCGCCCTGGTTCCCCCGGCAAGAGAGCCAGACCCGCGTAGGGTAGGGGCGGGGCTTGCGGTCGCCCTGGCCCCATCGGCAAGGAAGCCTGCGAACGCAGCATTACAGTAACAAGGGAAGGGAATAGAGCAATGGATACGCTCAAACGTGAATTGTTGGCGCAGCGTGTGCGTCAGGTCAAACCCTCCGGGATACGCAAATTCTTTGATATTATCAACACCATGCCGGATGTCATTTCACTGGGAATCGGGGAGCCGGATTTTGTGACGCCTGACCATATCCGCCAGGCGGGTATCCGTTCGATTGAACTGGGTCATACGCGCTATACATCAAACTATGGCATACTCGAATTGCGCGAAGAAATCGCCGTCATGCTCAAACGCCGCTATGGCATCGACTATGACCACAAAACGGAAATTCTGGTGACGGTAGGTGTGAGCGAAGGTGTAGACCTGGCTATGCGCACGTTGATTGATCCCGGCGACGAGGTCATCTCGCCCGATCCTGGCTATGTCGCCTATGAAGCCGACATCGTTTTTGCCGGAGGCAAACCTGTACCCGTTCCTACCTATGCGAAATTCGATTTTGGGGTGCGCGCCGAAGAAATCGCCGCCGCCATCACTCCACGCACCAAGATGATCCTGATCGGCAACCCCAATAACCCTACCGGCGCAGTCGTGCCACAAGCCGAACTGGAAGGCATCGCTAAACTGGCGCAGCAGCACGACTTGATTGTAGCAATGGATGAAGTGTACAGCCGCCTGGTCTACGATACAGAGCATATTAGCATCGCTGCCATGCCGGGGATGCGCGAACGCACCGTCTTGCTGGATGGCTTCTCCAAAGCCTATGCCATGACCGGCTGGCGCATCGGCTATGTTGCCGCCCCGCATGTCATTCTGGAGGCCATGCTCAAGGTGCATCAATACGCCATCATGTGCGCTGGCACCGCGCCACAGGAGGCCGCGTTAGAAGCCTTGCGACACGGCGAAGAAGATGTACAGCAAATGCATGATGCTTATGCGCGTCGCCGCCGCATGTTCGTAGATGGCCTGAATCGCATCGGGTTGCCTACCTGCGAGCCGCGCGGAGCCTTTTATGCCTTCCCCAATATCTCTTCCACGGGCATGACCGACGAGGAGTTCGCCGAAAAGCTGCTTTTTGAAGAGCAGGTCGCCGTCGTTCCTGGCAGTTCCTTTGGCGCGTGTGGCGTTGGCTTCGTGCGCTGTGCCTATTGCACCGCCTACGACAAACTCGCAGAAGCATTAGAACGCATCGAGCGATTCCTGAAGGATCACAAATAGGGAGACCTTTTCATGTCAGAGCAGAAGAGGATTACAACTGGCCTGTATACCCGTTCCGAGGAAATCCCGGATGATCGTTTTCGTTTCTTCTGCGCGGAATGTGGGAATCCCATTTCGGGATTCCCCTACATGACAACCTGGCATGGCTGGTGCGCCTGCTTTGATCCCTGGGACTTCTGCTCCAAAGAATGCTGGGATAAAAGCGAACTCTTGAATCCCGCGAACTGGCCGCCGCCAGTAGGCAAGTGGTAAACGTTGTTGGCCCACCACATGATGCTTGAGTTTGGCAGACCCATAGCTGGTGTCATAACTTGTTGATGTCTACTACAAGTAGCCTTGTAATGTCAGTAAATTCAGGAGGGACTATGCAATCAAAACTGAACCCATACCTCAGCTTTCGAGACAACACCCGCGAAGCGATGGAATTTTACCGCACGGTCTTTGGTGGCAAACTTCAGTTGAACACATTCAAAGAAAATCACGCCTCTCAAGACCCTGCCGAAGACAACATGATCATGCATTCTGTGTTGGAAGCTGATAACGGTATTACGTTTATGGCCTCTGATACACCGAGCAGGATGGAATATCGCGTCGGCACGAACATGAGCATGTCACTGAGCGGTGACAACGAAGCCGAATTAACAAGGTACTTCGAGAAGCTTTCGGACGGCGGTATGGTGACAATGCCACTCGGAAAAGCCCCCTGGGGCGACTCGTTTGGCATGTGTACCGACAAGTTCGGCGTTCCCTGGTTGGTGAACATCGCGGGTCAAAAGGCGTAGCGTTGAAGACGCAGCATTTTTCCCTCCTGTTCGATCTGGCGCAGCCGGGCGGCAATGCGCGTGAGGCTTGCCAGGAAGGACTGGGACGGGAAAGGACAAGGCGACCGCAAGGGTCGCCTCTACTATGACGCGACAATGAAAGACCGGACGTTCTTAGTAGAGGCGACCCTTGCGGTCGCCTTCTTCTCCACCACCGCAATCGTTCACAGACCCTGGAAATGATGCCCAATTATGTTGACAAAGTAACAACATATCTGTATACTTTTATCATAAACCATCATACTTCAACTATTTCCCAGGGATGGAGCGCAATGGTAAAAGACATACAGCGTGTTGATGTACTGGTCATTGGCGGCGGGGTAGTGGGCAGCGCCATCTTGCGCGAGCTATCGCGTTATAATGTGCGCGTGGCTCTGCTCGAACGCAACCCGGACGTGTGCGAAGGCACCAGCAAATCCAATAGCGCCATCGTGCATACTGGTTTTGACGCGCCGCCCGGCACGCTCGAGGCTCGCCTGCTTGCGGATGCGCGCGAACTTTGGCCGCAAGTCATCGAGCAACTGCATATCCCCTATTTGCAGACCGGTGCCTTGTTAATTGCCACCAGCGATGAAGAACTTGCCACGCTACAAAACGAAATTATCCCCAAAGCCGAACGCAACGGCGTAACGCTCCAGCCTTTGACGCGCGAGGAAATCCTGGAAAATGCTCCCTATATCAATCCCGCTATCCTCGGCGGCGCGTTGGTCGAGGGCGAAGGCATCATTGACCCGTTCTGGACAACGCGCGCCTACTGCGAAAACGCTGTCCTGAATGGGGCGCAGGTCTTCACTGGCGAAGCTGTGGTCGGCATGAGTATAGCAGAGGGTTATATCTCTGTTCATACCAGTAGTGGCCGCAGCTTCATTGCGTCGCTGGTTATCAACGCGGCTGGCCTCTGGTCAGATGAAGTAGCGCGGCTGGTCGGGGATGATACCTTCACGCTTACCCCGCGCAAAGGCCAGTTTATCATTGTCGAAGAAGATCATGGCGTTTCGCAAATCATCCTGCCCATTCCTAATCGCATCTCTAAAGGCATCCTGGTGACGCCAATCATCTTTGGCGGCGTGATGCTTGGTCCCACCGCCGAAGAAGTGCAGGACAAAGGCGACTTTGGCACGACCTCTGAGGGCCTGCAACACATTCGCCAGGGCATCGCTAAACTGGTGCCAGCAATGGTAGACGCTATCAGTGTGCGCCAGTTCGCCGGTTTGCGAGCGGTGAGCAGCACAGGAGAATATATTATTCACCCCTCGACTATCAGCGAGCGCCTACTGCATGTGGCGGGTATTCGCTCGACAGGGCTGTCTGCCTCGCCTGCCATCGGGCGTTATGTGGGCGACATTGCGCGCGCTCAACTGGGTCTCAACCTGCGCGAGCATTTCGTAGAGAAATTGCCCGAATATTTGAGCGAGACGCGCGCCAATGAGGGTGACGTAATTTGCCTGTGCCGCTCGATCACACGCGGCGAAATCATGGCCGCTCTACGCAGCCCATTGCCGCCCGAAACGCTGGATGGCCTCAAGCGGCGCACCGGCGCGATGCTCGGCGATTGCCAGGGCAACATCTGTATGCCTCGCTTGATGCAGCTCTTCCAACAACAGCATGGTTGCGACCCGCTTGCGTTGAACAAAAATTATGACGGCTCATCGCCAGTCGTCGCTCGTGTGGCTGGCAAGGAGGATGACTAGATGAGCGGCATATACGATCTTGCTATTGTTGGCGCTGGCCTGAGCGCATTGAGTGCCATCGCTGCTGGCCTGGGTCGCCAACGCACCATTGTGCTGGATTACCAGGACGAGCCGGGCGGTTTTCTCAAACATGCCTTGCCCGCGCCCGGCTTTGAAGTATTCGAGGAATTGATCCGCTCGACACGCTTCCCGCAAAGCATCACGGCCTGCTTTGGCGCGACGGTGGTTGGCCTGTTGCCAGCATTTGAGGCTGGGGAGCCGCATATCCTGGTGGTGCGACAAAAGCAGGGAACTCAGCAAGTGCAGGCAAAGCGCGTCTTGATCGCCTGCGGCGGATTGGAAATTCCCCGCGAACACGCGCAGATTCCCGGTTCGCGTCCAGTTGGTGTTATGACGCCTATTATGGCTCACCAACTTCTTGCGCAGGGCTACCTGCCCGGCAAACAGGCTATCGTGTATGGCGATGCCCATTATACCCGCATTACTGCGCAGAGGCTGGCAGGCGCTGGCATCGCGGTCTCGCTTATTGCGTCGGCAGAGGCGCAACTGGTAGCCATCGAAGGTTCTCCACGCCTGGAGCGCGTGACAATGCGCCGCGCTGGAGAAATCTATCGTATGGAGGCTGATCTGCTCGTCTATGGCGTGGGCATGATGGCGAATACCCACTGGCTCAAGGGCAGCGGCATCAGCACATCTGAAGATGGCACAGTACAGGTGGATGCGGGCTACGCGACCAATATACCCGGTATTTACGCGGTTGGTACGGTCATTGCTCCATCGCTCGATCATGTCGATTCGCTGGCAATGGGAAAGGAGGTGGCGTCACTTCTCGGAGGAACACTATGAAATTGCAAGGCACAGTCACGGTCAACGCGCCCCAGGAAAAAGTCTGGCAGGTTTTGATCGACCCGGTGCAGCTCTGTAAAGTCATACCGGGCTGCGAGCAGGCGCGGCAACTGGATGCAACCCACTATGAAGCGGTACTCTCGGTCAAGGTGCAGTTCATGACCATCCACTCTCGTGCAAAGGGGACGTTATTGGAGGCCGATGCGCCCCGTCACATGATGGGCGAGCTGGTGGGCGAACCAACGGCGATGGCCGGAGCTTTTCGCGCCAGGGTAACTATTGACCTTGAGCCTGTCAATGAGGCCACCAGTATCCACTATGC
>JBOGTO010000341.1:0-6214 GCA_050695155.1 Ktedonobacteraceae bacterium
GGACATGTCCGGCCTGGCAATATGGCTTTTTCCACTGCTTAGCCCTGGCAATACTTTTTCCACTGTTTAGCGCAATTTCGCGCCGCAACTGCGGCAATAGAGCGCATTTGGTCGTATCGGGCTGCCACAATTGGGGCATGTCTGCGTTTTCTGCTGCGGATTCGGCGGCGGAGTATATGTTGGAGCGGGATTGGGATTCATACCCGGATTGGGCGTCACCGGCGGCGGCGCGTAATTGGTCGTCGCGCCCGGCGCAAACTGATTCGCCATATACGCCTCGTTCTTGATTTCAGCTAACTGAGTCTGGCGATTCTGCATATCGTGATCGAGTTCCTGAATACTGGCGCATAGACGCGAAAGCTGGGCGTCGCTGAGCCTGCTCTGCTGGTAGAGGTCCATAGCTACTCTTGCCAGTTCATCGAGCAACTGTTGGCGTTGCTCCATCAATTGATCGATTTCACCCTGTTTGCCGCGCACTCGCAACTGTTTCTGCGCCTGCCAGCTTGTGCGGCTGACAGCCGCGCTTACCATATTTTTCGCATTTTCTACAAAATCTGCCATGTCCTGCCTGCCTTTCCCATCGTTTCTCTGTATTTCCTGGGTTGCATAATTAATTTTATCTTATTCTTCGCTTACCGCGTGTCGATAGACCCGAATCTCCCGAAATTTCCCATCCTGGTTAAAATCTATGGCAACCACGTCAATCCGCCATGAACGGTCGCCCGATGCGTGTAAATCGAGATAATAGGAGGCAACCTCCACTAATTTGCGCCTTTTGGTCAGCGTTACCGCCTCTTCAGGATGCCCGAAAGCCGTTCCCCGGCGCGTCTTCACCTCGACAAATACCAGGTCATCTTGCTCTTCCGCGATAAGATCGATTTCGCCATAACGACAGCGGAAGTTGTGTTCCACGATATGATAACCACGCTCGCGCAAAGCGTCCGCCGCCATTTGCTCGCCCTTGCGCCCTAGCAACTGACGCGCATTGTTTTTGCGCTCGCCAGTATGGTTTGTATCTTTCGGCACTCACTCCTACTTTCGTCTCATCATACTATACGTTATCCGGCCTGTTGAGTTGTATCCGCTTGCTACCTATAACATCGCCCACGCAAGTGTATACCATGTATCATAAGCTTGCAAGAGGTGATATGCAGGGACGCGATTAATCGCGTCCCTGCATATCACCTGGAATACGGGGGACTATTTAGCAAAAAACATTCGCGCTTTTAGCGCCAACGGGAACGACTGCGAGGCACCCTCCATCCTCTGAACATGTGGGGTCGCGCCAAGGCGATAACAGCAAATACAAAGATGGCAACAAACATGAGCAACACTAGAATGGAGCTTATCAGCCCGATTGCGCCTCCCGCCAGCAACGCCTGCTGTCCAGCGGCATACTTCAAGACAATCGCTGATCCCACAATGCCCGCCAGCGCGAGAAAAAAGCCGAGCGACGACAGGAGAATAGCGACAATACCGAGAATTGTCCCGATACCTGAGCGCGCAGACTCAGCCTGTGGATAAACCTTCTGCTGCTGTTCAGGCTCATACCTGCCTGGATATTCAGCACGATACTCACCATATGGCAGATTTGTCTGCCACTCTTGCTCCGATTGCTGGCCGCGCTCCGGCTCTTGCATGTTCATCTCATTCATCATAGGTCTCACCTGTCCTTTTCAGAATGTTCACTCCTCATCTGTAGATACGCAGAGTCGGTACACCCTGATGAACATTTACAATCAAGGCCAGCCAATATCATCCCTCGCCTCATCCTGTCATCCGTCGCTTCGTTTGTCATCCTGAGCGCAGCGAAGAATCTGCCCCACCAGATATTGCGCACCCTGCACGCAGATCCTTCGCTGCGCTCAGGATGACAGAGCGCAGCAACGAATGACAGAGCGCAGCAACGGATGACAGGACCGGCTGTGTATTTGCCAAATTCCAGGGGTGATATAATACGATTCAATACTGGCAGCAAATAGCAGCGAGAGGTGGCGAACAAATGATGCTCGATAATACTAACAAGAAACCTCTGGTATTCATTCATGGTTCAGGCGACACGAGCCGCGTCTGGCGTTTCCAGGTGGACTATTTCGGCGCTGAACGCGCTTTCGCCATTGATTTGCCGGGGCATGGACAGCGAGCCGATACGCTCCCACAAGAGGCGAGCGTGCAAGAATATGCCTGGGCAGCGCATGATAGTATCTGGAACGAAATGGGCCTGGAGCATCCCATCATTGCCGGACATTCGCTCGGCGGAGCCGTAGCGCTGGCAATGGGCCTGGAATATGGCGACGAAGTGGGAGGATTGATTTTAATTGGTACGGGCGCGCGTTTGCGTGTGCGTCCAGACCTGCTCGCAGCGACCCGCACCGCGCCCGATGACGCCACACGCCAGTTAAAGAGTCTGGCATTTGCTCCCAATCACACAGAAGCTATGCTCGATGATATGCTAGAGGAAGAGCAAGACAAACCCGCGCCCTATATACTGCACCGCGACCTGGCGGCCTGCAACGTCTTCGATTGTATGGCGCGACTCTCGGAAATCCATCTACCAACATTGATTATCTGCGGAACAGAGGATCGCCTGACACCCGTGAAGTATAGCCAGTACCTGCGCGAACATATCGCCGGATCGAGCTTACGCTTGATCTCCGATGCGGGCCATTATGTCATGCGCGAACAGCCGCAGCAAGTCAACCAGGCCATCGAGGAATGGCTAGCGCGCGCATGATTACCCCCTCGACGGTCGGCGCTACTTCGTGTTAAAATGCAAACAAAGGTATTTTTCACACACGCATGGTTTGCACACACATCTATTTTCTCGTAACAGGTGCAGTTTGAAGACGAAATAGGAGTTTTGATATGTCAGGTCATTCTAAATGGGCGCAGATTCGTCGTTCCAAAGGGGTGAACGACGCGCGAAGAGGGCAACTCTTCACACGATTAGGGCGTGAAATTGTCGTGGCCGTGCGCGAAGGCGGCGGCGGTGACACCAACGCCAACTTCCGCCTGCGTATGGCGGTGCAACGCGCGCGCGATGCCAACATGCCGATGGATAATATCGACCGTACCATCAAACGCGCTATGGGCGGCGGCGAAGGCATGCAATTGGAAGAGATCACCTACGAGGGCTACGGGCCAGGCGGTACCGCCATGCTGGTACAGACGCTGACCGAGAATCGCAATCGCACCGTCGCTGAAGTACGCAACGCCTTCAACCGCAACGCCGGGAACATGGGCGAAAATGGCAGCGTTGACTGGCTCTTTGAGAACAAAGGCGTCATCGAAGTAGAACTGAAAGGTCACGACCCCGACGAACTTTCGCTCGAAGCTCTTGATATGGGAGCCGACGACGTAGAACCCGTTGGGCCAGATGACGAGACCCTCATTATTTATACCGATCCCTCCGATGTCGAAAAAGTGCGCCAGGCGCTCGATGCTCAGAAATGCAACGTGCTGAAAGCGGAAAGCACGCTCATTCCTAAATCAAGGATCACCCTGACCGAAGAAAAGGTCGCCTATCAAGTCATGCGTCTGGTAGATAAACTGGAAGACCTGGATGACGTGCAGAACGTCTATACCAACGCGGACATTCCAGAAGAGTTTGCCTCTTCATACGAAGGATAGTGCCGACATGGATATACAGCCCGAACAGAGCAGCCGGCGAGCGACGCAGCCCGCCACGCGCATTGCTCTGGGCATTGATCCCGGCACCGCTATCGTCGGATATGCAATCGTGGCCGCGCAAGGCAGCGAATTGAGCATGATCGCCTGTGATGTCATCACGACACCCGCGCACATGCCGCTCTCGCGCCGCTTGCAGGAGATTTACACGCGCCTGAGCGAGATCATAGCCACCTATCGCCCCGACGAATCGGCAATGGAAGAACTCTTCTTCGCCAAAAACGCTCGCACTGCTTTAATGGTCGGGCAGGCGCGCGGCGTGGCGATGCTGGCGCTGGCAAACGGCGGCCTCTCGATAGCAGAATATACCCCTATGCAGGTCAAGCAGGCGGTAAGCGGCTATGGCGGCGCGAAGAAAGAGCAGGTTGGCGAAATGGTGCGCATCCTGCTCAAGCTGAAAGCCGTTCCGCGACCCGACGACGCCGCCGATGCGGCCGCCGTCGCTATCTGCCATCTCAACACCTCGCCATTGCTGGTCGCCGGTTCGCTCGTCACTTAAAGCCTCTTACGCTTTTGTTCCCACATGCACAGCGACTATTCCTCTCGTGAGCCGGTAAAAACGCACACCTTGCCAGCCGACTTCTTCCATCATAGCTTGTAGCGCGGGAGCATCGGGGAAGGTTGTAAGAGAATTGGGCAGGTAGTTGTATTCTTCAAAAGCTTTGCCGGTGATTGCGCCGAATAAGGGAGCTAATTTGTAAAAGTAGAAGTGAAAGAGGGAGCCGAAAATTTTGCCGGGCGGGTGACTGATTTCCAGGCAAACCACGCGCCCACCTGGCCGCGTCACGCGCAGCATCTCACGGAACCCCTGGCGAATATCGGTCAGGTTGCGCACAGCAAAGGCGGAACAGCAGCCATCTACGCTGTTATCCGGCAAATCAAGATGCTCGGCATCTCCCACGCGCAGCTCGATCTGGTCTCGCAGGCCCAGACGGGCAACTTTGGCTCGTCCAATTTCAAGCATCTCCGGCGTGATGTCGATACCGATCATGCGCGTACCCGGCCCAGAACGGCGAATAACAGCAACAGAGAGGTCCGCCGTTCCTGCTCCAAGATCAAGCCCCAGTTGACCCGTTCCCAGCGCCAGGTAACGCGCGGCAAAGGCACGCCAGCGCCGATCCAGCCCAAAACTCATCAAATGGTTCATAGGGTCGTAGATACGCGCGATGCGCCCAAATAAGCGTTGCACATAGGGACGCTTGCCGCCCGTCTCACGGAATTTTTCTTCTAAAGATAGCTTTGCAGTCATCCTCTTAAACCTGGGCTTACTTTGAGTCGTCATATACCAAATGATTTTGTTAGCGCCGCCACTACAATCCCCAATGCCAGCAACGCCCCAAATTGAAAATGCAGCGTCGCGGTGCGCTTAATGCCAATGGCAAACGCGCGGCGATCAGTGGCCGTCAGAACCGCACGCATGTTACTAAAGGCCAGGGGGAATGTGAGCCAGACCGCCAGGCTGTAAAGCGGCAGCAATCTGAGCAAGACAAAGAGCGTTACTACCAGATAGCTTCCCAGCAGCAAAAAGGCGTGAAAGCGTTTGCCGAAGACCTGGCCTAGACGTACAGGCAGGGTTAGCTTATGCACCGCCAGGTCGTCCTGATAATCGCGCACGTTATTCATGTTCATGATAGCCGTAACGAGCAAGCCAACGGGTACGCTAGCCGCGAAAGCCAGCCATGACCAGCGCGGAATCTGTACATAATAAGCTCCCCACGTCATCAAAAAGCCCATCGCAACATATACCAGGATGTCGCCAAGCCCATGTGTGGCAAGCTTGAACGGCCTGGCGCTGTAGAAGTACGCTATGCCCATACCTGCCAACCCGAACAGCAAGATGGCGGGGCCGCTTAAAAAGATCAGCACAACACCTAAAAGAGAGGCAATGGCAAAACTGCCAATACCGCCCGTCAGCACCTGAGCCGCCGTCATCTCATGACGAAATATGACCGTAGTAGAACCCAACGATTCAAGGCTATCCAGCCCGTATTGGTAATCATAATACTCATTGAAAAAATTGGCTCCCACCTGTAGAAACAGACCCGCCAACAGCGCTGCCAGAAAGCGCACAATGTTAAACGTGCCATCATAAGCCGCTACCGCCGTTCCAACCAGCACCGGACTGACGGAAGCCGTCAATGAAAAAGGCCGCGCCGTCTTCAACCAGATTTTCCACGCGACAGGAGGCAACGTTTTTCCCCCTGGCTGCGCTCGAATATCGTCCAACTTGCATTTCCTCTCTTTATCTCGTCGGCTCTATATAAGCATAGTGCGCCTGAAATAAAACGTCAAATAAATTTTGTTTCGCGGCAGGCTTCTGGACAGTCGCACACATAACACATGGCGACCGCAAGGGTCGCCACTACTATACTACAGTTGCGCATTTTCGTGTATAGTAGTGGCGACTGTATGGTTTACCCACCTCGTGACCGGAAAGGAGTCCTGACATCGTAGCCTGGCGCGGAGAGGAGCAAAAGCGGTACACTCCTGGCAGAAGAATGATCTATCAACCAGGAGGAACCGTCAT
>JBOGTO010000342.1:0-12972 GCA_050695155.1 Ktedonobacteraceae bacterium
CCTACATACACCGCATCCCACCTGATATATTACATCTCTTTGTATTCGCCTTCAATGGGTTCGTCGGGAGATGGGGAGCCGTTTTGTGGTTCCTGATCTGTGGGACCCTGTTCCGCGCCGCCGGGGCCGCCAGCAGAGCGATAGATGGACTCACTGATCTTGTAAAATGCCTGCTCCAACGCTTCGCGCGACGATTTGATGCGCGAGACATCGTCGGTTGCAAGCGCGGCTCGCACGTCGGCGATCATTGTTTCGAGTTCGCCCTTTTGCTCGGAAGTGAGCTTGTCGCCCAGGTCAGTGATGCTCTTCTCGGCGCGGTAGGCGGCGCTATCGGCCAGGTTGCGCTCTTCCACCTCTTCCTTGCGTAGCTTGTCCTCGCTGGCGTGTGCTTCGGCGTCGCGCACCATTTTATCGATCTGGTCTTTGGAAAGACCACTGGATGCCACGATGGTAATCTTCTGTTCGCGGCCTGTCCCTTTGTCACGAGCCGAGGCATTGACGATACCGTTAGCATCGATGTCGAAGGTTACTTCAACCTGTGGCACGCCACGCGGAGCAGGCGGAATGCCATCGAGAATGAAGCTGCCCAGCGAGCGGTTGTCCTTTGCGAACTCGCGCTCACCCTGCAAGACGTTGATTTCGACGCTGGGCTGGTTGTCGCTGGCGGTTGAGAAGACCTGGCTCTTCTGGGTTGGAATGGTGGTATTGCGCTCGATCAGTTTGGTGGAGACGCCGCCCAGTGTTTCAATGCCCAGCGAAAGCGGGGTCACGTCGAGCAGCAGCACGTCTTTGACATCGCCTGTCAGCACACCGGCCTGGATGGCCGCGCCAACTGCGACGACCTCATCGGGGTTCACGCCGCGATGGGGATCACGATCAAAGATGCGACGCACCAGTGTCTGCACTGCTGGCATACGGGTCTGGCCGCCCACCAGCACGATTTCGTTGATGTCACCGGGGCGCACACTGGCGTCTGCCAGCGCCTTCATGACGGGGCCGCGCGATTTCTCGATCAGGTCCTCGACCAGTTGCTCCAGCTTGGAGCGCGTGAGCGGTACGTTCAGATGTTTAGGGCCGCTGGCATCTGCCGTGATAAAGGGCAGGTTGACCTCCGTTTGCATGGAACTGGAGAGTTCCTTCTTGGCCTTCTCGGCTGCCTCTTTCAAACGCTGCAAAGCCATGCGGTCCTGGCGCAGGTCGATGCCCTGCTCCTTGCGGAACTCGTCGGCCAGCCAGTTGATGACGCGCTGGTCGAAGTCGTCGCCACCCAGATGCGTATCGCCGTTGGTGCTTTTCACTTCAAAGACACCATCGCCCAGTTCGAGAATGGAGATGTCGAAAGTGCCGCCGCCCAGGTCATAGACGCCGATGCGCTCGTCCTTTCTCTTGTCCAGGCCATAGGCCAGCGACGCGGCAGTCGGCTCGTTGATGATACGTAGCACTTCGAGTCCGGCGATCTTGCCGGCGTCGCGCGTGGCCTGGCGCTGCGCGTCGTTGAAGTAAGCAGGAACGGTAATTACGGCCTGTACGACGCGCTCGCCCAGGTAGGCTTCCGCGTCGGTCTTGAGTTTCTGCAAGATCATAGCGGAGATTTCGGGCGGGCTGTACTGCTTGCCCTGCACTTCCACCCAGGCATCTCCACCACTGGCGCGTACCACTTTGTAAGGGACCAGCCGCTTGTCGCGGTCTACCTCAACATCATCGTATTTGCGACCCATGAAACGCTTAATCGAGTAGACGGTGTTCTCCGGGTTGGTGACGGCCTGACGCTTGGCAACTTCACCCACCAGGCGCTCGCCGCTTTTATTGACCGCTACAATAGATGGTGTGGTGCGCGCGCCTTCCGCGTTAGGAATGACGACGGGTTCTCCGCCTTCCATGACTGCGACGCACGAATTGGTTGTTCCCAGATCGATTCCGATAACTTTTGGCACTGTTGCCTCCTATACATTCGTTTTTTTTCTTAAATTTCAGTTATTCTTCGAAGCCGTACATTTCTGCCAGCAATTCGTTCATAACCTGTGTCATATAGCGCACGACAGCGATAGCCCGTCCATATTGCATACGTGTTGGGCCGATCACGCCGAGTAAGCCGCCGACTTTGCCTTCCTGACCATAGCGAGCGACCACCAGGCTTACGTCGCGCATCTCATCCCACTCGTTCTCGCCTCCGATGATGATCTGAACCCCGTCAGAGGTGCGCAGTTGCGAGGCCAGGACGGGTAAGAAGCGATTCTGCTCCAACACTTCCATGACCTTGCGCACACGCTCGTTGCGCTCCTCCTCCGGCCCCATACGGCTGTATTCTGGCTGATCCAGAATATTGACCACGCCTTCGCGGTAGAATATATCGCCCAGCGGGTCGCCATGCTGTTCCAGAATGTTCGCAATAGTTGTGCCGACTAGCCGCTCGACAGGCGAGAAATCCATAGTGGTTAAATTCGCCGCGACCTCTATTGCACTCTTGCCCTGAAAGACCTGATTCAGCCGCTCCGCCAATGCGCTCAACTCGGCCTGGTCGATGGGAGCCTCCAGCAACAGACGCTGCTGCTTCACGGTGCCATCGCGCAGCACCAGTACAAGGTGCGCTGAAAGGTCTGTTACCGAGAGCAGTTCAAAGTGCTTGAGAAGACCCACATTAGAACGCGGCGATGTCATGACTGCCGCGCTATGCAGCAAACGCGCCATCACCGAGGCGGTCAGACGTACCCACTGGTCGAGCTGATCCTGCACCTGGTAGAACTGGTGGCGGATGAGGCGCTGCTCGTTGAGCGAAAGCGCGGACTCCTGCATGAGATGTTCTACGAAGTAGCGATAGCCCAGGTCGGTAGGGACGCGCCCCGCCGAGGTATGCGGCTGGTAGATCAGATGGGCCTCTTCCAGCCCGGCCAACTCGTGCCGCACGGTAGCCGAACTATAATTCAGGCGATATTTGCGCACCAGCGTTTCAGATGCTACAGGCGTCGCGCTATGGATATATTCTTCGACGAGCGCGCGCAGGATGTCCTGTTTGCGCTGGGTCATGGGTATCATAGGTAGATACGTCCTTGCAACATCCGCGATGTTGCTATGATACGATGTTTGTCAATGATGATTGCTAGCAGTCTCACCATGAGACTGCAAATACAGAATAGCACTCAAGCCGGTAGATTGTCAAGTGGTTTTTATGCTGGACCAGGGCTATGTCCAAGTCGAGTGAATGAGGAAGGCGACCGCAAGGGTCGCCTCTACTATGACCACAAAGCGGCTTGCCAGGCCCACTTGTTCATAGTAGAGGCGACCCTTGCGGTCGCCTTCCTCCAAGCTCTGGACATTATTCCCGTTCTTCTGCTACAATCGACGCATGAGTATGCAAACTGAGCGACCCAAAAAAGCGCGCGCAAAACAGCAACAGAGCGATTTCCAGAGCGAAAATGGGAGTGTTGTGTTGCCTGATATGCGGCCAGGATGGGTGGATGAATCCGGTTTTCCGTTATTACCAGATGAACTGCCGGTTAGTACGGTACGCGATAGTCTGTATGATTTGATTCCCCTCGGCCCCCGCGAAGAAAAGCTGATTGGTACCGCGCCGTTTTTGCGTTTGCAGAAAATCAAGCAGCTTGGTTTTGTGTATCGCGTCTGGCCGGGGGCGACGCATACGCGCTACGAACATAGCCTGGGTTGTTATTACCTGGCCTTACGCGCGCTGCGTTTTCTCTTGCAGCGCGGCGCGGATGGTGGTCTGTTTGGGGTCTCAGTCAGCAGCGTACAGACGCTCTTTGTGGCAACTCTGCTGCACGATATAGGGCATTATCCTTTCTCGCATACTATAGAGGAACTGGGGCATCCCATTATCATGCACGAAAAAGTGGGACGATCCATCATCGAAACGAGCGAGATTGCCACTATCCTTGAACGCGATTATCATCTCTCGCCGGAGCGTGTAGCCGACTTTATCGATCCACCGCGAATGCGAAGCTTGCCTGCCGATGACGAATTACTGAGTACGTTGTTGAGCGGCGCGCTGGATGTCGATAAGCTCGATTATTTGCCGCGTGACGCGCGCGCCTGTAATGTTCCCTACGGCGGCGTGGATGTGGCGCGTCTCCAGGGGGCCTTGCGTATCTCGCCAAATGTTAATGGACAGCGTCGTATCGTGGTGACGCACAAGGGTATCAGCCCGCTACATTCGCTGCTCCACGCGCGGCAGGAGATGTTCGATAATATCTACTGGCATCACACCGCCCGCGCGCTCCAGATGATGCTGATGCGCGCGGTACATGATGGCCTGTTGAGTGGCGCGTTGCAGGCTGAACGCCTGATTGGATTGGACGACGCATCTATCCTGGTGCTGCTCGCTGATGCCTCTATGCCCGCCAGCTCGCAGGCGCTGTCGCAGGCGCTGGAGATGCGCCGTCCATACAAGGGCGTGTTGGAGGTTAGCCGCCCGGCGGGTCGCCTCTATCGCCAACTGGATGCACTTTTCTGGGATGCGCAGCGCCGCCGCCATATCGAGCAGAGCCTGGCGGCGGAACTGTCAAAGCAGCTCGATACCGAAATCGCCGACTACGAAGTGCTTTTCGATATTCCGCGCCCTGAAAAATGGGAGATGGATGTATGGGTGTCTTTCGCCAATCCCCCGGTCGGCATGGACTCGCTCGTTCCCTGGGTCGAGGCCACCGGTCTGCAACCCGATGACCTTGCCCGTTATGAACAGCACCAGCGCCGCATTCGCGTGGTTGTGGCTGATCGCCTGCGCGAACTATTGCAGGCGCGGCGCGACGATGTGCTGCTGCCAACATTGGAAAGATTGATTGGGGGATAGTTCATCCGGCACCGTGCCTCCGCCTTGATGCTTTTTCGGCTTATTCATCAGGAAACCTCGATTGTTCTCCATTTTTGTAATATTTCATTGCTCAAAACGATATGTATGGTGAGTACTCAAACACATGTGAGGAATTGATGCAAGCAAACATATATGGGCCACAGCAGGAGCCTGAAATGGCTCTCCTGTACAGAAAATATGCGCCAGGGTTGCTCGCGTATGTGCGTTTGCATATTGTCTCACAAGAAGACGCGGAAGATATTGTGGTGGAAGTATTTCTGGCTGCCATCGAGAATGCAAAGTTTGCCGCACTGCCAGAAAAAGCGCAGCAGTTGTGGCTCTGGCGAGTTACTCGCAATAAAGTGATCGATACCTACCGGCGCTCGAAAACCCGTCAGAGTCTGAGCCTCGAGCATGTGACTGAACATCTTTTTGAGGATGAGGTGCTTGGTCCCGAACATGCAGCGTTGCGGCAAGAAGACTATATGGATTTGTACGCGCATCTACAAAGCTTGCCTGTGCTTCAACAGGAGATTCTACGAATGCGCTTTGGTCAAGATTTATCCTGTGGCGAGATCGCGGCGACACTGGGGAAGCAAGAAAATGCTGTGCGCGTAACCCTTTCACGCAGTTTAAATCTTTTGCGGAGAATCTACCGGCACGGAGGGGGAAAATAGCGAAATGACTTACCAGGATGAATTTTTCACCCCTGATGAAATAGACGGACAAATTAAGCGTGTGAGCCAACGCAAGGAAGGCGAACAAGCCGATGCCGAGGTAATGGCGTATCTTCGCAGCGTTTACGGGGCTAACACTCATCAAGAGCAGGAGATGCTAGATCGCATCTGGAACCGCATTGCGCGTACAACTCCTCCTTTACAAAATTTACCACGCGAATCCGAGAAAGGAAACGTGATACATATGCAAATTCCACAGAGCCGACCCGACAATTCAGCTTCGCGCAAGCGGCGCACATCGGTGGCGCAGCGGCTCGGTATGCTGGCGGCGGCTGTCTTCCTGGTGATACTGGTTGGCAGTCTGGCGCTTGTGTTTCAATCGGTGCGGAATAATAGGAATGGTTCTAATCCTACCGGTAGTCCGCCGCCAGCAAAACATACAGTGACTCCTACAGCAAAAGCTACTACGGCTCCCGTGTTATTCAAGGTCACTGCGGTAGATATGGCGGTCAGCCCGACATCAATAGCGGGCATGACGTGCGGCGCTAACTTGACTGTGACATATACCGCAACATTCCATGTTGCGCCGGGCAGCAATGGCGGTACCGTTCAGTTTCAATACACCGTCAACAATGGGCGCGGTAGCAAGACGGGCAGCCTGACTTTCGGACCAGGTGAGACTACTAAGACCTACGCATTTACCTGGAGCGGCGCGTTACCATTCGATCATACCTACCCGTCGCAGGGCGGTGTGGTTGTCACCAGCCCGAATGCGGTAAGCTCTCCGATGCTGGGGCCAACGGGGACCTGTTCATCTGCCGCATTCAACGTGACCAGCGTTACGATGGCTGTCAGTCCAACATCAATAGCAGGCATGAAGTGCGGCACCAACCTGACCGTCACGTACACAGCAACATTCCATGTCGCGCCGAACAGCAGTGGTGGCACGGTTCAGTTTCAATATACCGTCAACAACGGGCGCGGCAACAATTCTGGTAGCCTGGCTTTCGACCCAGGCGTAACCACCAGAACCTACTCTTTCACCTGGAGCGGCCCGTTGCCGGCCGACCATACCTATCCGTCGCAGGGCGGCGTAATCGTTACCAGCCCCAATGCGCTGGCTCCTGTACTGGTTGCGCCTACGGGACAGTGTAGCTAACCGCCTGTTGTCATTCTGAGCGCAGCGAAGAATCTCTGTTTGCGACAATGAGATTCTTCGCTGCGCTCAGAATGACAGGCAACAGCAGGTCGCCTACCACCTCTGGTCAACTACTTTTTCTTCCGTTTCTGCTGGTACATGGCGCGAATGGCTTTTTCGCGGATGCGGCGCGCGGGCGGGTATTCATCGTCGATTTGCAGGGCCAGTTCGGAGGCGCTGACGGCCTCGCGGTAGCGTTGCAGGCGATAGAGGTTGTCGGCTTTGATCATCATATAGCGCGCGTTGGTAGGGTCCAATTCCAATACGCGCTCAATAGCCTCGGTGGCTGCCTCAAAGTGACCCAGACCGCGCAGGGCGCAGACGTGGCTATCCCACGCGAAAAAGCTGTCGGGCGCGAGTTCTACCAGGTGGCCTGTGACCGTCAGGAGTTCTTCATAGGAACTCTGGGTGCGCAGCGCCTGGGCCAGTATGTTGAGCGATGGAATATCGCCGGGCGCGATTTCTAGCGCGTGTTGCATGGTCTGGACGGCTTCGGGCAGGCGCCCGAAGCGGCGCAATATTTCGCCTTTCAGGGTGAGCGCGACCATATAATCGGGGTCGTAAAGCAGGCTCTGATTTACTGCTTCCAGCGCCTCAAATTGGCGGTTGAGTTGCACGAGAGCCAGCCCTTTATTGGCCCATATACGCGCGTCGGTGCTATCGAGTTCAAGGGCGCGTTCCGTGTAGCGCAATGCTTCCGGGAAATGCTCTTGCAAAAGTTGTTGCCCGCTGCGATTGAACCATGCCATCGCCAGGTTGGTGTCGAGCAGTAACGCCTGATCGTTGGCGATGGTAGCCTCGGAGAGACGTTCGAGTTTTTGCAGCGCCCTTGCTTTATAGGCCAGCGCGTGCGCCGAGCCAGGGTTGAGCCGCGTGGCTGCGTGCGCTGTTGCGAGCAGTTCAGCATAGTCGCCCTGCATATCGAGCGCGTGGGCGAGACCCAGCAGGGTATCTTCGTCTTCCTCGTCATATTGCAGCAAGGTCGTATATGTTTTACGCGCTTCCGCCCATTGTCTGGCCTGTGTGTACTGGCGCGCCTGTTGTCGAAGTTGTTCTATGTCGTCTACGGTGTTGGTTTGAACGCCGCTATCCAAGTAACCGTTACCTCCTACCCAATTTGTGCGCCTATTATCGCATGATTAGCGAGAGGAGGCAACCGTTCCCTGCGCATTAGCAACTTCACTGGCCGCTTTGCTGGCGGCTGAACGCCTGCTGGTCAGCAGGACACCGGCGAAGAAGACGATCCAGCCAGCGCTCATCACCAGCCAGAATGAGCCGGATTGGCCGAAGACACGCGCGTTCGCGCCCGCGTATGCATTGAGCAGGTCGCCGATGAGAATCAGCACATTGGCCCATAACAGGTTGCCTGGACGGAAACCACCTACGCTTGACTGGCGGCGCACCAATTTCCAACCAGAGTAGATGGCGACTCCTACCACTGCCAGCACGCCGAGTGAGTTCAGGGTGATGGTGAATGGCAACCACGCGGCCTGGTTCTCTAATATGCCGGTGCCGGGAGTTCCCGCCACCTGGCTGAGAGCGTGCATATCAAGCGGCACGATGGCGATGATCGCTGCCGTAATCACGCTCAGCGTTGTGAGTATGGCAAAACAAATGCGCGTTGCGCGCGGCCCCGCCACCAGTGCGATGCTGCCCAGTCCCAGCCAGGATGGCGCGAGCGCGGCTCCCAGAATGTAGTAGGCGCGGAAGAAGATCACGCCCGCGCCGCTCGTGGGTCCCAGGAGTACCATGCAGACGTAGCTGACGGTGGCGAAAAATGCCATCAGCAGGGCAATCATCCAGTAAAGTTGATAAATGCGCCGCCTGCGCGCGAACTGGCGCGAAACGACTGCGGCGAAGAGGCCCGTTACTACGACATTAACGATGGCGAAAGCAAGTAATACTGTGTTGTCTGGCATGATTGCGTCCCACCTGTATGTATGCTGAAATATGTAAAATAACACCGGACTTTATTACGTAGCATACTCCTGGTTGACGGTCTCGTCAATGCCAAATTCTCAAGAAATCTGTAAAAACCTCAATACACTTGCGTATGCCTGCTCAGACGATTATAGTATGTTCTGACAAAAAGGAGAGCAATTGCATGGCCCGAAAAGTGAGCGACGAACAACGCGAACAGAATGTGGCGCGCGAGCAGCGCAGAGAACTCAAGGAGGAACTGGCGGCGCATTATGCCAGCCGCCCCCGCAAACCCATCCGGCATCGCAGAGTTATTTTCCTGGTGCTGGGCGCGATCGGGCTATTGGCAGTCATATTCAGCCTATTAGCATTCTGGCCCGCGCCTGCGCAGACGCCTACGGGCGGTATTCCGATTGGGACGCCTCCGCCAAATTTTACGCTACCCGTTTATGGCGGAGGGAGCATTGGTAGCACTATGAGCCTGGCAGCTTTGCGCGGCCATCCCGTTGTGCTAAATTTTTACTCCGAATCTTGCCAGCCCTGCCTGGCGGAAGTTCCTTACCTCGAACGTGTCTATAAGGGCTACGATAGCAATGGTCAGTTTGCGCTGCTAGGCATTAATCAGTCTGATCCCAAAGAGGATATTGGCACCTTCGGCAGCCAGTACGGCGTTACCTATCCCCTGCTCTTTGATCAGGGTGGGAACATCAACCAGCAATATGGCGTGACCGCTATTCCGACCACCTACTTTATCGACAGTCACGGCGTGGTGCGCTCCGTCGTGATCCAGCCTTTAACGCCCGCCACCATGAAACAGGGACTTGCCTCAGTAGGCATTGCATTTCCATAAATCATTTTACGAAACTGTATTGCGCCTGCGGCGGCGGGTGGCGATGAAGCCGGCGATGCTCAAGAGCAACAGGAGCGCGCCCAGTGTCAGGCGTCCCGCTGGCTGGCTGAGGTCTAGCGCGGGCGGTAATGTGGGCGGACCGGTGGTGCCGGTTCCATTGCTTACTCCATTGGCGGGTGTCGAAGTAGGTATGGGCGTTGGCGTGGCGACTGACGATGCCTTCGGTGTACCGCTATGATGACCATTTATATTAGGTGTACCGGCTGCTTTGGGCGTACTGCCCTGTGTTTGCGCTCCCTTAGTGGCGTTTGGCCCGACGGCAGGGGAGTGGGTAGTACCGTTCGAGTCCGTGCCGTAAACGGGAGCCCCTGTTGATGCCGACTCGCCGCCGCCCAGATGGACGTTTGCCAGCAGGCCGGATAGGATGAAGATGACGGCTACGGCTGCTGCCAGGGTGCTGACCGCTCGCACGGTGCGTCGCAGAGTATAGCTCAAAACACGACCTTGCCGCGCTGGCTGCGGCTGCGGGCGCGGAGTTTGTGTCTTCGAGATAGTGGCTGGCAGTGTGAAAGAGCGCGGCAGTTGCGGCTGCGGCATGGCGTGCAGCAGGGCGACGGTGCGGCGTAGTTCTGCGAGAGCATTCTGGCAGCGCTGGCAACTTTGCAGGTGAGCATCAAAAAAAGCCTGCTCCTGGGGAGTAAGCTGCTTATCCAGAAAGGCTGATAGCTGCTCCGTTGTTAGATGCTCCTGCTGTGTCACGCGAATGCTCCGTCTGTGTAGTAATATTATTCTCTATCAGAGAGTAAACGATAATTGCCGGGTAATAGTTCCCTGTGTTGCAGCAAGTAGGCGCGTAACCGCGCTCTGCCGCGCGCGATACGCGAGCGCACTGTGCCGAGCGTAGTCTCGGTAGCGATGGCGATTTCTTCGTAGCTCATTCCCTGAATGTCGCACAGGACGACGGCCACACGCTGGTCGAGCGGTAGTTCCTCTAATCCAAGCTGGATGATCTGCTGGAGTTCCTGCGTCAACAAGGCCTCTTCGGGATTGACATCTTGCGCGGTTTCGATCAGGGAACTCATGACTGCGGCGCTGGCTGGTTCATCTTCGTCGGTGAGGCTGTCCAGCGAATCGACGGGATGGCGATGGGTGCGCCGCCAGTGGTCGCACGACTGGTTGGAGGCGATACGCATCAGCCAGGCGCGAAATGAGGAGCCGCCCCGGAAATTTGGCATGGCGCGGAAGGCAGCAAGAAATGTCTCCTGCGTGACATCAGCAGCAATATCACGATCACCGAGCATACGCATTACCACCGTAAATACGGCTTGCTGGTAGCGCAGCACGAGCTGATTAAACGCATCGACATCCCCACGCTGGCTGCGAGCAATGAGCAACAACTCATCCTCGCGCGCTGTCTCTGCCATGCCTCACTCCTGTCATTTTGGGGCTAGTTTAGCACAAATTAATCTCATATACTATAGAATACTACGTCGAACGCGCTATGATCTTTTTCACATTTGGGTAATTCGTGGCTAAGAGTAATGCCCTGTAGTGTGGTGTGATGGAGCCGACCACCCGCAAGGAGCCGCATCATCCGTAGGGGCGGGAGTGGTGTGGATGTGGGGTGGGGGCCTTCAAGGCCGCCCGTAGGGGTGGGGATGTATTGCCTCTGTGGTGGACAAAGCAACAGGCACGCGGGCGGCCTTGAAGGCCCCCACCCCACATCCACACCACTCCCGCCCCTACGGATCAGGGGAGAATCTTTCTAAAAAGTACAGGAAGCGGGCCTTTCTGGCGATGTTATCCGTTAGTAATGTAAGCAAAGCACCTGATCTGACCTGGATAAGAGAATATTTGATGATGATTGACACACAAAATGTGATAGAACAACCATTGGACGAGAAACGACATGTATTGCGGCGCGTAGGTCAATGGATAGCGCGGATGCTGGAAGACCGGCAAGTCGGCGGCAAACAGAACAATATCGCGGTACTCGATGGTGTGCGCGCGGTAGCATTTCTGATGGTGATGGTATTTCATATCAACCGTATGACCGGCGATAACCTGTGGAATCGTATGTCGAATCAACTGGCCTCGTCGGTTTCAACGGCTGGTGGCACGGGGGTAACACTCTTCTTTGTCCTCTCTGGTTTTCTGCTTTTTATGCCATTTGCGAAATCGCTACTCTTTAATACTTCCTGGCCGCTTGCGCGCGTCTTCTACATGCGCCGCTTTTTGCGCATCATCCCCGGCTATTATGTCTGTCTGCTTCTGCTTATTTTACTGGCGTATCCTGAATACCTGCAACCCGTCCACTTGAAGGACCTTTTTCTCTTCTTAACCTTTTTTATGGATTCTACGACAGAAACGTTCCGCCGCATCAATGGTCCATTCTGGACGCTAGCAACCGAGTGGCAGTTCTATATGATGTTGCCGCTTATTGCCCTGGCAATTGCATGGTTGGTCAAAAGGACGCCGCAACGCAAACGTTTCAAGCGGGTGACGTTGTGGCTGGGCGTACTGATTGTACTGGCGCTCGGCGCGCGCCTCTTCGGTGAATATTTTATGGCGAATCCCAGGCAATCGGTGTTGGTGCCACGTCCGGCGCTGAATGTGTTCCTGTTTTTCAGCTTTGGCATTGTAGGCAAGTATACGGAAGATTTCGCGGTGGGCATGTTCATTAGCCTGTGTTACATTTACGTTCAGCATCCTTCGACGAACCCCAAATTTGCCGGAACGTGGCGCAAACTTAGTCTGTGGTTGTGGGGTATCGGTATCCTGATATGCGTTTTTGATGCCATGTGGCATTTCAACCACGAAATGCACGGCTGGCCGTTCCTGAATGGTCTGTACCCGGCTTACGATTGGATCAACGAAATAATGCTCGCGTTTGGCTTTGGCGCGTGTATCGCGGCCATCCTCTACGGGCCAACTTCTCTCAAACGCCCTTTCGAATGGTCGCCCTTGCGCTGGATCGGCCTGATTTCCTATAGCCTCTATATGTGGCATCTACCTTTGCTGATCTTCTTCCAGTCGCGGATTTTGCCTTTGCTACATATCAGCAACATGTATGTCGCCTATGGCACACACTGGATATGGGCCGTTCTCGTGATTTTCCCTTTCGCCTTCCTCTCCTATATTCTGGTAGAGAAGCCCTGGATGAAGATGGGCGATCGCTGGCGCAGCGTAATCGAGACGAAGCGCCGCGCCAAACTGCAAGCGCGCGCCGCGCTGGCCTCACCTCAAGCATCAACGGTAGAAGCGATCCCGCAAGAGGCTGTTCCGTAGGGGAGGGATTGGCTGACTAGTAAGCAGGGTGGTGTAAAAGTCGGGTACGAGGCAAGCAAGGGGGAGGCGCAAAGGCGACTGCAAGGGATGGGCAAGCAAGCAAAGGGGAGGCGCAAAGGCGACTGCAAGGGATGGGCAGGCAAGGCGACCGCAAGGGTCGCCTCTACTAAGACGACGAAGTGACCCTTCAGGCTATCCTTAGTAGAGGCGACCCTTGCGGTCGCCTTGCCTCTCT